>JBGTUD010000100.1:0-9300 GCA_041939405.1 Sphingopyxis sp. | reverse complement strand
CTCGAGATGCTGTTTCTGATCCTCGCCCACGGGGACGTGCGTGGTCTGGTAGAGGAGCACGTCGGCTGCCTGGAGCACGGGATAGGTGTAGAGCGCCGCCGACGCGCTTTCGCGGTTCTTGCCCGATTTATCCTTGAACTGCGTCATGCGGTTGAGCCAGCCGAGCCGTGCGGTGCCGTTCAAGAGCCATTGCAGCTCGGCGTGCGCGGGAACGCGGGCCTGGTTGAACAGAATCGAACGATCGGTGTCGATCCCGCACGCGACCAGCGCCGCGGTCATCGCGCGCGTATTGGCGGTCAGCTCGGCGGGAACATGCGGCATCGAGATCGCATGGAGGTCGGCAAGGAAATACAGCTTCTCGCCCGCCATCTCGTCCTGCATCCGCACCCAGTTGCGGATCGCGCCCAGATAATTGCCAAGGTGCAAATTTCCGGTGGGCTGAATGCCCGAAAGCGTCCGCATGTTCGTCGTCCTGTTCAGAGTGTGCGCCGGCGCAACTGGCCGAGCGTGTCGCGATTGACCACGCCGAGGAGGAAGGCGCAACCAAAGAATGTCACTGCGCCCGCCCCGACGAGTGCGGCAAGCGCTGCGATGCGCTCGATCACCCCGGCGGTAAAGGCTCCGCCCGCAAGCGGCAGCGTGAAATGGAGCACCATCGCCATGGCCGCGGCGGCCAGAAGGATCCGCACGATCCGTCCCGCGACGCGGCCGGTCAGACGGAACAGCCCCTTGCCGTGCAGGATCGCATAGAGCAGCGCGACGTTGCACCACGCCGCGATCGACCCCGCAACCGCGAGCCCGACGATGCCGAAGCGCGGGATCAGCAGCAGGTTGAGCGCGACGTTGATCAGCAACGACCCGGCTGCGGTCCACACCGGTGTGCGCGTATCCTTGCGCGCAAAGAAATTGGGAACGAGCACCTTGACGAGCACATAGGCGGGCAGCCCGACGACGAGGCCGGCGACGACCGCCCCGGTCGCCAGCCCGTCGGCGAGGCTGTACTGCCCGCCGACATAAAAGGCGCTCGTGATCGCCGAACCGGCGACGAACAGCGCGACCGCCGCGGGGACGGTGAGCAGCATCGCAAGTTCGATCGCATTGCTCTGGAGCCGGGCGGCACCATCGCGGTCTTCCTGCGCGACGAAGCGCGACAGCGCGGGCAGGATCGCAGTGCCAAGCGCAATGCCGATGATGCCGAGCGGCAGCTGGTTCAGCCGGTCGGCCATCGCCAGATAGGTGATGCTCTTGTCGGGCAGGGTCGCGATAAAGAACAGGTCGATGAAGCGACTGATTTGATAGACGCCGGCCCCGAACACTGCGGGCAGGATCAGCACCCCCATCTCGCGCACATCGGCCGAAAGGCGCGGGCGGCGCAGCGCCGGCCGGAACCCCGAACGGCGCACCCAGAAAAACAGCCAGCCAAGCTGGAACAGCCCCGAAAGCGACACCGCGATGGCAAGATAGAGCCCCGTCGCGGCCTTCGCTGCCTCGCCGCCGTCGCCGGTGAACAGGCCGAGCAGCAGCGCGCCGATCAGACAGAGGTTGAGGAGGATCGGCGCCGCCGCCGCCGCGGCGAAACGCGACAGGCTGTTGAGGATCGCCGCGAACAGCGTCGCGACGCTCATAAACGCCAGATAGGGGAAGGCGATGCGCGCCATCGTCACTGCCAGATCGAAACGCGCGCCATCGGCTTCCAGCGCATCGCTTGCGAACAGCCCCATCACCCACGGCATGACGACCAGCATCAGGCCCGAAAAGACGATCAGGATCGGGATCAGCACCGACAGCACCGCGTCGGCAAAGGCGCGCGCTTCGCTTGTCCCGCCGTCCTTGGCCATCCGCTGGTTGAACAGCGGCACAAAGGCAGCGGCGAACGCGCCCTCGGCGAACAGGCGGCGAAAGATGTTGGGAAGCTGAAAGGCGAGCTGCCACGCATCGGCGACGCCGCCCGCGCCGAGGATGCGGCTGAGCAGCATGTCGCGCGCGAACCCGAAGATGCGGCTCACCATCGTCAGCCCGCCGATCGTCCCGACGCTTTTGACGAGGCTGCTCAAGCCCTCAGCTCGCCCCCGTTAGGCTCTCAGGCCTGACCGACGGGCGCGGCCTGCCCGGCCGCTTCGGCCTGCGCCGCCTGTGCCTGCTGCATGAACAAGCCGTGGAAATCGATCGGTTCAAGCAGCAACGGCGGGAAACCGCCATCCTGGACGGCATCGGCGACGACGCGGCGCGCGAAGGGAAACAGGATGCGCGGCGCTTCGGCGAGGAAAAAGGGCTGAAGCTGATCGTCGGGGACGTTGCGCACGCCGAACAGTCCCGCATATTTCAACTCGATCACAAAGCTGGTGCCGCTGTCGCTTTTCGAGGTGATGTCGATCTTCAGCGTCACTTCGTACAGATTCTCGCCGACACTATCGGCGGCGATGTTGAACTGAACGTCGACGTGCGGGGCTTCCTGCCACTGATAGACCGCGGGGGCGTTCGGATTTTCGAACGACATGTCCTTCACATATTGCGAAATCAGGCCGATCGCCGGGCTCGTGTCTTCGCCATTGGGTTGCAGGGCGGGATTGTTGATGTCGGCGCTCGTCTCGTCGGCCATGATAGGATGCTTTCGCTTAAAAAATGAACGATATGTCGGCGCCGCGGGCCGTGTCGGAACCGCGGCGGACGGTTGCCGCGGCGCTTAGCAGCGGCAGGCCGCCAGCACAATGGGGCGCCATGTCGATGTATCCGCGCCGCCGAATCGTTGACGCGCCGGGCGCCAGCGACCATGGCCATTTGAAACCTGGCCGCGTATCGCCTATATATTCCGGGATATGTTGCCTTTGCTCGCATTGGACCCTTGACCGTGACTGCTTTTTCGATCGTCCTGCTCGCCATGATCGCCGCCTTCCTTGGGATGCGGCTCTATTCGGTGCTCGGCAAGCGCACGGGTCACGAACAGGAACCCGTCCTGCCGCGCCGCGACGACCGCGCCGCACCGACGCCGATCCGCGTCGACGATGGCGACGCCCCTGCGCTCGCCGCAGCGGCATCAGATACGGCGGGCCTCGTCTATGAACCTGCTGCCGAGGCGGGTCTGCGCCAGCTGCTCGCGACCGACCGCAATTTCGACGCGGGCCGCTTCATGGAGGGGGCCGAGGCGGCGTACCGGATGATCCTCGAAGCTTATTGGAAAGGCGATCGGGACACGCTCCGCGACCTGTGCGACGACGACAGCTACGAAGCCTTTGCGGACGCGATCGAAGCTCGCGAGGCGCGCGGCGAAACGCTCGACAACCGTTTGATCGGGATCGATTCGGCCAAGATCACCGCGGTCGAACTCAATCGCGGCGAAGCGCGCATTACCGTGCGTTACCACGCCGATATCAGCGCGGTGACGCGCGATGCAGATGGCAAGTTGATTGCCGGCTCGATGAGCGACGCGGCGCAGACCGACGATCTTTGGACCTTCCGCCGTCAGATCGGCAGCAATGACCCCAATTGGGTGCTCGACGAAGCCGAATCGGCCTGATCCCATGCGTCCGACGGCCGGGGCGCCGCGCGCGCGTCTTTTCGGACTCGCGCTGCTGACCGCGCTGCCGCTGATTTCGGGCTGCGCATCGATTGTTCCTGCCGCAGACAGCCGCCCCGCCACGACCACGCCCGCTCGCCCGATGGGCATCCCGCGCCCCTATGTCCCGCGCCCGTCGGAGCGGCCCGGCGCTGCCGCGCAGCCGATTCCCGCGACACCGCGCGCGCCGATTCCCGTCGCTGCGGTCCCCGCCGACGCCACCACGGCCGCCGCCAGCGGCGTGGTCGCCGGTCCCGACCTTGCGACGCTCGGCATCCCCGCCGAGCAGGCGGCGCGCGCGCTCGCGGCCTTCCGCATCAGCTGTCCATCGGTGCAGCGACGCACCGATACGAGCGGCCTCACCCAAGGCGCCGACTGGACCGAAAGCTGCAATGCCGCAAAAAGCTGGGCCGATAGCGACGCGCTGACCTTCTTCGCCCGCCATTTCGCGACGGTTCAGATCGGCACAGGCTCGGCTTTCGTCACGGGCTATTACGAACCCGAAATCGCCGCATCGCGAACAAAACAGCCGGGCTATGACGTCCCCATCTATCGCCGCCCGGGCGACCTCGTTGAAGTCGACCTTGGCCAGTTCGCCGACGACCTCAAGGGCCGCAAGATCCGCGGCCGCGTCGAGAACGGCAATTTTGTTTGCTATTATGACCGCTTGGCAATCGAAAGCGGCGCGCTGGAAGGGCGCGGACTCGAACTCGCCTGGGCCGCCGACGCCGCCGAATTTTTCTTCCTCCAGGTGCAGGGGTCGGGGCGTCTCCGCCTGCCCGACGGCGGCGTGATGCGCATCGGATACGATGCGCAGAATGGCCGCGGCTATGTCGGCATCGGCAAATTGCTGCTCGATCGCGGCGAACTTCAGCGCGGACAGGCATCGATGCAGGGCATCCTCGACTATCTGCGCGCCGACCCCGTGCGCGGCGCGGCGGTGATGAACGAAAATCCGAGCTGGGTCTTTTTCCGCGAACTCACCGGCCCTGGCCCGCTCGGCGCGCTGGGTGTGCCCGTTACCGGCCGTGCGAGCGTTGCCGCCGATCCCAAATATGTGCCGCTTGGCGCGCCCGTCTTCCTTTCGCTCGACCGCGCCGAACCCAATGGCCTGTGGGTGGCCCAGGACACCGGCGGCGCGATCAAGGGCGCCAACCGCTTCGACAGCTTCTGGGGGGCGGGCGACGACGCGCGCGCGATCGCCGGCGGCATGGCGGCGCGCGGCTCCGCCCTGCTGTTGCTTCCGCGCGCCAGCGTCGCGCGGCTGCTGCCTCCGTCCGCCGGTTGAACCTCTATGCCGCGGCGCCTCGATCCCGACGAAAGCGCGCTTTGGAAAAAGGTTGCGGCGACCGTAACCCCGCTCCCCAGGGGGAAGGCGCCGCTCGCACCTGCGGCGCCGCCGACGGTCAAGCCGCCGCAGCCCGGTCCGCGTAGCCTTGCCGCGCCCGCAGCCCCGCCGCGAACACACCCCAAATTACCCCCTCCGCGCCGCACGCACCAGACGGCAACGCTGGACAGCCATTGGGACCGCCGCCTGCGCAAGGGACTGGTGCGTCCGGACGTGAGCATCGACCTGCACGGCCATACGCTCGCGTCGGCGCAGGCGCTGCTCGATGACGCGATCGGCCGCGCGCTCCTCCGCGGCGCGCGCGTGCTGCTCGTCGTCGCGGGGCGCCTTCGCCCCGGCGCCGACCGTCTGCCGCAGATGCATGGATTACCGCGCCCGCGCGGCGCGATCCGCGCGGCCCTTCCCGACTGGCTCGCCTACTCGGCTTATGCAGATCAAATTGTCGCGCTTCGCCCCGCGCATATCAGCCATGGCGGCGCGGGCGCCGTCTATGTGATTCTACGGCGTAGCCGCGACGACTAAAGAAAAGCGCGCATCAAAATGCCGCGATAGATGGCGGTCAAGCGGTGCAAATCCTCGACCGCCACCGCTTCGTCCAGCTTGTGCATCGTCGCGTTGGTCAGCCCGAATTCGACTACGGGGCATAGGGCGTGGAGGAAGCGCGCGTCCGACGTCCCCCCGGTCGTCGACATTTCGGGGCAAAGATCGGTTTCGGCATGGATCGCCTCGGCGACCAGCTCGGACAATTCGCCCGGAGGGGTCAGAAAGGCCTCGCCCGAAATCTTGCCCAGCACCTTGGCGCCGGGCTCGACATCGTGCGCGATGCGCTCGATCATCGCGACCAGGTCGGCGCCCTTGTGCTGATCGTTGAAACGGATCGACAGCCGCGCGCGCGCCGAGGCCGGAATCACATTGGTCGCGCCGTTGCCGACCTCGATATCGGTGAACTCGATGTTCGATGGCTGGAACCATTCGGTTCCCGCGTCGAGGCTCACCGATTCGATGGCCGCCAATATCTTCACCAGCTTGGGGATCGGATTGTCGGCAAGGTGCGGGTAGGCGACATGCCCCTGCGTTCCCGGCACGTCGATCCAGATGTTGACCGATCCACGCCGCCCGATCTTCACCATGTCGCCGAGCCTGTTCACCGATGTCGGTTCGCCGACGACAATCATATCCGGCTTCACCCCGCGCGCGGCCATATGCTCCATCAGCGCGCGTGTGCCGAAGATCGCGGGGCCTTCCTCGTCGCCCGTGATGATCAGGCTGATCGTACCGGCCTCGGGCGGCGTCGCCGCCGCCGCTGCGACGAACGCCGCGATCGCCCCCTTCATGTCGACCGCACCGCGCCCATAGAGAAGCTCGCCGCGGATTTCGGGCGCAAAGGCGTCGCCCGTCCACCCCACCCCCGGCGGCACGACGTCGAGGTGGCCGGCGAATCCGAAATGCACCGGCCCCCTGCCCGCGCGCACCGCGAGCAGATTTTCGACCGGCCCATCGGGTTCGATCCCGTCGATGAAGCGCTCGACCGTAAAGCCCAGCGGTACGAGCGCCGTCTCGATCACGTCGAACACGGCGCCCGTGGCAGGGGTGACGCTCGGCGCGGCGATCAGTGCCTTGGCCAGTTCGACGGGATCGACAACATGGGTCATGCCCGCCCTTTACGCTTTCGTACCGTGCGAAGTCGAGGCTTTGCATCGCGGCGCCATTGTGCGAAACAAAGGTGGAACAAAATATATGAGGACTGCCATGCCCAAGCTCGATCTCGATTCGATTCCGCAGACCAACGCGACCGGCTACCCCGCGCCCTTCGACGCGCCGGTGCAGGGCCGCTGGTACCGCCGCCTCGCGCCGCCGACGGGGCTCAGCGACTTTTCCGCGAGCCATGTCGTGCTCAAACCCGGCGCTTGGTCCTCGCAGCGCCACTGGCACGACGGCGAGGACGAGATGCTGGTGATGATTGCCGGCGAGGCGGTGTTGATCGAAGATGACGGGCGCCATCCGATGCGGCCGGGCGACATCGCGGTGTGGCCAAAGGGGAGCACCAACGGCCACCACCTGATCAACGAATCGGATGCCGACTGCGTCTTTGTCGCGCTCGGCGGCGGCAAGGCGCGCGACACCGGCGGTGGCTATTCGGACATCGACATGCTTTTCACGCCCGACGGCTATTTCCACAAGGACGGCACGCCCTATCCGACGAAACGCATTCCCTGAGCAGCGCCCCCAGACCGGCCGCTACGCCGCCGCAAACCGGATCGGCAGGCGCTTCAGCCCGCCGACGAACACCGATTCGACGCGCGCGGGCTCGCCCGCCAGCTCGATACGGCTCAGCCGCGGGAGCAGTTCTTCCAGCAATATGCGCATCTCCAGCCGCGCCAGATGCTGCCCCAGACACACATGCGCGCCGAAGCCGAACGCGATCTGTTCATTCTTCGCGCGGTCGGGATCGAAGGCAAAGGCATCGGCGAACACCGCCTCGTCGCGGTTCGCCGACACATAATTGAGCATCAGCCAGTCGCCCGCGCGGATGGTCTGTCCGCCGATCTCGACATCCTCCCTGGCGCTGCGCATGAAATGCTGCACAGGGGTCGTCCAGCGGATCGCTTCTTCGATCAGTCCCGCCTTGTCGGCCTCTGCATCGCGAAAGCGCGCGAACAGCGCCGGGTTCTTCGCAAGCTCCATCACCGCACCCGCGGTCGACGCGCTCGTCGTGTCGTGCCCCGCGGTCGCGATGATCATATAATATCCCGCCATCTCGCGGTCGGGGATAGGCTCGCCGCCGATGGTGGCATTGGCGATCACCGTGGCAATATCCTGCCGCGGGTTGGCGCGGCGGTCGGCGGTCAGCGCGCCGAAATAATGTTCGAAATCGGCGATGACATAATTGATCATCGCGATCGCCTGTTCGCTGGAGGTGATCGCTTCCTTGCTGCGGTTGAGCTCGGGATCGGTCGGCCCGAACAATTGCTGCGTCAGCATCAGCATCCGCGGCTCGTCATCGGGCGGCACCCCCAATATGTCCATGATGACGCGCAGCGGATAATGCGCCGCGACGTCGCGCGCGAAGTCGCATTCGCTCGCCGAATCCAGCATCCGGTCGACGGTGTCGCGCGCGATCTGCCGGATGCGATCCTCGATCGTCTTCAGATTCTTGGGCATGAACCAGCTCTGCGTCAGCAGCCGGTATTTCATATGATCGGGCGCATCCATCTGGACCAGCGAGCGGATCAAATGGCCATCGTTCCCGGGCGTTGCCGCGCGCGCCAGCGCCTCACCCGCGCGGTCGGTCAGCACCGTGGGGCGAATACCGTTGGCAAAGCGCTGTGGATCGCGGCTGATCGCCATCACATCGGCGTGGCGCGTGACGAGCCAGAAGGGATCGTGGTTCGGATTCTCCGCGACGCCAAGCGGCATGTTCGCGCGCGCCCAGCCAAGCTGTTCGTGCAGCGGCTCCCACGTGCCATAGGCGACCGGATTGATGATCGCAGCGGCTACCTCTCCGGGCAATATAGGTTTTGTCATGCAACCAAAGCTGCCGCGATTCGGCGGCGGAGTCGACTGCAAAAGACAACAGGTGGCGCGCCGTCCCCCGGCCTATTTGAACAGGCCGCCCAAAATCCCGCGCATCAGCTGGCTGCCGAACTTGCCCGCGACCTGACGGCCGATGCTCGTCGCCGCCGACCGCGCCGCCGATTGAATCATCTTTTCGGCCATGCTCGGCTTCGCGGCCTCGCGCGCTGCCGCCTTTTCCAGCCGGATGCGCTCGCGTTCCTCGGCCGCCTTGCGCTTTGCTTCTTCTTTCGCGGCAATCGCCGCGGCCTTGTCGGCTTCGGCCTGCGCCTTCGCCTCGATCGCGGCGGCCTGCGCCTGTTCGGCCTTGGCGGCGAGCAGTTCCTCGGCGCTTTCGCGGTCGACGGGCGTGTCATATTTGCCCTCGACGGGCGAGATCGACTGGATGATCGCGCGCTCCTTGGCATCCAGCGGGCCCGCGCGCGAACTGGGCGGCTTGATCAGCGTCCGCTCGACCGGCGACGGCGCGCCGTCGGGCATCAGCAACGACACCAGCGCCTCGCCGACCTTGAGTTCGGTGATCTCGCGCGCGACATCGATTTTCGGATTGGGGCGAAAGGTCTCGGCGGCCGCCTTCACCGCCTTCTGGTCGCGCGGGGTGAAGGCACGCAGCGCGTGCTGGACGCGGTTGCCAAGCTGGCCCGCCACATCCTCGGGAATGTCGATCGGGTTCTGCGTCACGAAATAGACGCCGACCCCCTTCGATCGGATCAGCCGCACGACCTGTTCGATCTTTTCAGTGAGCGCGGGGGGCGCATCGTCGAACAGCAGGTGCGCCTCGTCGAAGAAAAAAACGAGCTTCGGCTTGTCGGGATCGCCGACCTCG
>JBGTUD010000099.1:0-9326 GCA_041939405.1 Sphingopyxis sp. | reverse complement strand
TTTCAGGATGACGCTCGTGTCGAGGCCGCCCGAATAGGCGAGGACAACGCGTTTGATGGAATCGGACATGGCAGTACCTTTGGCGAGGGAATATCGCGGGCGCGGCTAGCAGGCCGGCCCCGGCGACGCAATGACCGCGGTATCGCCGACGCGCGATCGGCGGTGGAAGTTGTCAAACTTGTCACTCTATCGACTCCGGAAATTTGCCGCGCCGGTCCATCGCATACCGCCGGGCCGCGCGCGGCCGAACGATGATCGGAACGCGCAGCCCAAGGCCAATCGCCGATAGAAGCACAGGGAAAAAAGTTAGGAAAGCCTCCGGCGATCCTATTTTATCGAGCCGCGGCCCCGGTACGCCGCATCAGTGGGTCGCTGCGCATATTCGCTTGGCCGCACGGGTCGCCGCCGCTAGGGTCAGGACCCATTAATTCCACGATCGAGGCGTCGAAATGGCGAAGATATCGGGCCTTTGCGGGCGCAGCGGGTAGCATCGCTACCCGCAAGGCCGCGAAGGTTCGAGATCGAAGCCATTTCGGCGTCCCTGCGGGATTTGATCGATTTTGCCCATGGCAGCGTCGAAAAGCCTTTGAAATATCGACATATTCCTTCGCCTTTCCTCCTCGCCCTGAGCAAAATCGCTTCAAACCTCGATCGCGGAATTAATGGGTCCTGACCCTAGTATCGGACGATACCATATCTCATGGAAGAGGATTTGATGCGCCTGACCCTTGCTTTCGCCGCCGTTGCCGCCACTTTTGCCGCCACTGCCCCTGCCGCCGCCGAGGAGGGCATGTGGACGTTCGACGCCGTACCGACCGATGCGATCCGCGCGACCTATGGCTGGGCGCCCGACCAGAAGTGGCTCGACCATACGCGCGCCGCCGCGGTACGGCTGACCGGCGGCTGTTCGGCATCCTTTGTGTCGCCCGACGGGCTGATCCTGACCAACCATCATTGCGTTGTCGGATGCCTGCAAAATCTGTCGAGCGCCGACAATGATCTGGTTGCGGGCGGATTCAACGCCGCCGACCGCGCGCGCGAACTCAAATGCCCCGGCCAGCAGGCCGAAGTCGTCACGTCGATCACCGACGTCACCGGCGAGATTGCGAAGGCGATCGGCAGCCTGACCGGCGAAGCGCTGGTGAAGGCACGCGACGCGCGGATTGCGGAGATCGAGGCGGCGAGCTGCACCGACCGCGAAAAGACGCGCTGCCAGGTCGTCACCCTGTTCGGCGGCGGTCAGTACAAGCTGTATCAATATCGCAAATATAGCGATGTCCGCATCGCCTGGGCGCCCGAATTTCAGGCAGCCTTCTTTGGCGGCGATCCCGACAATTTCAACTTCCCCCGCTATGCGATGGATGCGGCCTTCCTGCGCGCCTATGAAGGCGGCAAACCTGCCGCGACGCCAACGCATCTGAAATGGAACCCGCGCGCGCCGGAGGAAGGCGAAATCACCTTCGTCGTCGGCAACCCCGGTTCGACCCAGCGCCTGCTGACCGAAGCGCAGCGCAGCTTTGAGCGCACCGAGCGCCTGCCGCTCACCCTGCTCCTGCTCTCTGAATATCGCGGGCGGCTGATCGCGAAGATGGAGGAAAGCCCCGAAAAGGCGCGCGAAGGCGGCGACGAGCTGTTCGGGGTCGAAAACAGCTTCAAGGCGCGGTCGGGGCAGCTTCGCGCGCTGAACGATGCGGCCTTCACCGCCAAGCTGGCAGCCGAAGAGGCAGCACTGCGTCAGCGGGTCAAGGGCAATGCCGAGATCGGCGATCCCTGGTCGGAGATCGAGGCCGCCGTCAAGGCCCGCCGCAACGATTATCTCGACAGCAGCTTCCTCGAACGCGGCCCGGCGTCCTTCTCCACCCTCGCGGGCTATGCCCAGACGCTGGTGCGCGCCGCCGCCGAACGCGCCAAACCCAACAGCGAACGGCTGCCGGGCTATACCGATTCGGCGCTGCCGCTGACCGAAAAGCGGCTGACCGACGCGGTGCCGACCTATGGCTGGATGGAAGAATTGGGCGTCAGCTTCTGGGCCAGCAAGGCGCGCGAATATCTGGGCACCGACAATGGCGACATGCAGGCGCTGCTGGGCAAGGAAAGCCCCGAAGCGCTGGCCAAGCGGCTGGTCGAGGGCACGAAGCTGGCCGACCCCGCCTATCGCAAAAAATTGTGGGAAGGCGGCGCGGCGGCGATCGCAGCGTCGGACGACCCGATGATCCAGTTCTTCGTGAAGCTCGACCCGCGTTCGCGCGCGATCAAGGCGGCGTTCGACCGCGATTATGACGCGCCAGTCACCGCAGCGCAGGCGCGGCTCGCGAAGGCGCGCTTCGCCGCCTATGGCGATGCGCTCTATCCCGACGCGACCTTTACGCTGCGCCTGTCCTATGGCCGGGTGCAGGGATGGACCGAGCGCGGCAAGCCGGTTCCCGCCACGACGGTGATGGGCGGAACCTATGACCGCGCAACGGGGCAGCTTCCTTACAAGCTGGCCGACGGTTTCGTGAGGGCAGAGGCGCGGATCGACAAAAATACCGTTTATGACTTTGTGTCGACCAACGACATCATCGGCGGCAATTCGGGGTCGCCCGTGATCGCGCGCGACGGCAGCGTCATCGGCACCGCGTTCGACGGCAATATCCATTCCCTGGGCGGCTCTTTCGGTTATGATGGCACCCTTAATCGCACCGTGTCGGTTTCAACGGGGGCGATTCAACAGGCGCTGGACGTGATCTGGCCCGCCCCGGCGCTGTCGGCCGAACTGAACGGCGGAAAGCGCCGCAAGCGGTAAGGCGCGCGTCCCGCGAACGCCCCGGATGGGCGAAGGAGGACGCGATGGCAAAGGCCGAACTCAAGACCAAGGCGACCGAGGCGTCGGTCGCCGACTTCATCGCCGCCGTGCCCGACGCGCGGCGGCGCGAGGAGGCGGCGGTGGTCGACGCGATCCACCGCCGCGTCACCGGGCTGGAGCCGAAGATGTGGGGCCCCTCCATCATCGGCTATGGCAGCTACGACTATGTTTATGACAGCGGCCGGTCGGGAACGATGTGCCGCGCCGGTTTCAGCCCGCGCAAGGCGGCGATGACATTGTATCTGATGGGCCATTATTGCGACCGCCAGGCAGAGGCCGACGCGCTGTTCGCCCGGCTGGGCAAGCACAAGACCGGCAAATCGTGCCTCTATGTGGGCAAGTTGGCCGATGTTGATCTGGACGTTCTGGAACAGTTGGTCCGGCTGAGCTGGGACGTGATGAACGAACGCTATCCGAGGTAGCTGGATGGTAGGTTTCGACCGGAAGCTGCCCTCAACTCTATCGTCATCCCGGCGAAGGCCGGGATCTCGCCGGTGCGGCAAATCGTTAGGGTGAGATCCCGGCCTTCGCCGGGATGACGGGATTGAAGAAGTCCGCTTCCTACCCCAAAGCGGACGTCTGCCCCCCGGCTGGGCGCATCTGAAGACAGCGCTCCTCCGCCGCCGCCATATAATCGCGGGTGAGCGGCAGCGCATGGCGGCTGCGCGCGAACTGGATCTGGTAATTGCCCATACCGCCGCTTTCGAACGCCGCGGTCGCACCCGCGAGGTAAAAGGTCCACATGCGAAAAAACCGCTCGTCCATCATCGCGACGATGTCATCGCGATGCGCGATGGTGCGGGCGTACCATTGGCGCAGCGTCAGCGCATAATGAAGCCGCAGCGTTTCAACGTCGGTGACGATCAGCCGACTTTTCTCGCTGGCCGCCAGCGTCTCGCTGAGCGCCGGAATATAGCCGCCGGGAAAGATATATTTGCGGGTGAAGGCATCAGTCGAGCCAGGCCGCCCGAAACGGCCGATGGTGTGGAGCAGCATCACCCCGTCGGCGGTCATCAGATTGGCGGCGGCGCGAAAGAAGGTGTCGAAATTGCGCGCGCCGACATGTTCGAACATGCCGACCGACACGATGCGATCGAATCCACCCGGCTCGCGCGCCGCAAGGTCGCGATAATCGACCAGTTCAAAGGTCACACGGTCGGCCAGTCCCTCCGCCGCTGCGCGCTGCTGTGCCAGCGCCAGTTGCTCTTCGGACAGGGTGATGCCGTGGACGCGGACGTCGGCAAGCTTCGCCAGCGTGATCGCCATGCCGCCCCAGCCGCAGCAGATGTCGAGAACGCGCTGCCCCGGTGCGAGCGCGAGCTTCGCCGCGATATGCGCCTTTTTCGCGGCCTGCGCTTCCTCCAGCGTCATGTCGGTGCGCGGCCAGTAGGCGCAGCTATATTGCATGTCGCTGTCGAGGAAGAGGCGGTAGAGGTCGTTGCCGATGTCGTAATGATGCGCGACATTGGCGCGCGAGCGGCCGCGACGATTGATCGAGTTGATCCGCGTCTTTGCCCAGTCGAGCGCTCGCCCGGCGGGCCCGCGATCCTTGAGCTTGCTGCCGCGGTCCCAGGGGGTGTTCATCCGCAGGAGCTGGATCAGCTCCATGATATCGCCCTGTTCGATCTGCATGTCGCCGTCCATGAAGGCTTCGGCAGCGCCAAGGCGCGGGTCGAGGATGATGCGGCGCATCCCCCTGGCACGGGTGAAGCGCAGGACGACTTCCGGAAAACCCGGCGCGGGTTCGCCGAACAGCTCCTGCGTGCCGTCGGGCGCGATGACGGTCAGCCGCCCGTGACGGACGACGCGCGAGAGAAAGGGGCGAAGGATCGACATGGCGGGGGAGAGCCTCCTCTATATCGGGTGCGATTCCAATCAGATCCCCGCATACCATTCATAATCGACGCGGTCCTCCCAATATCCGCCCTTGCCCGCGCCGATCCCGTCGAGACTGGCGACAGCCTCTATCCCGGTCAGATATTTGGCATGTTTATAGCCAAGCTGGCGCTCGATCCGCAGGCGCAGCGGCGCGCCATTGGCGATCGGCAGCACTTCGCCGTTCAGCGCCCAGGCAAGAATGGTCTGCGGGTGCAGCGCGTCGACCATGTCGCAGCTTTCATAATAAAGATCATCGCCGATCCGGTCGGCGCAGCGAAAGACGATATAGCGCGCGCTGTCGCGCACCCCGGCCGCCGCCAGGACGCGCGCCAGGGGCACGCCCGTCCACTCGCCGATCGCGCTCCACCCTTCGACGCAATCGTGGCGCGTGATCTGTGTGCGTTGCGGCATGGCGCGAAGGTCGGCGAGCGACAATGACAAAGGCCGCGTCACCAGCCCATCCACCGTCACGCGCCAATCGGCGAAACCCCGCGCGGCGTGCGCGGCATAGGCTTCGCCGGGCGGCAGGCTTGTCCCGTTCGAGCGGAACACCGGCGACAGGTCGGCGCGCGTGAACTCGCGCGCCAGCGCATTGCGGTCGATCAATGCGCGCTGGCTGGCGCGGTTCATCTCCTCACCCATCGACAATATCTTGCGCACCGCGGGTGCGTCGTTGATCGCATCGCACGCGCCGAGCAGCGGCAGCGCCGCGGCAAGCCCGCCCGCGCGGACGATGAGCTCGCGGCGGGGGATCATCACCCTGCTCATTTCGCCTTCTCCGCGGGCAGGCGGAACCAACCCGTCACCATCGATCGCAGTTCGTTTACCGGCCCCGCGAGCAGCACCATGACGATATGAACGAGGAAGAAAGCGACAAGCGCCCAAGCGAGGATGAAGTGGAGCGAGCGTGCCGACTGGCGCCCGCCGAACAGGTCGAGCAGCCACGGTGCCGCCGCATTGATTCCCGGCGACATGGTCAGCCCCGTCGCGATCATCAGCGGCAACAGGACGAAGACGACGCCGATATAACTCAGCTTCTGGAGGATATTATATCGCGCCGCCGCCGCACCTTTCGGAAAGCGGAGCCGGGCGTGGTCCTGAATATCCTGCCAGATATGGCGCGGCGACCATTCGTGACGGCGGACATGCAGGTCCTTTTTCAGATGGCCGCCGATCACCGTCCAGAGCATGTAGAGCGTCAGGCTGATCGCGAGCACCCAGGCAAAGAACAGGTGCCAGCGCCGCCCGTCCGCAAGGCTGTAGCGCGTCGGGATCGTCGCCCAGCCCGGAAAAGCCCAGGTCTTTTCCACGCCCGCCGCATCGGTCCAGCGTCCCAGCACCCCGGTCGTATCGAAACGCGCGCTGCCGATCCGCAAATAGCCCGTATCCGCCGTCGATCCGATCGCGAGCCAGGCGGGATCGCTGTTCGCGCCATAATCGCCCCAGTAAAGCCGCGGGTGCGCGTTGAAGATCATCAGCCCGCTCATCAGCAGGACGATCAGGGTGACGGCGTTCACCCAATGCCAGATGCGCGTCGGCAGCCGGTGGCGATAGACGCGCTCCGGCGGGCGTGTGGCGGAGGGATCGGTCATCGTTTTCAGCGCACCCTCCAAAACCCCTCTCCTTCAGGGGAGGGGCAACGAAGACTTGGCAGCTTGCTGCCTAGTCAAAGTGGGGTGGGACCATCGGCCTTGCGCAAGGCCGCTGGTCCCACCCCAACCCCTCCCCTGAAGGGGAGGGGCTTAAAGGGGTTCGGTGCCCGGCGCCGTCCGGTTACGCCGCGACCTCCGCGACATATTCCTCGCGATAGCGGCTCCGCAAGCTGACCTTGTCGATTTTTTCGCTGCCCAGCTTGGGCAACGCATCGCTCGCCATCCAGATCCGACAGGGCACCTTATAGGGTGCGAGGCGTTCTTTCAGAAATTCGGTCAGCGCATCGGCATCGACGCCGCTGCCCGGCGCCATCCACACGACCGCGCCGACGACTTCGCCCAGCCGTTCGTCGGGAAGGCCGAACACCGCGCATTCGCTGGCGTCGGGATGCTCGTAGATCGCGGCCTCGACCTCCTGACAGCTGATATTCTCCCCGCCGCGGATGATGATGTCCTTCTTGCGGTCAACGATGAACAAATAGCCGTCTTCGTCGAGATAGCCGAGGTCGCCGGTACGGAAATAGCCATTGGGGAAAAAGGCCGCCCTGGTCGCTGCCTCATTGTTCCAATAGCCTTCGAAATTGGCGACCGAACGAATGCACACCTCGCCCACGCTGCCCTGCGGCAGGTCGTTGCCGTCATCATCGAGGATCGCGAGATCGACGAGCGGTTTCGATGCGGGGCCGGTCGAAAGCGGCTTTTCGAGATAATTTTCGTTGAGGTTGCCGCAGCCGACCGCATTGGTTTCGGTCAGGCCATAGCCGAGCAGCGGCTTGCCCCCACCCATCCCTTCGGCAATGCGCTTCACATGTTCGGGCGGGCGCGGGGCGCCGCCGGCGGCGAAACTTTTGCACGTCGACAGATCATATTTCGACCGGTTGGGATGGACGAGCATTTCATAGCTCATCAGCGGCACGCCGACGAAATAATTGACCTGCTCGTCCTGGATCAGCCGCATAGCCTCTTCGGCATTCCATTTGGGCATCAAGACCAGCTTGCGGCCCAGCGCGACGCTTTGCATGAAAACGGGGATTTCGGCGGTAACGTGGAACAAGGGCGTGCATACCAGCGTCGCGGGTTGCAGGTCGGACATCTGGCCATCCTCGGTCAGCAGATGCACGATCGTCGCGGTCTGGGTGATATAGTTGAATATCCCCTGCACCACCGCCTGATGCCGCGAATAGGCCCCCTTCGACTGGCCGGTCGAGCCCGAGGTGAAGAGGATGGTCGCCAGATCGTCGCCGTTCAGCGAAGGCAGCACGGTGTCGGGACCGCCGCCCGCGGAGGTGATCGGCGCGGTCGCCTCTGCGATCGGGCGGGTGATGTCGAGCGTTATGACCTGCGCGTCATGTTCGACCCCTGCCAGCCGCGCCGCGCGCTGCGGGTCGGCGATGACCAGCTTTGCCTCGCTATCGGCGATCCCGGCGGCCAGTTCGCCGCCCTGCCACCAACCGTTGAGCAAGGTCGCGCAGCCGCCCGCCATCAATATGCCGAGATAGGTGACGCACCATGCGTTCGCATTGCGCATCGCCAGCCCCACTCGGTCGCCGCGCTGGACGCCATGACCGTCGACGAGCCCCGCCGCCACGGCGCGCGCGGCGGCATAAACCTGTTTGAAGCTCAGCCGCTCCTCGCCCTCGACCAGAAAAGTCGCATCGCCATGCTGCGCACAAAAATAGGCGACATAGTCGGCGAGATTCGTCGGCGCATTGGTAATGAAGGGCAGTTCGCACCCAAAGCGTTCGACGGACCCGACCTGGATCGGTCCGCCCGGACCGGTGATCAGATTATAGGCGGCTTCCAGGCGCAAATCGAGCGCTGATGGCATCGTGTATCTCTCCTCTTGGTCTCGCTCGCCTTACCCCTTATGGGGAGGCCTCTCCTGGGGAAGGATCGCGCGACAATATGTTTCTTTTTGCAACCTTGGCCGAAACAACGCAATATCTTAACTTTGAAGATATGATGGGCCCGAACAGCGAGATTGCCTTCAGCGTCTTCGGCCTGCCGATCCGCTGGTATGCGCTGGCCTATCTCGCCGGGATTTTCGTCGGTTACTGGTATTTGCTGAAACTGATCGCGCAGCCCGGCGCCCCGATGGCGCGGCGCCACGCCGACGACATGATCTTCTATGCCATGCTCGGCATCATCCTCGGCGGGCGGCTTGGCTATGTACTCTTCTATAATCTCGGCGCCTATCTGGCCGACCCGCTGTCGATCTTTAAATTGTGGGACGGCGGCATGTCGCTCCATGGCGGCGTCGTCGGCGTGCTCATCGCCATCTGGTATGTGACGCGCAAGGACAAGCTCAGCTTTCTGCGCTTTTGCGACTATATCGCGTGCGTCGTCCCCTTCGGCCTCTTTTTCGGCCGCCTCGCCAATTTCGTGAACGGCGAATTGTGGGGCCGCGCGACGACCGTGCCGTGGGCGATCATCTTTCCGGACAGCGGCACGATGGACCCGCGCCACCCGAGCCAGCTTTACGAAGCCGGGCTCGAAGGCCTGCTGATGATGGCGATCCTCGCCTTTTTCTTCTGGCGCACCGATGCGCGTTACAAGCCCGGTTTCCTGTTCGGCATGGCGGCGGTCATCTATGGCCTCAGCCGCTTTGCTGTCGAGTTCGTCCGCGAACCCGATGTCCAGCTCGGCACGCTCCCCTGGGGACTGACGATGGGACAGACGCTGACCGTCCCGATGCTGATTGCCGGCGTCTGGCTGGTCGCGACGGCGAAAGGACGCCGACAGCGGGTGGAGCCGATCGCCGGACCCGATGCCATTGCCTGACGGACCTCCGACGCCTGCGCAGCTGATCGGTGACATCGCGGCGGCGCGGCCGATGACGGTCGCCGATTATATGGCGGCGGCGAACAGCCATTATTATGCGACGCGCGACCCCCTCGGCGCCGCGGGCGATTTCACCACGGCGCCCGAGTCGTGTGGGTGATTTTGTATCG
>JBGTUD010000098.1:0-9380 GCA_041939405.1 Sphingopyxis sp. | reverse complement strand
TCGACGCCCAGGCTGGCAATATGATCGAGCCGCGCGGTGATGCCGGCAAGGTCGCCGACCCCGTCGCCGTTCGAATCGGCAAAGCTGCGCGGATAGACCTGATAGATCGCCGCGCCCTTCCACCACGGCGTGTCGGCGGCATTGACACGCGCGGCTGGCTGATGCTGAACGAGGGGCTGGTTGGATGTCACGCTAAGGGTCGCTTATTCGCTGGCCCGGCAGACGAGCGTGCCGAAGGCGGGGATGGAAAGGCGGAGGCTGCCCGGTGCCGCTGCGCGGGCCGGACAATCGCCGTGGAGCGCGGTAAAGCCCATGCTTTTCATATCGATGGCGATGGTCGCCGACAATGGCGCCGCAGACGTATTATAGGCGAGCACGACCTCGCGCCCCGTGTCGGGGTCGAAGCGCGATACGGCGAGCAGGCCGGGCTTGTCCGAAAAGGCGCGCAGCTTCGTCGCACCGCGCATCAGCGCCGGATTGTTGCGACGGATCGCCGCGAGCGCCGCGATATGGCGATAGAGCGGGTGCGCGGTGTCGAAATTCGCCTCGGCGGTGGTCGCGTCGGTGCCGATCAGGTCATTGTCGTTGTAGACGGCGACGCGCGAGGCAAACATATTCTCGCGCGCGAGCTGGTCGCCATCGTCGGACACGAACCCCTGCTCGTCGCCATAATAGATGGTCGGCACACCGCGCAGCGTCAGCAGCATCGAATGGCCGAGCATGACGCGCGCCAGCATCTCGTCCGCGCGCGCATCGGGATTGGCCTTTCGCACGAACATCGAAAACCGCCCCATGTCATGGTTGCCGATAAAGGTCGGCAGCTGGAGCGCCGCGTCGGCACCGCCCTTGTACAGAACATCGCCATCGAACAGCCGCGCAAAGACATCGGTGCCCTTCACGCCGCCGACAGCATCGATCACCGCATGGGCGAAGCTGAAATCGAGCACCGCGGGGAGCTGGTCGCGGTGCGTAAAGGCCGCGAGCGCCCCCGGATCGACGCCGCCCAGCGCGACTTCGCCGAAGATATGGAAATTGGGAATGCCGCGCGCCTTTGCCCGCGCCAGCATGGCGGGAACGAACGCCTGCCAGAATTCGGGATTCACATGCCGTGCGGTGTCGATACGGAAACCGTCGATCCCGAAATCGTCGATCCACTGGCCGTAAATGTCGATGAAGCCCCGAACGACGCGCGGATGCTCGGTCGCAAGGTCGTCGAGCCCGGAAAAATCGCCGTAGAGCGCCGATTCACCGAACCAGTCGCTGTTGCCCCGATTATGGTAATAAATCGGATCGTTGAGCCAGGCCGGCACCTTCACCGATTCCTCGCCCGCGGGAACGACGGGGGTATAGGCGAAATTCGGATCGGTCAGCTTCGCCCAATTGTCGGCGGTGGCAATTTCGTCCCCCGCAAATCCGGGGTTGATCGCCGCGCCAGCGACGCCGCCGCGCCGCGAATAAGGATAGTCGGCAAGGCCGCGATAGCGGAACCCCTCACCCGCGCCCTCCTGATAGGTGATGACGTCGGCCGTGTGGTTGGCGATGATGTCCATATAGACTTTCATCCCCCGCGCGTGGGCGGCATCGACGAAGGCCTTGAACTCGGCATTGGTGCCGAAATGCGGGTCGACCTGGGTGAAATCGGTCACCCAATAGCCGTGATAACCGGCGCTTTCCTCGCCCTTCGCGCCCTGCACCGGCTTGTTCTTGAAAATCGGCGCGAACCAGATCGCGGTGGCGCCGAGCCCCTGGATATAATCCAGCCGCTTCGTCAGGCCCGCAAGGTCGCCGCCGTGGAAAAATCCCTTGGCCGCGGGGTCGTATCCGGTCGCCAGCCGGTCGCCCTCCAGCCCGCCGCGATCATTGGCGGGATCGCCATTTTCGAAACGGTCGGGAAGGACGAAATAGATGATCTCGTCCTGCGCCGGACGGTCGCGATAGTCGCTGGCCCATGCGGCAGCCGGTGCACCCGCCGACGCGGCGAGTGCGGCCAAAGCCAGGATCGACGTCAACACCCTCATGCGCGCACTCCTGCCGCGCAATGTTGCGCGATAAAGTCCATATGCGCGGGCAGGCGCGACGCCGTGCCCGCGACGATCTTCTGGATGTCGGCAAAAAATCCGGCCAACTCGTCGCGGCTGAGCTCGTCCGCCAGCGGATGATAGCTCCTGGGTTCGATATTCTGCCCCATCAGCACCTGGAACCAGCCGATTTCGATGAACAGTTCATCTTCGTCGCGAAAGATGCGGCCGTGGCTTTTGAACAGCTCGATCTTGCGGGCCAGCGTTTCGGGGATCGCCATCTCGCCGCACCGGACCCAGAAAGGCGAATCGGTACGCTCGTTCGCGTGGTAATGCAGGATGATGAAATCGCGGATCCGTTCGTAATCGAACGCGATGCGGCGATTATAGGTTTCGATGTTGGTCGCATCGAAATCCCGGTCCGGAAAGTGCGACAGCAATTTGGCGATGCCATTCTGGATCAGGTGGATGCTCGTCGATTCGAGCGGCTCGAGAAAACCCGAAGCAAGGCCCAACGCGATGACGTTGCCCTTCCAGGCCTGACGGCGCATCCCGGTTCGAAAGCGCAGCGTACGCGGTTCGGCCAGGGGACGCCCCTCGATATTCGCGAGAAGGACGGCCGCCGCCTCGTCCTCGCTCATGAAATCGCTGCAAAAGACATGGCCGTTGCCCGTCCGGTGCTGGAGCGGGATACGCCATTGCCAGCCGCAGCGCTGGGCAAGCGCCTGCGTATAGGGGCGCGCCGCACCGGCATTTTCGCTCGGCACGGCGACGGCGCGATCGCAGGGAAGCCAGTGCGTCCAATCGTCGAAGCCGACTTCAAGCGCGCCTTCGATCAACAGCGCGCGAAAGCCCGAACAGTCGATAAACAGCTCGCCGCCGACCAACTCGCCATTTTCAAGGCGGATCGCATCGACATGGCCGCTCGCGCCGTTGCGCCGGACGTCGACGACCTTGCCTTCGATGCGCGTGACCCCCGCCGCTTCGGCAAGCCGCCGCAAATAGGCCGCATAGAGCGTCGCATCGAAATGAAAGGCATAGCTAATGCCATCGAGGCTGGTGTTGGGAATCTGCGGCAGGCGCGCGAACCGCTTTTGCCGCGCGGCGCTTTGGGTCAGCGAATAATCGCCGAGCGGGCCGGCGACGCCCTCCCGCTGTCCGCGCAGCCAATATTGCGGAAACTGCAGGATGCCGAGGCTGCGCCCGATCTGCCCGAAGGCGTGCATATAGGTGTCGCCGACCCGCCCCCAGTCGCGAAACTCGATCCCCAGTTTGAATGTCCCCTGAGTTTCGCGAACGAACTCATTCTCGTCGATACCGATGAGCGCGTTGAACAGGCGGATCGCCGGAATGGTCGCCTCGCCCACGCCGACCGTGCCGATCTCGTCGCTTTCGACCAGCCGGATCGACAGGTGGCGCATCATCCGCGACAGCGCAGCAGCGGCCATCCAGCCCGCCGTTCCGCCGCCGACGATCACCACCTTTGTGACGCGATTGTCGTCCACCCTGCCCGCTTCCCCTCATGCCCGCCGCGCATGGGACCGCGCCGGGCATTGCCATTTCCGCCAGGCGAAAGGCGGGCCGAAAGCTCCGGCCCGCCCCGCGTCCGGTCAGAATTTATACGTGATGCCCGCCATGAAATTGCGGCCATAATTTTGATAATCGCGAATCTGGCGGGGGTCGTTATTGTAATAGGTGACGAACGGTTCGTTCGTCAGGTTCGACGCCTGAAGCAGGATGCCCAGCCCTTCGAGCGTTCCGCTCTGGAACGTGTATCCGATCTGGGCATCGACCACCAATTCGCTCTTCGCCATGACGAGGTCGCGCTTCAGGCTGAGACCCGACACTTCGGCAAGGAACTCGGAGCGGTAGCGGCCCGATATGCGGGCCTGGAAGCCGGCCTTCTCGAAATAGGCGGTCCCGTTCACGACCCAGCGCGACAGGCCGGGCATCGAGATCGGCTCGGCGCCGCCTTCGCGGACGCGGCTCTTTGTATAGGAGCCGCTGGCCAGCACGCCGAACCCGTCGAGCGCCTCGGCAAAGGTCGCGAAAGGCAGCGACAGCGATGCTTCGGCACCATAAACATGGCCGCCATTGCCGTTGCGCCACTGGTTGGCCATGCCCTGATAGGTCGCGACCGATCCGCCGTCGGGAACCTCAAAGCCCGAAAAGTCGAATGCGTCGCTCTGCCGGTAGATATAATTTTCGAGATATTTGTAGAAACCGCCGGCCGAAATATAGGCGCCCTGGCCGAAATATTTCTCGAGCGCGATGTCGACCGTATCGGCCATCAGCGGCCGCAGCTTCGCATTGCCGAGTTCGAGCGACCAGGGCGAAGCATTGATGTCGGTATTGTTGCGCTTGGAAGCGTCGAAATTGACCCCGCCGCCCGGCTTCAACTGATCCATGCGCGCACGCGCCAACATACGCGCCGCGCCAAAGCGGAGGAAGCTGTTGTCGCCAATTTCGACCGTCAGGTTCAGGCTGGGCAGAATGTCGGTATAGGTCGCGCCGTCGGTAACGGGCGTGGACTGGGTCTGCCCATTCACGACCTGCGCATAAAAGCTCGCCCCCGTCTGGTCCGAATGCACGATCTGGA
This sequence comes from Sphingopyxis sp., assembly GCA_041939405.1. Taxonomy (GTDB): domain Bacteria; phylum Pseudomonadota; class Alphaproteobacteria; order Sphingomonadales; family Sphingomonadaceae; genus Sphingopyxis. The sequence goes on along the minus strand of JBGTUD010000098.1, from coordinate 4,763 downwards.
CGCCGACATTGCCGCGCACCGGCGTATCGCCCCGGCCGCCGAAATTGGCTTGCACAAAGCCCGTCAGCACCTTTTCGCGAACGCTATAGTCGTTGAATATGCGTCCCGGGGTCCACGCCGCTTCGTCGGTCAGCGTGTAGTTGTCATCGTTGTAATAGCGCCAGCTGTCGAACGCCACCATGCCGGGAATGCCGATGAAATCCAGCGAGACCGGGTCGTAAAGATAATCCGCAGGCACGGCGATATCGGCCGGATAGGCTTTGCTGGTGAGCACGAAGCCGCGATCGTCGAGGCTTTTTTCGCGATCCGAATAATTGACCCCGACGCGCAAGCTGCTGACCGGCCCGTCGAATTCCTGCGTCGCCTGAAGGCGGAGAGATTTGAGCTCGTCTTTGATCTTGGGCGTGTTGACAAAGCCGTCCTGGCAATTGGGCACCGCGCCGCCGCAGCTGTTCCAGCCCTGCGGATCGGTGATCACGAACAGATTGGGATCGGCATAATCGAGCGACGGGTCGAACATGATGCCGCCTTTACGGCGCATTTCGAAACCGAGTGCCGTCTCGCGGGCACCGACGCCCTGTCCGCGCCCTGTACCGAGATAGATTTCCAGATTTTCCTCGGTTTTCCGAAGCCGCGAATAGCCGAGGTCGAGTTCGAGCGTCAGCGTTTCATTGGGCTTGAACTGGCTGTTCCAGCCGCCGGCGAAAATGGTCGCGGTGCGGTGGACGACGTCGTTGCGCATCACCGCTTCGGTGCCCGCCCATGTGCCCTGCGTCACCATGCCGTCTTCGATGGTGAAACCAGGGAGCAGGGTCGAATTGCCCCAGGCGAGCGGGAATTCGATGCCGCGCAGGCGCTGATCGTCCTTGAAGCGCGACCAATAGCCGTCGATCGTCGTGTGGAACCGGTCGCTGGGTTCCCATTCGACGACGCCCATCACGCCGTCGCGCTTCAGCTCGTTCGACTTCACATAGGGCTTGGCACCGCCGATGATGAAGGCGGTGTTGGTGCCGTCGGTCGCTTCGGGATAGCCCCAGGCGTTGAAGCGTTCCTCTGCGGTCGGCGACTGCATCCGCGCATAGCCAAAGGCCCAGCCGAGCGTGCCGTCGGCATTCTGGTCGATATAGGAGATGTTGGCGCGATAGCCCTTGTCCGAAATATCGGGGTTGAGCTTGCCCAGATCGTTGATCTCGAACCGCGCGCCGGCGGCGATCGCGCGCCGGCCATAGGCGAGCGGGCGCACCGTGCGCATGTCGATCGTGCCGCCGAGCGCCTGGCCGATCAGCGACGCGTCGGGCGTCTTGTACACGACCGCGCCGTTCAACAGTTCGGACGGATATTGATCGAGCTCGACGCCGCGATTGTTGCTCGCCGAAACCTGTTCGCGGCCGTTCAGCAGCGTCGTCGTGAAATCGGGGGCAAGGCCGCGGATCGACACGACATTGGCGCGGCCGTCGAGCCGCTGCGTCGCCAGGCCCGGCAGGCGCGACAGCGATTCGGCGATCGACAGGTCGGGCAGCTTGCCGATATCCTCGGCCGACACCACCTCGACGATCGAGGTGTTGTTCTTCTTGGCCTGCACCGAATTGTTGATGGCGCTGCGAATGCCGGTGACGACGATGGCGTCGTCGGCGCCCGCTTCGGCGGCGGTGTCATTATCCTGCGCCATGGCTGCGACGGGCAGGATGGCGGTCAAGGCAAGGCCCATCGCGATGGCGCTGGCGCCGCGACGAAGGCTGGTCGGCATGGTCATAATTGGCTCCCCTGGCGCAGACGGGGCGCAAAGACCGCGCATCGGACCGGGGACGCGAATGTCCGTCAGGCTCCTCTCCGATACGTGGGCTTTCCCCATCTGGAGCCTCGCAATTGAAACCAAATGCGGCGCATCGCCATAGGGTATACGTATACGCATGAAATCCTGCGGTACCGCCGCAGGATTTATGCCGGGCGGATCAAGGGGTTGCGGCGGCGGGTTCCGCGGCCGCTTCGGCGGCGGATTGCTCTGGCTCCTCGGCCGCCGTCAGCGCACCGTTCTGGATGAGCCAGCGCGGATGGGCGGTCTGCACCGCGGCCATGATCCGGTCGACCGCGGCGGCGACCTGTTCGCCCTCCGCTTCGCGGTCGCGCTGGACGATGACGCGGCGCGCCTGCGCATCGATCAGCACGCGGTCGCGGCGAACAAGCTCGCCGACGGTGATCCCCGCCAGAATCGCACGCGCATCCTCCTCGCGCTGCTCGAGCGTCGCGAGGCGGCGGTTGAGCTGTTCCTCCACCTGCACCGCAGCGTTCGTCTGCTGCCTCAGCTGGACGATGCTGACGCGCGCCTCGCGGTCGAGCGCCTTGCGGATACGCGCCGCAAGTTCGGTGTCGAGCTTGGCGGCGTAGCGATCGACGAGCACGACGCCGTCGACCGCGACGGCATCGCGTTCCATGCGGACGTTCATGCTGTCGACGCGGTCGGTTTCGCCAAGCAGCCCCCGCAGTTCGGCCTGCACCACCGACCGGGCGCGCACTTCGCCCGCCAGGCTGTTCAGCGTGAGCGCGAGCGGGATCGACAAAATGCCCAGCGTGAAGAGGATCCCCGTCACCTGCATCGCCGTATGCTGCGGGGTGAGCGATGGCCCGAACCGGTTGAAGCGCGCGATGATCGTCGCGGCAAAGGCAATCGCCAGCGTATTCGTCAGAAAGAGCAGCGCGGCGCCGACCGCAAAGTCGAAGCGCCCCGTCGCCAGACCAAAGCCGATCGTCGAGAGCGGCGGCACCAGCGCCGTCGCGATCGCGACACCGACCATCACCCCCGACAGCTTGCGCATGATCGCGTAAACGCCGGCGATCCCGCCGATGACCGCAACGCCCAGGTCGAGCAGGGTCGGCTGCGTTCGCGCGCGAACCTCCGGCGTGACGTCGCGGATCGGCGACAGCCAGATGATCAGCACGGCGACCAGGATCGCGACGCCCATCCCCGCCGCCATCGTAATCAGCGAACGCTTGATCAGATTGGTTTCGAGCGTCGCGAGGCCGAATCCGATCCCCATGATCGGACCGAGCAGCGGCGAAACAAGCATCGCGCCGATGACGACCGGCGCCGAGCTTTGCAGCAATCCCAACGTCGCGATCGCTGCCGACAGCGTGATCAGCAGCAGGAATTTCTTGTTGAGCCGCGCGTCGCGCGCCACGCTTGCGAGCACCAGCGCGCGGCCGTGAAAGTCGCCGTCGTCGATGCTGTCGTCATCGTCGTCGACCTCGCGCCGGGCGCCGGGGCGCGCCGAGCGGCGACCACCGGCATTGAACGGTGCGTCGCCGAGGCCCGGCACTCCCGGATGATGGCCGGCCATGGCGCGGCGGGTCAGATCTTGCCGGTCAGCTCGGGCACCGCGCTGAACAGGTCAGCGACGAGGCCGAGGTCGGCGACCTGAAAGATCGGCGCGTCCTCATCCTTGTTGATCGCGACGATGGTTTTCGAGTCCTTCATGCCCGCAAGATGCTGAATCGCGCCCGAAATGCCAATGGCAAAATAAACTTCGGGGGCAACAATCTTGCCCGTCTGTCCAACCTGATAATCGTTGGGAACATAGCCCGCATCGACCGCGGCGCGGCTGGCACCGAGCGCGGCGCCGAGCTTGTCGGCGAGCGGCGTGATCACCTCTTCATATTTCTCGCTCGAACCCAGCGCCCGGCCGCCCGACACGATGATCTTGGCCGATGTGAGTTCGGGACGCTCCGACTTGGCGATTTCGGCGCCGACAAAGCTCGAGATACCGGCATCGCTGCCCGCCGAAACGGCTTCGATAGCGGCCGAACCGCCCGAGGCGGCGGCCTTTTCAAAGGCGGTGCCGCGCACGGTCAGCACCAGCTTCGCATCGCTCGATTCGACGGTCGCAATCGCGTTGCCGGCATAGATCGGGCGCGTGAAGCTTTTTTCGCCTTCGACCGAAAGAATGTCCGAAATCTGCATGACGTCGAGCAGCGCTGCGACGCGCGGCGCGATATTCTTGCCGGTCGTGGTGGCCGGCGCGACGAACGCATCGTGGCTCGCCATCAGGTCGGCGACGAGCGGCGCGATATTTTCGGGCAAATTGTGCGCGAAGGCCGCGTTGTCGGCGACATGGACCTTTTGAGCGCCCGCGATTTCGGCCGCGGCCTTGGCGACGCCATCGACGCCCTCGCCCGCGACGAGCAGATGGACTTCGCCGAGCTTCGACGCCGCGGTCACGGCGGCGAGCGTGGCATCCTTGACGGCGCTGCCGTCATGTTCGACCCAAACCAGAGTTTTCATCTCAATCTTCCCTTTATTCCGTTCGGGCTGAGCCTGTCGAAGCCCTGCCCTTTTCTTTCGACGTTCCCAAAAAAGAACGGCCCTTCGACAAGCTCAGGGCGAACGGGGGTGGAATATCTCAGCTGTGGACGCCCATCGCCTTCAGCTTGGCGACCAGTTCGTCGACATCGGCGACCTTGATCCCGGCCTGGCGGACCGGCGGTTCCGAAACCTTGACCGTCTTGACGCGCGGGCTCGTATCGACGCCATAATCGGCGGGCGCCTTGGTATCGAGCGGCTTCGACTTCGCCTTCATGATGGTCGGCAGCGAGGCATAGCGCGGCTCGTTCAAACGAAGGTCGGTGGTGACGATCGCGGGAAGCTTCAGCTTCACCGTTTCGAGGCCGCCGTCGACCTCGCGGGTGACGCTGGCATGATCGCCCTCGACATTCACCGCGCTGGCAAAGGTGCCCTGCGCCCAGCCGGTCAATGCGGCGAGCATCTGGCC
>JBGTUD010000097.1:0-9523 GCA_041939405.1 Sphingopyxis sp. | reverse complement strand
TTCACCTGCAAAATGGAGTCGATGCCGTATTTTTCAAAGCTGGTTTCCGGCTGAATGCGCTCGGGCTCACGACCTTTTCGGTCGCGAACGATGTCGCCAAATATTTCGCGATCATCCCGGCAATCTTCGTCGCACTCTATCCTGGCCTTGGCGTGCTCAACGTCATGGGGCTCGCCACGCCCGAAAGCGCGGTGCTGTCGGCGATCATCTTCAACGCGCTCATCATCCCCTGCCTCGTGCCGCTGGCGCTCAAGGGCGTACGCTACCGGCCAACGCCTGCGGGGCCGCTGCTTGCCCGCAACTTGTCGGTCTATGGCCTCGGCGGGCTCGTCGCGCCCTTTGTGGGGATCAAGCTGATCGACCTCGCCGTGTCCGGCCTCAACCTCGCCTGAAGGAAAAACGATGCTTGCCGACCTTAAATCCGCGCTGCGCCCGGCGTTCACCCTGACTCTCTTGTTCGCGTCCTTGTTGGGGTTCGCCTATCCGCTCGCGCTCACCGGCATCGGCCAGGCGCTGTTTCCGGAGCAGGCGAACGGCAGCCTGATCCGCGACGGTGACCGCGTCATCGGCTCGAACCTGATCGGCCAGAAATTCACGGGCAACGCCTATTTCCATGGCCGCCCCTCGGCGGCGGGCAGCGACGGCTACGAGGCCAGCGCCTCGTCGGGATCGAACCTCGGACCGACGAGCCAGGCGCTCGCCGAGCGTGTTCAGGCCGACGTTGCCACCCTTTCCGAAACGACACCGGGCTCTTCTGTCCCGCCTGACCTGGTGACGACCTCTGCCTCGGGGCTGGACCCCCATATCAGCCCCGAGGCAGCCTTTTTCCAGGTGGCAAGGGTGGCGAAGGCACGCGGAGCGACCGAAAACGAAATCCGCGCGCTGGTACAGAAATCAGTCGAGCAGCCGTTGCTCGGCTTTCTGGGCGAACCCCGCGTTCATGTATTACAACTCAATCGCTCGCTCGACGCCCGCTTTCCGGCGCGGTAGGAAACGGCGATGTCGCAGGCCGCAAAAATCCTGGTCGTCGAGGATGACGCCCATATCCGGCGGCTGCTGAAGGCGACGATGCAGCGCGCGGGGCACGATGTTGTCGAAGCAGGCGACGCTCGCCAGGCACTCGCACTGCTCGACATCGAACACCCCGAGGTCGTGCTGCTTGATCTAGGCCTGCCCGATCGCGACGGGCTTGAACTCATCGAACCGATGCGACTGCGCTCGACCGCGACGCTGATCGTCGTTTCGGCGCGCGAGGACAGCGCCGAAAAGGTGACGGCGCTCGATCTGGGGGCAGATGATTATGTCACCAAGCCTTTCGATACCGAAGAACTGCTCGCGCGCATCCGGACCGCGCTACGCCACCAGCGCCTCACGAAAGCCGGGGACGAAGCTGGAATCGTCGAGATCGGACAGGTGCGGATCGATCTCGAACATCGACGGGTGCTCCGCGACGGGGATGAAATCCACCTGACGCCGAAAGAATATTCGGTCCTCGCCGAACTTGCACGCCGACCGGATCGCGTGCTCAGCCATGCCCAATTGCTGAAATCGGTCTGGGGTCCCGCGCAAATCGAGCGCGTCGAATATCTGCGGATCGCGATCCGCGGTTTGCGGCAAAAGCTTGAAGCCGATCCGTCGCAACCCAAGCTGATCGTCAACGAACTCGCAGTAGGATACCGCCTGCGGACTTGAATGGCCGATTGGGGACAGGCGGCTTATGGCGAATGAGATGGAGAAGGAGGCGGTTGAGTGAATTCTGGCTAGTGCTGTTAAATGGCAGGGAGAGACTGGCTTGCGAAAGCCCACCCGGTGAGATCGGGGCCTACCGCACGGTCGAGAAGTTCGCGCGCGTCCCCAATCGTCCAGGCGCCGGCGTGGTCGACATCGGCGAGCGCATCCCAGCCGATTGGTACCGCGACCGGCGCATTCTCGCGCGCGCGCGCCGAATAGGGCATTATTGCAGTGCTGCTGCGCTGGTTGCGCAGCCAGTCGATGAAGATCTTGCCCTTGCGTTTCGCCTTGCTCATCGTCGCGACATAGCGGTCGGGCTCGGCAAGGCTCAGTGCCTCGGCAAAGCGTTTGGCGAAATCCTTGTGCGCGTCCCAATCGTGCCCCGGGTCGAGCGGCACGACGACGTGCACGCCCTTGCCGCCAGACAGCATTGCAAAGCTGACAAGCCCGATGTCGGCGAGGTGGCGGCGGATATCGAGTGCGGCCTTTTTGACCTCGTCGAACCCCAGCCCTTCGTCGGGGTCGAGGTCGAAGACCATCCGGTCGGGCCGTTCGACGGCATCGGCATGGCTGCCCCAGCCGTGAAATTCGATCGTCCCCATCTGAACGCACGCGAGGATGCCGCCCGAATCCTCGACATAGAGATAATCCTCATGACCGCCGTCCTTCTCGCGGATCGGGACATGGTGGACATGCGCACCGAAGCCGCCCGAATCATGCTTCTGGAAAAAGCATTTCTTGGCGCGCCCCTGCGGACAGCGAACGAGGCTGATCGGGCGGCGCGCCATGTGCGGGAGCATCAGCGGAGCGATCGCGGCGTAATAATCGGCGAGGTCGCCCTTGGTCGCCTTTGCCTCGGGAAAGATGACGCGGTCGCGGCTGCTGATCGTGACGTCGCAGGCCGGTGCGGGGGCGGGCTGTTTCTTCTCCGGGGTCACATCCTTTGCCTCCTTGTCGCTGCGCAGGCTGAGGAAGCTTGCGTGGCGGACCGATCCGCTCGCGGTGAATTCGGCGAAAGCGATTTCGGCGACGAGCTCGGGCCGGAGCCAATGCGCCTTGCGCGCGGTGGCGGGATCGACGTCGAGCGGGGCGGTCTTGCGTTCGAGCCGCGCGAATTTCTTCTTAAGGTCGGCCATCGTGTCGGTATCGAAGCCGGTGCCGACATTGCCCTTGTAGACGAGGTCGCCCTTTTCGCGCTGCGCGAGGAGGAGCGAGGCGAAGGGGCGGCCCTTCGCCGACGAGGGGTTCCAGCCGACGATGACGAATTCCTGGCGGCGGGTGCATTTGACCTTGACCCAGTTGCGGCTGCGGCGGCCGGTGTAGGCGGCGTCGACGCGTTTCGAGATGATGCCTTCCTGCCCGGCGCCGCACATCGCGGCGTAAAGCTTCTCGCCCGCGCCGATGACATGGTCGGCGACCGCGACCGGCGGCGCGGCATCGCGCAGCAGCGCTTCGAGCCGCTCCTTGCGTTCGAGATTCCCGAGCTTCGCCAGCGATTTGCCGTCCAGTTCGATGAGGTCGAAGGCGATGAAATGGAGGTCGGTGCCCTCATCTTGCGCGCCATGGCCGCGTTTGAGCACGGCTTGCAGCGACGAGAAGTCGGGGTTGCCGTCCTTGCCATAGGCGACGATCTCGCCGTCGATCAGACAGGGCGGCAGATCGAGCGCGGCGATGTGTCCGACGAGTGGGGCGAACTTGTCGGTCCAGTCGAGGCCATTGCGGGTGTAGATGCACACGTCCGATCCCGCGACGGAAATCTGCGCGCGGTAGCCGTCGAACTTGATCTCGTGGAACCAGTCGTTGCCCGCGGGCACCGCATCGACGAGCGTTGCGAGCTGAAGCGGACGGAATTTGGGGGGCTCGCCCTTGGCTTTGGGCTTAGAAACCTGTTTGTTGTGCGCGGCGGCAGTTTGCATCTTCTTCGTAAAGGCGGCGCCCTTGGCGCCCTTCAGCGATTGTTCGCCGCCTTCGTCGCCTGCGATCTCGGCCATCGTCCGGTCGGTGAGGATGCTCGTCAGATGTCGACCGACCAGATCGTCGCGGCCGCTGGCATAGGCATCGTCGACCTTGCGGAGCAGCCAGTTCTCGCGCTCTTCGCCCGCGCGCGGTTTCATGCGGACGAGCAGCCATTCGCCCTTCATCCGCTCCCCGTCGAGGATGAAGTGGAGATGGCCCTTGTCGATGTCCTTCGCGCTCTTGCCCTTGATGGGCTCCCATGTGCCGCGGTCCCACAGCATTACGCTGCCGCCACCATATTCGCCCTTGGGAATCACGCCTTCGAAATCGGCGTAGCTCATCGGATGGTCTTCGGTGCGCACCGCGAGCCGCTTGTCGGCGGGATCGGCGCTCGGCCCCCGGGTCACCGCCCAGCTTTTGAGTACACCGTCCACCTCGAGCCGGAAATCGTAATGGAGCCGCGTCGCGTCATGCTTCTGGACGATAAAGCGGTTTCCGGCGCCCTTCGCAACCTTGCCCGCGGGTTCGGGGGTCAGCCTGAAATCGCGCTTGGCATTATATTGGGCAAGGGGATCGGTGCGCGCCATGTCAGGGACGCTTTCTCCCCGCCGGTTTCTTTGCGGGCGCCTTCTTTGCGGCTGCGGCGGGCGGCTTTTTCTTGCCGTCGACCGATGCTTTCAGCGCCGCCATCAGATCGATGACGTTCGACCCGCGATCGGCGGTGGCGGGCTCCTCAACGTCCTCCAGCACACGCTTTCCTTTAGCTTTCGCCTTTTTGGCGACGAGCCGCTCGATCGCATCGACATAATGGTTGCGATAGTCGCTGGCGTCGAACTCGCCGCTTTTCTTTTCGATCAGCGTTTCCGCGAGGTCGAGCAGGTCGGCGTCGGGTTTAGCACTGCCGACGTCGCGGAAATAATTGGCTGCCTTGTTGACTTCGTCGGCGTAACGCAGCGCCTCCAGCACCAGGCCCTTGCCGCAGGGGCGCAGCGCGACGAGCTGTTCCTGCCCGCGCAGCGAAAGCTGGCCAAGGCCGACCTTTTTCGTGCGGCGGAGCGCTTCGCGCAGCACGATATAGGCTTCTTCGGCCAGCTCGTCGGCGGGGACGACATAATAGGGCTTGGCATAATAGAGGATGTCGATGTCGCCGGCATCGACGAACTGGACCAGCTCGAGCGTGCGCTTGCTCTCCAGCTTGACCGCCTCGATCTCCTCCTCGTCGAGCAGGACATAGTTGCCCTTCGACAGTTCGAAGCCCTTGACGATGTCGTCATGATCGACCGCGCCGATGCCGGGCACGGTCTTTTCATATTTCACGGGCTTGCCGCTCGGTTCGTGAATCTGGCGAAAACTGACCGCGGCGCCCGATTTGGTCGCCGAATAGATTTCGACGGGGATCGACACCAGCGCGAGGCGGATCTGTCCCTTCCAATAAGCGCGTGCAGGCATCGTCGATTTCCTTCCGCATCGAAAATGCCCAGGCCGGGTTGACGTTCCATGCGAACGCGGATCAACCGACGCTGATGGCCGCTAGCGGACAGACAGCTTATGGCTGGGGAATAGGAATAGCAGACATTCATCCAGTGCCAACGGTCCGTCGTCTTCCAAGGCGCCGCTCTTAGCGGCGCTCGCGGCGACCAATGATCCAACCAGAAACGCGTCGAACCAATCGACCCTGAGAGATCCGCCACGACCATCTTATGGTCCTCAATGCGGCGCTTGCCAAGGCCGACAAGGCGGTTGCGGGCATCATGGCCGCGATCGAGGATGGCCTCTACCAGCCCTCCATGAAAGTACGCTTGGCCGAACTCGAACGCGAACGCGTCGAGATCAGCGCGGGGCTTGCCGAAGCGCCGCAGGACGTTCCCGACGTGCATCCCGGCATTGCGGAAATCTATAAACGCAAGGTCGCCAGGCTCGCCGAAACGCTTGGCGATCCCGGCACGCAGCTCGATGCTTCATGCGACATCCGCTCGCTCGTCGGCATCGTCCACCATCCCGGCGACAGGCGCGGGGAGGTCCATGCCACCCTCCATGGGGCGCTGATGGGCATCCTTGACTTTGTGAACGACAACCCGCAGCCCGGTCACCGCCGAGTTATAACAAAGCTGTCCTCGGGTCCGCGAGGATGACGAATGCGGGGTCGAATTTCGATGCGTATCTTTCTCGCAACTCTTGCCCTGTCCTTCGCCCTGCCGATCACCGCGTGCAGCCGCGACGCCAGCGAGGCCGAACGCGCGGCGACGGCGGTGACGATCGAAATGGCCGGCACCGCGTATCGTTTCGACGTCGAAGTCGCGCGCACCGACGAAGAGCAGAAAAAGGGGCTCAAATTCCGCACCAGCCTGCCCGCGAACGGCGGGATGCTCTTTCCTTTCGCAAAGCCGCGAATCGCGAGCTTCTGGATGCAGGACACGCTGATCCCGCTCGACATGTTCTTCATCCGCGCCGACGGCAGCATCGACCGTATTGCCGAAAACACCATTCCCGGATCGCTCGAACCTGTCGCGAGCGGGGGCGAGGTGGCCGCGGTGCTCGAAATCGCCGGCGGTACCGCCGCGAAGCTCGGCATCGACGAGAGCGCCCGGGTGACGTGGAAAGATTGAACCAACCCTTTCTCCGTTTGTCCTGAGCTTGTCGAGGGACCGTTCCTGCCTTTGACGCCGACGAGAAAAACAGCCCCCTTCGACTGCCTTGCAGACGCTCAGGACAGGCTTCGACAAGCTCAGGACAAACGGAGAAAGGGGAGGCGCTATGCCGCTTTGGCGCTTGCGAACTGCCCGCGCTTGGCTGTAAACGCCGCAGCCATGAGCATCTTGGGCAAGATTTTCACCTGGTGGGACGGCGCGACCGTCGGCACGCTGCTGAACAGCTGGGCGCGCGGCGAAAAGGTCGGCGAGGACGGCCTTGGCAACCGTTATTACCGCGCCAAAAAGGGCAATCGCCGCTGGGTTATCTATAAGGGATCGAACGACGCGAGCCGCGTGCCGCCCGAATGGCACGGCTGGCTGCACGGCACCTTCGACGAACTTCCTGCGGACATACTGCCCGCACCGCGCGCGTGGGAGAAGGAACCGAGCGCGAACCTCACTGGCAGCGCGGGCGCCTATCGCCCCGCGGGCGCGCTCGAACGCGGCGGCCGCCGCGCCGCCGCGACGGGCGATTACGAGGCCTGGCGGCCCGGCGCCGACTAATGCGCCGCGTCTGGATCGTTCTTGGCGCCGCGACGGCGCTCGCCGGATGCGACCGGCCCTCCTCGAACGGCAGCAAGACGGTGCCGACGGCGATTAAGGCGGAACGGGTGCCCGCCGAAGCCGGAGGGGTCGAGGGCGCAACCCCGATGGCCGATCGTGTTGCGGTGCTGGGGCTGCTCAACAAGCGCAATGGCCTGGTCCGTGAGCTCGAGATGAAGCCCGGCGAATCGGTGCGCGAAGGGCGTGCGATCGTGCGGCTGCGCGCGTGCGAACAAACGGCGCCATGGGAAGACCCCCCCGAAACCGGCGCCTTCGTCCAGTTGTCGGTGCAGGACCAGCGCGACGATAAATGGCGCCGCGTCTTTTCGGGCTGGCTGTTTCGCGAGCGGCCCGATCGCAACGTGATCGAGCACCCGATTTACGACGTCTTCGTCAAAAGCTGCGCGATGACATATCCGGGGGGCGAACCCGTCCAACGCTCCGCCCCCAAGGCTTCTGCGCCCAAGGCGTCGAGCGCGCCCCAATCGCCTGCGGCGAACGGCGGCGAGGGCACCGAAACGCCCGCGGCGCCGGCACCTGCGCCCGCGCCGACCTCCGCGCCGTCGCCCCCCGCCAACACCGAATAAAGCCGCGCCAGATATTCGGCCTGGCGGATCTCGATCGCACCCAGGCTGGCAAGGTGCGGGGTCAGGAACTGGCAGTCGAGCAATTTCCAGCCGCCCGCGATCAGCCGCGCGACCAGGTGCGCCAGCGCGACCTTCGACGCATCGCGCATCCGGCTGACCATCGATTCGCCGAAAAAGGCGCGGCCGAGCGTCACGCCATAGAGCCCGCCGACGAGCGCGCCATCGTGCCAGCATTCGACGCTGTGCGCGTGACCGAGCCGGAACAAGCGGTCGTAGCTCGCCTTGATCACGGGATTGATCCATGTCGTCGGCCGGTCGCCCGCGGGTTCGGCGCAAAGCGCGACCATATCGGCAAAGGCGCTGTCGGTGGTGACGCGGAAACGGTCGGACAGGAGGATTTTCTTGAGGCTGCGCGACAGGTGAAAGCCATCGAGCGGCAGGATCGCGCGCAGCCGCGGTTCGACCCAATGGACCGACGGGTCGTCCGCCCCGTCGGCCATCGGGAAAATCCCCTGCGCATAGGCGCTGAGCAGCAGCGCCGGGTCGATGGAGTCGATAGGCTTCAGGACGCGGGCTTCACGAATTTGAGCGTCATGCGGTCCGATTCGCCGATCGCGACATATTTGGCGCGGTCGGTCTCGCCCTCGGTGAGCGAGGGCGGCAGCGTCCAGACGCCCTTTTCATAATCCTTCGTGTCCTTGGGGTTGGCGTTGATCTCGCTCTTTTCGGCCAGTTTGAACCCCGCCGCTTCGGCAAAGCCGATGATCGAGCTTTCTTTCATATAGCCCGATTTTTCTTCCTTTGCGGCATCGTCATCCTCATCGAGCCGGTGCTCGACCACGCCCAGCGTGCCGCCGGGTTTGAGCATCGCGAAAATCTGTTTGAAGGCGTCGGCGGTTTTGTCGGCGCCCCCGAAGCGCCAGTTGTGGACGTTGCGAAAGGTCAGCACGACATCGGCGCTGCCGTCGGGAACCTTCGGCCCCGCTCCGGTGGCGGGAAACTCTGCGAGCTTCATCGAGCCATAGGTCGCCGCATCAGCCGCCTGCTTTTCCTTCACGCGGTTGAGCCCGCGGTCCCACGGCGCCGCGGCATAGAGTGTGCCGCCGCCAGCCTTGGTCAGCGGCGCGAGGATTTCGGTATACCAGCCGCCGCCGGGCCACAGCTCGACCACTGTATCGCCGGGCTTCACCCCGAAAAAGGCAAGCGTTTCGGCGGGGTGACGATGCACGTCGCGCGCGACATTGGCGGGCGTCCGGGTGGCCGTGGCAACGGCAGCCTGGATGGCGCCGTCGGGCTTTGCGCTCGCCTCGGTCGCCGTGGCTTCTTCGGCGGGGGCGCTGCACGCCGCGGCGGCGAACAGGGCGGCTATTGCAACGGAATGGACTTTAGGCATATCGGCACCTCTCTCCTGGGGGGACAGCCCCTGTTTGCGAAGGTGCGTGCGGCAATGCAAGGGTCGATGCTGTCGGTGGCGATTGCAGCCGCGGTGCTGTTCGGCATTGCCGAGGTCGCCAACTGGCGCCGCAACAACCGCCGCGACGTCGATGACGTGGGCTTCATGCCGTGGCGCGGGATCGCGCTGGCGTCGGCGGCGGTGGCGCTGTTCGCGCTGGCGTTTGCGCTGAAGCCGTGAGTCGTGGCGGCCTTATAGGGCGCGTGATGGCAGCTTCCGACCGGGAGCTGCCTTCAACTCTATCGTCATCCCGGCGAAGGCCGGGATCTCACCGTAACGGTTTGCTGCACCGGCGAGAGCCCGGCCTTCGCCGGGATGACGGATAATGGAAGGTCGGGAAACCACCCCAATGCCGGCCTACGCTTTCGGGAAAACACCTGTCTTCACAGGCACGCCTCCAGATAGGGCTGGTCAAACCCGTATTGGCGCGCTTTTTCGAGCGTATAGGGCCTGAGGCCCATCGACCGATATTCGCCGACGATCTTGCCGTCCTTGTCCTCGTCCAGATATTCGAACTTGAAGAGTTCCTGCGTGACGATGACGTCGCCTTCCATGCCGATCAC
>JBGTUD010000096.1:0-9535 GCA_041939405.1 Sphingopyxis sp. | reverse complement strand
CCCGCATAGTCGGGCGAGAGGCCATAGCCGTCGGCGCGGAGCTTGGACAGGATCCGTTCGCTGTCGACCAGTGCCTTCGGGCAGCCGAGCGAAACCATGCCGACCTTCAGCTGGGTGGGGAGCGTTTTGACTGTCATGATCGGCGGCGCCATAGGCGATTTTGCGGCACTTGTCACGCGGGCAGCGCGGCGGCCGACGAAGCGGCAGCCAATCGACAAGGGACACGATCCCGATTGCCGCCCCGGCCGAGGAAGGCCTATGGAAGACGAGCAGAAAATATGGGGAGGTTCCAATGGCAAATTTGAGCTGGATCGCAATCATCGTCGCGGCGGTGGCGGGCTTCGTAGTGGGCGGCATCTGGTACGGGCCGTTGTTCGGCAAGGCGTGGATGAAGGAACGCGGCTTCACCGAAGAGGAGCTGAAGCAAGGCAATTTTGCGTTGATCTATGGTACGGCCTTTGCCTTCAGCATCGTGTCGGCGATTTTCCTGGGACATCTGCTCGCCCATTTCGGCGAGATGAGCGCGCGATCGACGATGATGATTTCGGTCGGCGTCGCGCTCGGCTTTATCGTTCCGGCGATCGGCACCAACTATCTGTTCAGCCGCGGCAGCATCCGGCTGTTCGCGATCGACGCCGGTTACTGGCTGCTCTTTTACGCGGCGATGGGCGCGATCTTCGTGCTTCTGGGCTGATCGCAGCGGCGCGCCGTCAGACGACGGGCGCCTCCGTTTCGCTGTCCTCGCTGCGCACGACCTCGACAATGAAGTCGCCGCGTTCGAGCCGCTGCGCCTGCGGCTCCCAAAAGCCGTACGGCGTGCCGGCGCGATAGATGCGCAGTCCGCGCCCGCCGCTCGCCAGTTCATCGATGCTGCGCCCGATTTCTTCGGCCGCGACCTGCCGTTCGCGAAGCTGTACGCGGCCGCCGATGCTGGCGAGGTCGGCCATATAATCGGCGACATGCGCGCCCTGCGCCGACCCCGCGAGCAACAGGCCGGTGAAATTCACCGGGTTGATGACATTGTTGGCGCCCGCCTGCCGCGCGAGCAGCTCATTGTCCTGCGCGCGGATGACGACGCTGATCGGCACGCGGGGGGCCAGGTGGCGGACCGTAAGCACGATCAGGATCGAGGTGTCGTCGCGTCCCGCCGACACGAGCACCGACTGCGCCTCTGCCACGCGGACGTCGACCAGCGTTTCGTCGTTCGAGGCATCGCCGACGAGCACATTGCATCCCGCCGCCTCGGCGGCGTTGATGCGCGCCGACGACTGGTCGATGACGACGATGCACGAGGGATCGGTGCCGCGCTCGATCAGTTCGCGCACCGCCTCGGCGCCGCTGACACCATAGCCGAGGACGACAATGTGATTGGTGAGCTTGGACTGGATGCGGGCCATGCGCCATTTTTCCCATGTGCG
The DNA here is from genome assembly GCA_041939405.1 of Sphingopyxis sp. Classification (GTDB taxonomy): domain Bacteria; phylum Pseudomonadota; class Alphaproteobacteria; order Sphingomonadales; family Sphingomonadaceae; genus Sphingopyxis. The sequence goes on along the minus strand of JBGTUD010000096.1, from coordinate 8,117 downwards.
TTTGATGACGAAATTATAGGCGGTGCCGACAAAGATGAAGAGCACCGCGATGCGGATCGGCGTCACGATCACCGCCTCGATCAGCCGCGAGCGGTCCGATGTGGGGGCGATGTCGCCGAATCCTGTCGTCGTGACCGAGATCATCGTGAAATAGACGACGTCGAGGAAGCTGATGTGGCCGTCATAATGGTCGATCAGCCCGTCCCGGTCGATCCAGTGGACAAGCACGACGATGCCGATGAGCGCGAAGGCAACGCCCAGCCGCGTGACGACATCGGCCCAGATCGGCCATTTGCTTGCACGTTTGAGCAGGTGAAAACCGCTCTGCACATGTAGCCGGGAGGAGGGCCTTTTGCTCATCGCCGCCCTTGTGCCAAAGCCGCGCGGCGAAGGCTAGCCAGCATAGGCGGCGCGCAGCGCGGCGAGCGAGGGATCGTGCGTCAGGTCGAGCTGGAGCGGCGTGACCGAGATGAAGCGGTCGTCGATCGCCTCGAGGTCGCTGTCGTGGCCCAGGCTGTGCTCGATCCCGTGCAGGCCGAACCAGTAATAGGGATAGCCGCGGGGATCGGTGCCCTCGACGATCGAGCCGCGACCATAGTCGTGAAACCCCTGCCGCGTGACGCGAATGCCCTGGACTTCGGATGCCGGAATCGCCGGGAAGTTGATGTTGATCAGCGTGCGCGGCGCCATGTCCATATCGAGCAGCGGCGCGAGCACCTTGGCGCCCCATTGCTCGGCGGCTTCGAAGGGTACGCTGTCGCCCATGCCTTCGCGCGCATAGACCTGACTGAGCGCGATCGCGCGAATGCCCGCAAGAGCCCCCTCGATCGCCGCCGAGACGGTCCCCGAATAGGTGATGTCGTCGCCGAGGTTCGCGCCGCGATTGACGCCCGAGAGGATGAGGTCGGGCTTTTCGGGCATCAGCTTGCCGATCGCCATCATCACCGAATCGGTCGGCGTGCCGCTGCACGACCAGCGGCGCGGCCCATGCTGACGGATGCGCACGGGGCGCGAAAGGGTGAGCGAATGGCCGGCGCCCGACTGTTCCTCGGCGGGAGCACAGACCCAGATGTCGTCGGAAAGCTGGCGCGCGATCGCTTCGAGCACCGCCATGCCGGGGGCGTGATAGCCGTCGTCGTTGGTGAGGAGGATGCGCATGATTTTCTCTTTCTCGGTTCCGTTCGCATCGAGCGAAGTCGAGATGCCCATCGGAATGGCGCAAGGCCGCGGGGTGTCTCGACTTCGCTCGACACGAACGGGGATAGGGGGCGGTCTGGCCCCCCAAATCCGCCGTCCTCCTTCACGCCAGCCCCGCCGTGCGCATCCGCGGTTTCATCGCGGCGATGAATGCGCGTACGGCGGGCAAACCCGCGCGGGAGGGTTCGAACAGCAGGTGCACCGGCAGCGCGGGCGGCTGTTCCTCGACGAGCAGCGCGATCAGGCGGCCTGCGGCGAGCGCCTCGGCAAGCTGGTAGCTCAGCAGATTGGCGATCCCCAGTCCCGCTTCGGCGGCGGCGAGCGCGCTGTCGACCGTGTTGAGCACGAGGCGCGGGCGCGGATCGAGCCGCCAGCGGCCGCTCGCCAGCTGCCACTCGCCCACGGTGCGCGGTCCCGTCGTCGCGATGAGCTCGTGTCCGGCGAGTTCGCCGATCGACCGCGGGGCTCCGCGGCGCGCCAGATAGGCGGGGCTGGCGACGAGCATCTGCCGGACTTCGCCGATCCGCACCGCTTTCAGCCCCGAATCGGCCAGCGCGCCGATCCGCACCGCGACGTCGATTCCCTCCTCGACGATCCGGACATTGCGGTCGATCAGCATCATCCGCACTGCAAGGTCGCGATGCTCGGTCATCAGGTCCGCCACGACCGGCAACACATGGAGGCGCCCGAACATCACCGGCGCGGTGACATAGAGCTGCCCGCGCGGCTCGGCGGCTGCGCCCTGCAGCTCGCGCTCCGCCCCTGCCAGATCGGCCAATATGCGCTGCGCCCGTTCCAGGAACGCCGCGCCGGCGTCGGTCAGCGCGACCGCGCGCGTCGATCGATGAAAGAGCAGCGTTCCGAGCCGCGCCTCGAGCGCCGCGATCCCGCGCGTCACCGCGGGCGGCGAGCTGCCGAGCTTGCGCGCCGCGGCGGCGAAACCGCCCTCGCGCGCGACCGCGACAAACATTTCCAGCGTCAGCAACCGGTCCATTGATTATTCCGTTTTCCGAAACAGTGTTGTGCAATCTTCGACTGTTATCGCATCATACGCAATAACCTACATCGCGGCGGGCGAGTGAAAGCATGTCCCCTCTGCTTTCGTTCGCCCTTGACGGAGGCCCGGCCTATGGCGCGAAATTACCGGCACACGCTGTTCGATGATGCGATCAAGGCGATGCAGGAACGCCACGGGTCGCGCGCCGCCTATGTAAAGATGGACGCGGGCGCCGACGGCACACCCGACGCGCTGACCGCGAAGGAGCTGGACTTTATCGCGCTGCGCGACAGTTTTTACATGGCCAGCGTCACGGCCGACGGTTGGCCCTATATGCAGCACCGCGGCGGTCCCGCGGGTTTCCTGCGCCATATCGCGGGCAACCGTATCGGTTTCGCCGATTACCGCGGCAACCGGCAGTATATCAGCACGGCGAATCTGGCGGGGAACGATCGGGTGTCGCTGTTCCTGATGGATTATCCGAACAGGGACCGGCTGAAGCTGGTGGGTCACGCGATCGGCGTCGAGCTGGCCGACGATCCCGCGCTCGTCGCGTCGCTGATGCCCGAGGGCTATCGCGCCGTTCCCGAACGCGCCTTTCTGATCGACGTCATCGGGTGGGAGTGGAACTGCTCGCAGCACATCACCCCGCGCTTCACCGAAGCCGAAATCTCCGCCGCGATCCGGCCGATGGCGGCCGAACTCAACCAGCTGCGCGCCGAAAATGCCGCCCTTCATGCCCAAATATCTGGAGACCGCCGATGATCCTGCTTTACGCCACCCCGCTGTCGGGCAACGCCCACAAGGTCCGCATGGCGCTCGCCTTTCTGGGCCTGCCGTGGACCGAACAGCCGACCGACGCCGCGGCGCGCGGCAGCGATGCCTTTGCGGCGATCAATCCCATGCGCCAGATCCCCGTTTACGCCGAAGGCGCGCTGTGCCTGCGCGACAGCCAGGCGATCCTTGCCTATCTTGCCGCGCGGCACCGTCCCGGCGAATGGGACGGAGAGGGCGCCGAGGAACGCAGCGCCATCGCGCTCTGGCTATCGCACGCGGCGAACGAAATCGCCAACGGCCCCGCCGCGCTCCGCCTTGCGCGCCGGTTCGGCGCGGCGATCGCGGAGGATCAGGCGCAAGCCGTCACCCAGCGCTTCCTTCCCGTCATCGAGGCGCATCTGGCGCAGCATCGCTGGCTGGTCGGCGACCGGATGACGATCGCCGACCTTGCGGCAAGCCCCTATCTCGCGCTTGCGGGCGAAGCCGACATCGACCTTGCCGACTGGCCGGCAATCGGCGAATGGACCCGGCGGATCGCCGCGCTGCCCGGCTTTCCGGCGATGCCCGGCTGGCCCGCATCATAGGCAGAACCAACGCCAAACAGGGGAATGTACCGATGCCCTATGTGAATATCAAAATAACCCGCGAAGGGGCGACCGCCGAACAAAAGGCCGAACTGATCGGCGGCGTCACCGAATTGCTTCAGCGCGTCCTCGGCAAGAATCCCGCCACCACCGTCGTGACGATCGACGAGGTCGACATGGCGAATTGGGGCATCGGCGGCCTGCCGGTTGCCGATTATCGCGCCGCGCAAGCCGCAAAGGCGCCGCCGCGATGACCGCCAACAACGCGGTGGCCTTTGCGATCATCATGCTGCTCACCGGGATCGGCATCCCGATCCTCGCCGCGCTCAACGGTGGGCTGGGGGCGCGGCTGGGCAGCCCGATGGCGGCGTCGATGATCTTGTTCGGCCTGGCCTTTCTGATCGCGACGGCGGGCGCGCTGATGACCGGATCGCTCGGTGCGGTGCGCTTTACCGGCGCAATTCCCGCGCATTTCTATTTCGGCGGGGTGTTCGTCGCTTTCTATGTGATTGCCGTGACCTTCATCGCGCCGCGGTTCGGGGTGGGCAACGCGATCTTTTTCGTGCTTGTGGGCCAGCTCATCAGCGCGGCGACGATCGACCATTTCGGCCTTTTCGGCTCGCTGCGGTCGGCGTTCGATGTAAAGCGCGCCGCGGGAATCGCGCTGATGATCGCTGGCGTATATCTGGCGCGCCGCACGGGCTGAGCGCCGCATGGCATGGCTGCCCGCCGCTCACAAACCCGCATATCGTCAACAAAAAGGGCGGCCCGGGGCCGCCCTTTTCATTTTCGGTCGTGCCGCGGGTCAGTCCTGATGCGGCTGCAGGTTCACGGCGGCGAACTTGCCGCGGTCGTCGACTTCGATGTCGAAAGCGACACGGTCGCCTTCCTCGAGCCCGGCCATGCCCGCGCGCTGTACCGCGCTGATATGGACAAAGGCGTCGGCCTGTCCGTCGTCGCGGGCGATAAAGCCGAAGCCCTTGGTCGTGTTGAAGAATTTCACCGTGCCCGACGTGCGTTCACCGGTCAGCTGACGCCGCCCGCGCGCACCGCCCGGACGCTCCTCGCGCTGGCGCGGGGCAAATTCCTCGACCGGCATCGGTTCGCCATCGATCTTGAGGTCGATTGCCGACACCTTGCCGTTCCGCTCGACGAGCGTGAAGCCGAGCGGCTGGCCCGATGCGAGGCCCTGGAGCCCCGCCTGTTCGACCGCGCTGATGTGCACGAACACATCCTCGCCGCCGTCCTCGCGGGCGATGAAGCCGAAACCCTTGGACGGGTTGAAGAATTTCACCGTGCCTTGGCCCTCGCCGACGACCTGCGCCGGCATTCCGCCGCCGCGCCCGCCGCCGAAGCCGCCACCACCACCGCCGCCGCCGAAGCCGCCGCGATCGCCATAGCCGCCGCGGTCGCCGCCGCCGAAACCGCCGCGGTCCCGATCGCCGAAGCCGCCGCGTCCGCCGCCATAGGAATCGCCGCCATAGGGTGCCGGTTCGAAGCTGTCGAAATTGCCGAAATCATCGCGCTTGCCGCGTCCCCGATGGCCACGGCGATCCTTGTTGAAACTCATTGCTTAGTAGTCGCTTTCGGTCGTCCATACCCCATTCAACCGGCTCCTTGCGCCGGACGGGGACGCAGTTCACCACGGGCACAGACTCGCCCCATGCCACCAAGAATGAAAGATATAGCCTAATTATCCACAGGCTGCGAACAGAAAATTTCGGGCGCGCATTGTCGCAGATTGCCCGAATTCCCGCGGTGTTTCCGCCGTGCGGCCCGACAAGGGAAACCAGTCATTGAGCCGCGCGGCCGCTTCGCCTAAGGCGGCGGGATGAGCGTATATTTCCACGAAGAAGATCTGCCCGAAGGCGCACTCGGCCCGGGTGCGGTCGCCGTCGATACCGAAACGATGGGGCTCAACCCGCTGCGCGACCGGCTGTGCCTCGTCCAGATCAGCGACGGCACGGGCGACGAGCATCTCGTCCGCTTCAAGCCCGGCAGTGCCTATGACGCGCCGGTGCTGAAAGCGATTCTGGCCGATCCGGGCCGTCTGAAACTGTTTCATTTCGCGCGATTCGACATCGCCGCGTTGCAACAGGCGCTCGGCGTCGTCACCACGCCCGTCTATTGCACCAAGATCGCCTCGAAACTGGTGCGCACCTATACCGACCGCCATGGCCTTAAAGAGCTGGTGCGCGAACTGCTGGGGCAGGAGGTGTCGAAGCAGCAGCAGTCGAGCGACTGGGGCGCCGCCGAACTCAGCGAAGCGCAGCGCGACTATGCCGCGAGCGACGTGCGTTTCCTGCATGCGATGAAGGAAATTCTGGACGCGCGGCTGGCGCGCGAGGGGCGGACCGAGCTGGCGCAGGCCTGTTTCGATTTCCTGCCGACGCGCGCCGCGCTCGACCTTGCGGGCTGGCCCGAGGTCGATATTTTCGCGCATAGCTGACGCGCCATCCGTACGAGGCCGATGAATGTCCGAACGCGCCGACCTTGACCGCACGATGCGCCAGATGTGGGCGCGCAGCGGGTCGAGCCACGACCGGGTCGTGCGCATCCTGCGTTACGGCCTGCCGTTGGTGATCGGCGTCGTCGCCGCGGTGCTCGTCTTCTCGCCCTTCACCCAGCGCGCCGAGATCAGTTTCCTGCTCGCCAAGGACAAGGTCGACATGGCGAGCGAGCGGATGAAAGTGACGCGCGCCGAATATCGCGGACAGGATGCGAAGGGCCAGCCCTTTGCGCTGCTCGCGGGCAGCGCGGTCCAGAAAAGCTCGGCCGAACCCGTTGTGCGGATGACCGACCTGTCGGGCGCGATCAAGCTGGCCGACGGCCCGGCGACGATCGTGGCGCGGAGCGGAGCCTATAATATGGAAACCGAAAAGGTCGCGGTGCCGGGCAAGGTACAGGTGCGCAGCGCGAACGGATACCGGCTCGACGCGAGCAATGTCGCGGTCGACCTGAAGACGCGCAGCCTCGTCGGAACGGGCGGAGTCGACGGCGCGTTGAACATCGGGCAATTTTCGGCCAACAGCCTGTCCGCCGACCTCGACCGGCGCGTCGTCCGGCTGGAAGGCAATGCCCGGCTGCGGATCAATCAGGGAGCGATCAAATGAACCGGCTTTGGACGCGCAAGAGCCTGTTGCTCGCCGGCGCGGGATTCACGCTGACCAGCCTGGCGATCCTGTCGGCGGGCGGCGGCGAGCCGGCCGCGGCGCAGGCGCTCGCCAATCACAACAGCAACGCCCCGGTCGATTTCGCCGCGGGCAGCATCGAGGTGCAGGACCGCGCCGACCGCGTCGTGCTGGCGGGCGGCGTCCGGGTCACGCAGGCCGGGCTGACGGTCACGGCGCCGCGAATGACCGTCGCCTATACGCGCGCCGGCGGCACCGACGTCAACCGGCTCGACGCGACCGGCGGCGTGACGGTGGTGAAGGGCGACGAGACCGCCAAGGGCAATGTCGCCATCTATGACCTCGACCGGCGGTTGATCACGATGGTGGGCAATGTCGAGCTGCGCCAGCGCGGCAACAATCTGCGCGGCGGGCGGCTGGTGATCGACCTCAATTCGGGGCGCGCGACGGTCGACGGGCGCGGCGCCGCGCGCGGTCCCGACGGCAATCCGGTCGCGGGCGGAACCGGCGGGCGCGTTACCGGCACCTTCACCGTGCCGGAAAGAAAGCAGTAACCAGCCTTCTTCACCGGCCTGCAACCATGGGCCTTCACCCTTGGCGCGGGACCGGATTCACCAGCGGCGCCGGGGGGCGACGCCGCGCGATCGAAGGCAAGCCCCCATGCGCTTCTCCCCCCTCGTTCCGCCGCGGCGTCCCCTGTTCGGACGTCGGCAGCAACCCATCGAGACGGCCGTGCCGACGCCGACGCCCGACGAGCGCCGCCTGATCGACCGCATCATCCGCCATGTGGGGCAACGCGCGGAGCGCTAACTTCTATATTCCGTCATCCCGGCGAAGGCCGGGTTCTCGGCGGTCCGCCGGATCGCTAAGGTGAGATCCCGGCCTTCGCCGGGATGACGCGTTGGGAGGAACCAAGCGGCTTGGCGTTCCGCCGCGGCCCCCCTACATGGGGCGTTCATGCCTCCCGATACCGCCACCTCCGCCGATGCGGGCCGCGAGCCGCCCGTCCTTGCCACGCTTCGGCGCTTTCTGCCCTATCTGTGGCCCGCGGGGCAGCGGCAGGCGAAGGCGCGCATCGTCCTTGCCGGGCTCATCGTGCTCGCGTCGAAGGGTGTGCAGCTGTCGATGGGCTTTCTCTATGGCGCCGCGATCGACCGGATGGCGCCGGGGATGGAGGAAGGCGTCGCGCTCGCGATCGGGCTGGTCCTCGCCTATGCCGGTGCGCGCTTCGCCGGCGTGCTGTTCGACAATCTGCGCAACGTCGCGTTCGAGCGGGTGGGGCAGGACGCGACGCGCGAGCTGGCGATCGCGACCTTCAGCCATCTCCACGCGCTGAGCCTGCGTTTCCACCTCGCGCGGCGGACGGGCGAAGTGACCAAGGTGATCGAGCGGGGCACGACATTCGCCTCATCTGCGTCAATCCGTACGTAC
>JBGTUD010000095.1:0-9589 GCA_041939405.1 Sphingopyxis sp. | reverse complement strand
TTGTTGATGACCGCTTCGCGGCTTTCGGTCGGCGCATCGACCAGGCCGATCGAGCTGAGGTACTTGGGGGTCATCGCCAGCACGATGGTGTCGCCGATCGCTTCGTGGAAGCCATGAGCGAAAGCAGCCGCTTCCCTATCTGCCGCGCACGATCGGCGTTGTGACGTCGCCGACCGGGGCGGTGATCCGCGACATTCTCCACCGGCTCGCCGACCGTTGCCCGACGCATGTGATCGTCTGGCCCGTGCTGGTGCAGGGGGAGGGTGCGGCGGCGCAGGTGGCGAAGGCGATCCGCGGCTTTGACGCGCTCGATGCGGGCGGACCGGTGCCGCGCCCCGACCTGGTCATCATCGCGCGCGGCGGCGGCTCGATCGAGGATCTGTGGGCGTTTAACGAAGAAGTGGTGGTGCGCGCGATCGCCGATTGCCGCATCCCGACGATCAGCGCGGTGGGGCACGAAACCGACGTGACGCTCGCCGACTATGCCGCCGACCGGCGCGCGCCAACCCCCACCGCGGCGGCCGAGATGGCGGTGCCGGTGCGTTCCGAACTGCTGGCGCAGCTCGCAACCTGGGGCGGGCGGATGATCGGCGCGGCGAACCGGGCGCAGGCCCTGGGGGGCGAGCGGCTGGCGGCGCTTGCGCGGCACCTGCCCAAACGCGACGCGCTCTACGCGCCGCAGCGCCAGCGGCTCGACGATGCGGGCGACCGGCTCGATCGCGGGCAGCGTCAGCGACTGACGGTGCTGGGCGAGCGGCTGGCATCGCGCGGTGCGACGCTGCGGCCCCCCTTGCTCGCCCGCGCGTGGGACCGCGACCGGGCAAAGCTCGAAGGGCTGGGGCGGTTGCTCGCGTCGCTCGATCCGCGCGCATTGCTCGCGCGCGGTTACGCGATGGTGCGCGACAGCAGCGGCGCGATTGTCGCCAGCGCGGCGCGGGCGCGGGCGGCCGGGCACCTCCGGCTCCAGTTCGCCGATGGCGAGGTGCCGGTGGTTGCGACCGGGGAGGGGGACGATCGCGCCCCGGCGCCTTCTGCACCGCGCGCTGCGCGCAAGGGGCCGCGATCCGCGCCCAAAGCGGGACAGGGCGAGCTGTTCTGAGCGCACGGGGGTGGTTCGCGCGGGCGATGCTGCTATAGTCCCGCTTTATCTTTCCCGCCGAATGGACGCAGAATCATGTTGATCGCCAGCAGCAACCGCCTTGCCCGCCTCCACTATGGCCCCAATGGGTTTCGCGTGCTGGCGCCCGGCGATCATGTGCTGTGCGCGGTGACAGGCGTACCGATCGGGCTCGACGAGCTTCGATATTGGTCGGTCGCGCGGCAGGAAGCCTATGCCAGCGCCGCGCTGTCGGTACAGGCCGAACTGGACGCCGCACGCGGCGCATGAGGGCCGCGTTCGATTGGCGGCGCGGCGCGATCTGCGCGCTGCTGGCGACCACGGGCTGCGTTCCCGCGGCGGAATCCGAAAGCCGGCCTGCGCACCCGCCCGTTGCGGCGCCAGCGCCAGCGCCAGCGCCAGCGCCCGCGCCAGTGCCGCCGCCGCCACCTGTCCGCCATGACGTCACGCTGTCCGGTACCGCCGAACAGGGCGCTGTCATTATCGGGCGCGCGTCGCCCGGCGTGCGCAGCCTGACTCTCGACGGCAAGCCGGTCCCGGTGGCGCCCGACGGCGCCTTCCTGCTCGGTTTCGATCGCGATGCAGGGGCGGAGGCCGAGTTGGCCGCAACCTTCGCGGATGGCGCGCGCGTTAACCGCTCGATCGCGGTCGCCCCCGGCCGCTGGCGGCTCGAACATATCAACGCGCCCTACCGCGGCAGCGCGTCGAGTGACGCCGACTTTGCGCGCCGCCGTCCCGCCGAACTTGCACAGATTGCGGCGGCGCGCGCGAAACAGGTCGACGCAGACGGCTGGCGGCAGACGTTCCGCTGGCCCGTTACCGGGCGCCTGTCGGGCTTTTTCGGGGCGCAGCGCGTCTATCAGGGAAAGCCGGGCCCCTATCACAGCGGCACCGACATCGCGGTTCCCGCCGGAACGCCCTTCGTCGCGCCCGCTGACGGGGTGGTGACCCTCGCCGCCGACGCGCCCTTCACGCTCGAGGGGCATCTGCTCATCGTCGATCATGGCATGGGGCTGTCGAGCGCTTTCCTGCATTGCCAGCGGCTCGATGTGAAAGCGGGGGATCGTGTTGTGCAGGGGCAACCGCTCGGTACGGTCGGTCGCACCGGGCGCGCCACGGGCCCGCACATGCACTGGGGACTGAGCTGGCAAGGCGCGCGCCTCGACCCCGGCAAGCTTGCCGGACCGATGGGTGGTTGAGCGGCTCGCCGCCGCGGCGGCATCATTGTGAAATCGTAACCAGTGAAACAAAATGTCGCAGGATGCGGCATCGTCGCGCTATGTGTGTCGCGGCGTCTCAAGTCTGTTGCAAATACGTCACAATGCGCCGCGAAACCGGCGTTCGCGGGGCAAATTTCCTTTACTCAAGCTGAACGAAGGGTCATCCCGCACGCTATCGGGGCATCTGCGCGCGTCGGGCTTTGGTCTGCCGCATCAGGGGTCCGGGTAATTCAATCCACCAGTAGCAAGGGACTGCACTGTGAAGAAAACCCACTATTCCAAGCTGAAACTGGGTGCCGCGCCGCTCGTGATGAGCGTCGCCCTGGTTTCGGCTCCTGCCTATGCGCAGGACGCCGAGGAAGGCGCCACCGGCAGCAGCGAAATCGTTGTGACCGGTACGCTGATCCGTAACCCGAACCTCGAACAGTCGACGCCGGTTAACGTCACGACCGCCGACACGATCGAGCTCAAGCAATCGAACGTCGCCGAAGAAGTTCTGCGCGAACTGCCCGGCGTCGTCGCCAACATCGGTTCGGCGGTCAACAACGGCAACGGCGGTGCGTCGTACGTCGACCTTCGCGGTCTCGGCTCGATCCGCAACATCGTCCTGATCAACGGCAACCGCGTCGCGCCGTCGGACGTCAACGGCCGCGTCGACCTCAACAACATTCCGCTCGCGCTCATCGAGCGCGTCGACGCGCTGACCGGCGCGGCAGTGACCACCTATGGTGCCGACGCGATCACGGGCGTCGTCAACTTCGTCACCAAGCGCGACTTCGCGGGCCTTGAAGTCACCGCTTCGAACCAGATTACCGAACGGGGCGACGGCCACATCTTCCGCGTCGATGCGACGATCGGTGCGAACTTCGACGACGGCCGCGGCAACGCTGTACTGAGCATCGGCTATCAGCAAGCCGATCCCGTCTATCAGGGCGCGCGTCCCTTCTCGGAAAACACGCTCGACAGCTATTCGAACACCTTCATCGGTTCGGGCACTTCGGTTCCGTCGCGCTTTGCGGGCACCCGTCCGCTGACCGCCGCCGGTACGCCGAACACGACACCCGAATCGATCTTCACGGGCTATGACGCGAATGGTCGGCCCGTCTATGTCGCCAACCCCGGCGGTGCTGCCAACGGTGGTCTCCGCCAAGTCAACGCGGCAGGTGCGGGTGTCGGCACTTTCGCAACCTATAACTTCAACCCGTTCAACATCTTCCAAACGCCGTTCGAGCGCTTCAACATCTACGCTCAGGCCAATTATGAAGTGTCGGACTCGGTCGAAGTCTACACGCGCGGCATGTTCTCGAAGAACACCGTTTCGACGATCATCGCGCCTTCGGGTTCGTTCGGCGGCACGGTGCCGATCAACCTCAACAACCCCTTCCTGCCTGCGACGCTTCGCAACCAGTTCTGCGCGTTCGACGTCAACCCGCGTCCGGACATTTACACGGCCCGCTTCACGCCGGCTGAATGCGCCGCCGCCGCAACTGCGACGGGCCGGTCGGACCCCAATTATCGCGAGATCGGGCAGGGCGGCTTCGTCGCTTTCGACGTCAATAACGACGGCGTGATTTCGGCCGGTGAAGGTTACAATCCGAACCCCGCCGTCACCCTGAACCGTCGTACGCCCGAAGTTGGCCCGCGTATCAGTGACTATCAGACGACCTTCTTCGACTATCGCGTCGGCGTCCGTGGCGGCATCACCGACACGATCGATTGGAGCGTCGAGGGTGCCTATGGCGAATCGGAAAATATCCAGACGATTCAGAACTACACGCTGCAGTCGCGTTTCCGTGAAGCCGCGCTGTCGAACGACGGCGTGACCTGCCAGAGCGGCAACGCCAATTGCGTTCCGGTCAACCTGTTCGGTCCCGAAGGTTCGATCACGCCCGAAATGGCCGATTATCTGTCGGAAAACAGCACGACGACCAACCGCACCTCGCTGGCGCAGGTCCGTGCGATCGTGTCGGGCGACCTCGGCTTCGCTTCGCCGGGCGCGGTGCAGCCGATCGGCTTCGCGCTGGGCGGCGAATATCGCAAATATACCGCGCAACAGGCGTCGGATCTGCTCGCCAAGACCCCGGGTGAACTCGGCGGTGCCGGCGGTGCGGCTCCGGACATCGACGGCGCCTATGACGTCTATGAAGCTTATGCCGAAATCGTCGCGCCGCTGATCGAGGACAAGCCTTTCTTTGAAAGCCTGACCCTCGAAGCCGGTGTGCGCTATTCGGATTACAGCATCCGCGGCGCCGGTGGCTATGACACCTGGACCTGGAAAGCCGGCGGCAGCTGGGAACCGGGCGCGGGTGTCAAGTTCCGCGGTAACTACAGCCGCGCGGTCCGCGCGCCGAACATCGGTGAGCTGTTCACGCCGCAGACGGTTGGCCTCACCAACCTCGGCATCGATCCCTGCGCCGGTGCGGCGCCGACGACCGATGCCAACCTGCGCGCGGTCTGTATCGCACAGGGTGCTCCGGTCGGAACCATCGGTTCGATCACCAACCCGACGGCGGCCCAGGCCAACATCACGGTTGGCGGCAACCTGAACCTGCAGCCCGAAAAGGCGAACACCTGGACGGTGGGCGTTGTGTGGCAGCCGGACTTCCTGCCGCGCTTCAACATGTCGGTCGACTATTACAACATCAAAATCACCGACGTGTTGGGTACGCCGCTGCCGGGCGACATCATTGCTGCCTGTTTCGACACTCTGTCGGCATCGAGCGCAACCAATCCGGCTTGTACGTCGATCCGTCGTAACCCGATCACCGGTGGTCTTGACGGCGACCCGTCGATCACGCCGGGACTGTTCGGTCTGACGAACAACCAGGGTCGCCTGTTCACCGACGGTATCGACCTGTTGATGAACTGGAACACCGATCTTGGTTTCGCGAACCTCGCCTGGTCGTTCGTCGGTAACTGGACGAACAGCTCGAAGTTCAACGCCAATGTCGCCAACCCGGATTCGCTCAACCGCGAATGCGTCGGCTACTATAGCGTGAACTGCTCGTTCACCGGCTCGATCCAGCCGGAGTTCCAGTTCTCGAACCGCTTCACGCTGGGCTTCGACACCGTCGACGTCTCGCTGCTGTGGCGCTGGATCGATGGCGTTTCGTTCGAACCGCAACAGCTGGCCGACGACATCGCCGCAGCGGTTGCCGCCGGTACGAGCCCGACCACCGGCTGCCCGGACCCGACGGGTACCGACCCGAACGGTTGCGTCGTCGATCCGCAGTTCCGCAAGGTCAAGGCGCAGAGCTATTTCGACCTGACGGCGCGGTTCAACGTCAGCGAGAATCTGGTGTTCACTGCGACGGTGCAGAATCTGCTCGACAACAAGCCGCCGCTGCTCGGTAACACGATCGGTGCGACCACCTACAACAGCGGCAATACCTATCCGTCGACCTACGACGCGCTGGGTCGCCGCTATGCGGTGTCGGCGAAGCTGAAGTTCTAATCGAACCCAGGCTTTGGCAAGAATTGGGGGCGGACAGCAATGTCCGCTCCTTTTTCTATGCGGTTGTACGGTCGATGAATTGGCAGCGCACGGGCGGGGAACTGACGTTTCGTCCCCCCGATTCGTCATCCCGGACTTGATCCGGGATTCACGACAACGGTGCTGCTACGGATCCCGGGCCAAGTCCTGGATGACGATGATGGACGTGCCCGCTTTTCGGCCGAAACGGGCCGCGCGTTTTACTCTGGCGCGGTGACGGCCGGTGGAGCGGTTATCGCAGTGCACCGGGCAGGGTGAGCGGGATGCCTGCCTGCTCCGCGACCGCGGCGGCCCAGCCGAAAACCTGCGACACCTCGTCCCCGTACGCGCTTTCGGCAGCGGCAAGGTCGCGCTGTCGTTCGCCGGGAGCGAAAGCCGCACCCGACTTGCTGTTGCGTCCCAACGCCGGATGCGCGGCTATTTCGGTCTCGTCGATCGCGAGGCCGAAATAGGTCGTCGCCGCTGCGACTGCTGCAACCGGATCGCGGGTCAGGGTCTCGCTGTCGAGCGAAGCAATCCGGTCGGGCGCCCAGTCCAGCAGCGCGGCAAAGGCCTGTTGCTGCGCCAGCCAGCCGATCGCCGCGACTTGCAGGTCGGACTGGCGAAAATAGTCGCGCGGCTCGAAGGCCAGACGTACGAAGCCGTCGGCCAGGTAATTTTCCAGAAGCTCACGGCACCAAAGGCGGCACCACAATCCCTTGCGCGCAACCGAGAGCAGGAAGTCGCGCAGCGGCGCGTGAAGCAGGATTGCGCGGGCCTGCGGTCGCAGCATCAGTGCGCCCTGCGCAAGCGGGTTGAAGATGTTCGAGGGTTTGACAACCACAGCCTCCTGCGCCGTGAAACCCCGCCCGAGCAGGGCGAGCGCGTCGTTCATCACGCGGCCATGCATTCGCGGATCCGCCCCGCGGCGGCGCCACCCGATCATGTCGTTAAGCAGAACGGGTTCCGAAAGCGACGTTGCGACGCCCGGCCGGTCGAGCGCGTGCGTTAGCATCGTCGAGGCGCAATAGGCCGAATGGAAGAGGAAATGGAGCGGCGCGTGCCGTTCCTGCACCGCCGCCGCGCAATCGGTACGGCGGAGCACCAGCGGCTCGGCCGCTTCGCCCAAATGTTGGTCGGTGAGGAAGGGGAGGGCCATACGCGCCGGGCGCGTGACCAAGCGAAAGTGAAAGGCGTCATGACCGGGATCGTAACGATGTGCGAGCCAGGCGGCATCATCGACGACGGCGGACACGGAGGGCGCAGCGGGCATCGATCGACCTTGCCGATTGGCGTCGGCGATGGCAAGCATGGGCATGGCCAGCGCATCTCCTCCCACTTTAGCGGTCGAAGCCAATCGGCGCGGCATCGCGGCCCTGCAGGCGGGCGACCATGCTTCGGCGGCGAGGCATTTTGCCGAGGCGATCTCTGCCGACCCACATTCGGGAGCCTTGCAGCGTAATCTGGCTTCGGCCCGGCGCGCGCTGGGCGACGATCTGGGCGAACTGGCGGCGCTCGATGCTGCGCTGGCCATCGATCGCCGTGACCTGATCGCGTGGGTGCGCAAAGGCGAACGCCACGAAATGCGCGGTGAGATGGGACAGGCGCTTGCCGCATGGAGCGCGGCGGTCGCCTTGGGCGCGCAGCTGGACCCCGTGCCGCCGCCGCTTGTACCGCTGCTGGCGCATGGGCAAGATTTCGTCACCCAGGCGACCGGCGCGATGTTCACGGCCGCGTCGGCCGCGTTCGAGGATATGCGCGGCGACTTGTCCGAAACCGAGGCTCGACGCGGCGAGGCATTCGTCGCAAGCGCGCTGGGTCGCCGCCGTATCTATCATAACGAATGCGCGGGGGTGTATTACCCCTTTCTGCCTGCCGACGAGTTTTTCGATCGCGGGCATTTCCCCTGGTTCGCCCAGATCGAGTCGCAGGCCGACGCAATCCGTTCCGAGTTGCAGGCGCTGCTCGCCGATCCGGGGGAAGCGTTAAGGCCCTATGTCCGGATGGAGCCAGGGTCGCCCGAAAATCTCTGGTCGTCGCTCGACAACCAGCTCGACTGGGGCGCCTGTTTCCTGTGGGAATATGGCGAACCCAACCAGCCCGTCCTCGATCGCTGTCCAGCGACGGCGGCGGCACTTGCCGCGATTCCGGGTGCGCGCATCCCCGGCCGGGCGCCAAGCGCCTTCTTCTCGATGCTGAAACCGCACACGCGCATCCCGCCGCACACGGGCGTGACCAACACGCGTGCGATCGTGCATCTGCCGCTGATCGTTCCCCCGGGCTGCGGTTTTCGGGTGGGCGGAGAGACGCGCCAGTGGCAAGAGGGCGTCGCGTTCGCTTTCGACGACACGATCGAGCATGAGGCGTGGAACGAAAGCGACGAGCTGCGCGCGGTTTTGATCTTCGACGTCTGGAACCCGCACATGACTGCGGGAGAACGCGAGCTGCTGTTGCGCTATTTTGCATCGGCCGATGCGTCGGGCTATGCGGTGCCGCGTTAGGGCCGTTGCGGGTTCGATTGGGGCTTGCGAAAGGGCGCATCGCCAATAAGATAGCCTGCCTGATCCTGCGGGAAAATCCGCGACAGGAGAGACCATATGACCCGGATTGCATCTGCCGTTTTCGTCTTCGCCGGTCTGCTGTCGGCCTCGACCGCTCAGGCCTTCGCTCAGCCTGAGCCCGCCAAGGCACCATCGGCGATGACACCGACCGAGATCAAGGCGCATAACGAGGGGCTGCTCGCCACCGACCCCGCCTATATCAAATGCCGCAAGACGCTTGAGGTCGGCTCGCTGGTCAAGAAGAACCGCGTTTGCCACACCAACAAGCAGTGGAAGGAAGTCAGCGCGAAAGGCAATCAGGCCGCGCGCGACACCGCCGAGGCGATGACGAGCAAGGCAGGTAGCTCGAACTGATCCGTCGTTCGCGGACCGAATAGGGAAGGGATATTCGGATGCTGAATTTCATGGCCATTGTGCTGCTTGCCGGCGCGCCGGCACCCGCAGCCGAAACGAGCCCCGAACGGGCACCTCCGGCGCGAGCGCCGTCGGAGATGACCAATGCCGAGATCAAGGCCTATAATGACGGATTGGCGACGACCCATCCCTATTATATCAAGTGCCGAAAGATCGAGGAGATCGGTTCGTGGGTGAAAAAGGCGCGCGTGTGCCGCACCAACGAACAGTGGAAGCAGGCGTGGGCCCAGGGGAACCAGAATGCGCGCGACACCGCCGAGGCGATGACGCGCGCACCCGTCAACAGTAGCAACTGACGATCATCGGCGGGCTCCGGGCGTAGATTCCGGGGCCGGCTCCCGGCGCAGATTCACGCCGCGGAGAGTAGCAGCCCGCCGTCGCCTTCGTCGACCCTGATCGTCGATCCGTCCTTGACCTCGCCCTTCAGGATCAGATCGGCAAGGGGGTCTTGCAGATATTTCTGAACGGCGCGCTTCAGCGGCCGCGCGCCATAGACGGGATCATAACCGACGCGGCCGAGCCAGTTGCGCGCCGCATCGGTGAGGTCGAGCGTGACCTTGCGGTCGTCGAGCAGTTTCTGCACGCGCGCGACCTGGATGTCGACGATGCCGCCCATATGCTGCTGCGCGAGGCGGTGGAACAGCACGATTTCGTCGAGCCGGTTCAGGAATTCCGGCCGGAAGTGGCTGCGTACCACTTCCATCACCGCAGGTTCGGCCTGTTCGACCGGCGCGTCGTCGGGGAGCGCGGCGATCGCCTGGCTGCCGAGGTTGGAGGTCAGGATGATCAGCGTGTTGGTGAAGTC
>JBGTUD010000094.1:0-9635 GCA_041939405.1 Sphingopyxis sp. | reverse complement strand
GCGGCGCAGCATCTTGGCGCAGATGCTGTGAAAGGTGCCGAGCCACGGCATCCCCTCGACCGCGTCGCCGATCATCCGCCCGATGCGCTCGCGCATTTCGCGCGCCGCCTTGTTGGTGAAAGTGACCGCGAGGATTTCGGACGGCCAGGCCCGGCGGGTCGCGATGATGTGCGCGAGGCGCGCGGTGAGCGCCGCGGTTTTGCCTGTACCCGCACCCGCGAGCATCAGCACGGGCCCCTCGGTCGTCAGCACCGCCTGCCGCTGCGGCCCGTTCAATCCTTGCAGATAGGGCGGGTCCGACGGATCGGGGCGGGTCAAGTCGGGCGTCGAGATGGGGGGCGTATTCACGCGCGAACGATTAGGGAACAGCGAGCAGGCTGTCCAGTGCGGCGAGACGGTCCGCGGGTAGGGTTTCGCGGCGTCGGAGCTCGTCGAGCGTCGCCGTCGCCATCGCGCGATAGGCGGGGAGGAGGTCGGCGCTGCGCGCGCCGAGCGTTTCGAGATGATCGCCGATGGTGCGCGCATCGCCGCGGAGCAACGGGCCCGATAGCCCCTCGAAGCCGTGCGCGAGGCTGTTTTCAAGCGCCGCGCGGACGAGCGGGGCGAGCAGCGCGGCGGGATCGTCGACGCCCGCGTCGCCGAGCGCCTGCGACGCGCCTGCGATCAGCGTCACCAGATGGTTCGACGCATGGCAGAGCGCAGCATGATAGAGCGCGCGCCGGTCCTCGGCGATTTCGACCGCGATGCCGCCGAGCAGCGCGACGATCTGTTTGGCGCGGTCGGTCGCATCGGGAGTCGATCCGGTGACGGCAAAGCGCGCATTCGCCATGCGCCGTACTTCGATCACCGGATCGCCGGTGAAAGTCATCGCGGGGTGGATCGCGGCGGTGAGCGCGCCCTTTTCACGCAAGAGCGCCAGAATCGCTGCGCCGCTGCCGCCGCTGACGTGGAAGACGAAGGGCTGGCCGCCATCGGCCATTCGCTCCGCGAGACCGGCAGCGACGGCGGCGAGCGCGTCGTCGGACACCGCGATGGCGATGGCATCGCATTCGGCAAGCAGCCTGTCGAGGTTCGGCTCCGCGGTGACACCGGCTCGCGCCGCCGCGCTGCGCGCCTTTTCGGGTAATCGGCCCCACAGCATCGGAGATCCGCTCGAATGGGGTGTCAACGCCAGGGCGAGAGCCTGTGCGACCCGGCCAGAGCCGACGATGCCGGGCCGATGGAGGCGGAAATCGGTCATGGGTATCGCTGTAACGCGTGAGCGGATGTTCGCCAATCGAACGTCTGTTGTCGACCGGAAGCGACCGCAAATCTCCTTTTCCGCCAGAGGGAGAGGATGCCGGCTCGGCGCATCAACCTCCGCTCCCCTCAAAATAGCCGCATTTGTGGACTTTATCTCCCCATTGCTGACCTTTACGATCGGCCCATGCCGTTACGCTCGATAATGCAACTGGCCGGAACGACCTTCGCCCTTCTGGCCCTCTCCGCCTGCGCCGGAGGCCAATACAAGCCCGTAGCCGACGCCCCGGTTCGCATCGGTCCCGCCTATACGATCCGCGGCGTGACCTATGTACCCGCCGCCGCCCCGGCCTATGACGCGCTCGGCTATGCCAGCTGGTATGGGAGCGAATCGGGCGACCGCACCGCCAATGGCGAAAAATTTCGGCCCGGCGGGATAAGCGCGGCGCACACGACCCTGCCGCTGCCGACCTATGTTGAGGTCACGTCGCTCGACAGCGGGCGGCGGATCATCGTTCGCGTCAACGATCGGGGCCCGTTCGCGCGCGGGCGGCTCATCGACCTGTCGCGCGGTGCAGCCGAACAGCTCGGCATCAAGGCACAGGGGCATGCGCCGGTACGCGTGCGCCGTGTCGAGCCGTCGGAGAAGGATCGCGAACGTTTGCGCAAGGGCAAGCCCGCGGCATCGCTGGCGCCCGTCCCCGAGCGCGAATTGCAGCGTCTTCGCGCGCAGCTTGCCGCCGGCGGCGGCTGACGCTTCGTATTGCGCTTGCGCCGCGCGGGACGCGCGCGCAAAGCGTCGCGAGATGGAAGGGGAGGGGCATCACCCGTGGATATGGCACCCTATCGACAGCATCGGCGTATCCTGACCGCGAGCCTCGTCGGCACCGCGGTCGAATTTTATGATTTCTATATCTACGGCACCGCGGCGGCGCTGGTGTTCGGGCCGCTTTTCTTTCCAGAAAGTTCGGCATCGGCCCAGCTGATGTACAGCTTCATGACCTTCGGGCTCGCTTTCTTTGCGCGGCCCGTCGGGGCGATCGTCTTCGGCCATTATGGCGACCGGATCGGGCGCAAATCGACGCTGGTTGCGTCGCTGATGCTGATGGGAGCGTCGACCCTGCTCATCGCATTCCTGCCGACCTATGCGATGGTCGGCTGGCCTGCGCCGCTGCTGCTTTGTATCCTGCGCTTTGGGCAGGGCTTCGGTCTCGGTGGCGAATGGGGTGGAGCGGCGCTGCTTGCGGTCGAAAATGCGCCGCCCGGCTGGAAATCGCGGTTCGGCATGTTTCCGCAGCTTGGGGCGCCGGTGGGCTTCATTGCCGCGAACGGGCTGTTCCTGTTGCTGGGCCTGGGGCTCAGCGACAGTGATTTCGCCGCCTGGGGCTGGCGGATTCCGTTCCTGTTATCGGCGATCCTGGTGGGTCTCGGGCTATGGGTACGGCTCAAGATCGGCGAGACGCCCGATTTCGCCGAAGCGCTCGAAAAAGAGGCGCCGGTCGCTGTGCCGCTGGGCGAATTGTTCCGGCATCATCTGGTTGCGACGCTTGCGGGCACCTTTGCCGTCGTCGCATGCTTCGCGATCTTCTACCTCGCGACCAGTTTCGCGCTTGCGCATGGAACGACGGCGCTCGGCTATCCGAAGGAGCAGTTCCTGCTGATCCAGCTGGGCGCGATCCTGTTCATGGCCGTCGGGATCATCGCCACGGGATATTGGAGCGACGCGTCGAGCGCGCAGCGCATACTGACCTGGGGGTGCGGCGCGACGATGCTGATCGGGATTCTTTTCGGGCCTTCGCTAGCGTCGGAGAGCTGGGCGCTGATCTTCCTCGGGCTGGCAGCGGCGCTTTTCGTAATGGGGCTGGTCTATGGCCCGCTTGGAAGCTGGCTGACCGGACTGTTTCCCGTCCGCGTGCGCTATACCGGGGCGTCGGTCGCGTTCAACGCCGGCGGCATATTGGGCGGCGCGATGGCACCGATCGTTGCCCAAGCGCTTGCCGATCGGGGCGGGACCGAAACCGTCGGCTATTATCTGGCGCTGGCCGGGATCGTTAGCTGGCTGGGGCTCTTGATGGTGCGGTGGACTGCTACGCCGGCCTGAGCAACGTCAGCTTTGCCTTGCCGACGCGCCGTTCGGCGTCGATTTCAAAGCCCGCGATCCCGACCTTCTCCTTCTCCCCGGTTTCGATCGAAATCCAGCTGTCGGGCGCGACCCAGCCGAGGCGGGTGAGCTTGTCGAGCGCGACGCTGCCCGCGCCGGTGGCATAGGGGGCGTCGAAGAGCAGCAGGTCACAGCTTCGGCGCGCGGGGCCGAGCGCGAGGACCGATCCGGCGCGCACATCGGCGCGGGGCGTGGCCCCCAGCGCGCCAAGATTCTTGCGCAGGGCGTCGAGCGCGCCCTGGTCCTGTTCGGCGAACAGGCATTGCGCGGCGCCGCGCGACAAAGCCTCGATCCCCAGCGCGCCCGACCCGGCGAAAAGGTCGGCGACATACAGCCCTTCGAAGCTGCCAAGGCGGCTCGCGAGCATCGAGAAGAGCGTCTCGCGCGTGCGGTCGGCGGTCGGGCGGGTGGCGTCGTTGCTGGGCGCGAGCAGCTTGCGGCCGCGCCATTCGCCGGCGATGACCCTCATTTGTCCAATTGCCGCCGGAACTTGAACAATTCGTCGCGCGGCACGACCTCGACCGCGCCCATGTCGAGCCCGGCGAGGGTAAATTCGCCATAGCGCGTGCGGATAAGGCGGCTGACCTGAAGCCCCAGATGCTCGAGCACGCGGCGAACCTCGCGATTCTTGCCCTCGGTCAGCGTCATCTCGATCCACTGGTTGCGCCCGGTGCGGCGTTCGAGGTTGGCGTCTATCTTGCCGTAACGGATGCCGTCGATCTCGATCCCCAGCACCAGTTCCTCGAGCTGCGTCTGGCTGATGTCGCCAAAGGCGCGCGCGCGATAGGTGCGCTCGACCCCGCTCGCAGGCAGCTCAAGCTGGCGCTTGAATTCGCCGTCGTTGGTGAGGAGCAGCAACCCTTCGGTATTATAGTCGAGGCGGCCGACGGGCATCAGCCGCGGCAATCCCTTGGGCAATATGTCATAGATCGTCTTGCGCCCCTTGGGATCGCGCGCCGCGGTGAGGCAGCCCGCAGGCTTGTGAAAGCGATAGAGGCGCGTCGAAACGGGCTTGGCGACCGGGTTGCCATCGACGGTCAGCCCGTCGAGCGAGGCGAGGAGCGGCGCGGGCTGGGCGACGATTTCGCCGTGGAGCGCGATGCGCCCTTCCTCGATCATCCGTTCGACGTCGCGGCGCGAGCCCACCCCGGCGCGCGCGAGCAGCTTGGCGATGCGCTGCGGCCCGTCCTCGCGTTCGGGTTCGGCCGGGAGTTTGCGCGGTGGCGCGGCGGCGCGCGCGGCGCGGCGGCCTTTCGCAGCATCGCGAACGGGCGCGCGGGGTGTGGAGCGGGTTGGGCGGCGGGGGGGCGTCATCGGAACGGATGCGGCTTTCTTGTCGTTATGCGGGAAAGGACTGTGGCGTTCTGGTCACGCTCATAGCCGGAAAAGTGTCGCTTCGTCGATGGCAAGCAGAAGCGATATTGCGCCGCGCGCCAGAGCGAGTCATGGCGCATCGAAAGGGAGATTTCATGCTTTTTGCGTCGCGTCCCTCCTGCATCAAACGGCTGCTGGTCATCGAGGATGACCCGCTGACGGCGTTCGACAACGAGCATATCCTGAAACATGGCGGTTATGAGGTCGTCGCGACGGTCGATTCGGGCGAAGCCGCGGTCGCGATCATGGCGGCCGAGCAGGTCGACGCGCTGGTGCTCGACCTCGGCCTTGCGGGGCATATGACGGGCCGCGAGGTGGCGCGGCTGGCGCGCGACCGCGGGATCGCGGTGCTGCTCGTCACCGGCCAGTGCCCCGACGATGCGAGCGAGATCGCCATGGCCTGCCTCGGCAAACCGCATAGCGCCGGCGCGCTTGTCGCGGCGCTGAAGGCACTGGAGACGATGATCTGCAAGAATCAGGCGCCGCGCAAGGTTGCGGGCCTGACAACCTATTGGCGCCCCGCCGCGGCCTGAGCACGGCGGACCGGCCGCGCCGTCATTTACCCGCTTCCAATTTGGAGAAGAGGCTTTAGGCCCTGCGGGATAGGCGCTGCGGGCGGGGAAAGGACATCAAATGCAACTCGGGCTGGATACAGCGGTGCTGATCGGTGTGATTGCGCTGGTGATCGGGCTTGCGTTCGTGGTGCCGAGCTTCGCGCCCTATCGCAAGCCGATGCCCATTGTGGCGTTCCTGCTCGGCATCTCCAGCGGCTTTCCGCTTACCCTGCTGCTCGGCACGATGACCTTCTGGCTTTCGAAAGTGGGGATCGAGAAATCGACGATCGGTTTCGCGATCGGCCTGACCACCCCTTATACGCTGAAATTCCTGTGGGCGCCGCTGGTCGACCGATTGCCGCTGCCATTCCTGACCAAAGCGTTCGGACAGCGGCGCGGCTGGCTCTTTTTCATTCAGGCGCTGCTCGTGATTGCGATCTGGAACCTCGGCACCAGCGATCCGACGAACGACAATCTGGCGCCCTTTGCCTTCTGGGCGATCGCCGTCGCTTTTCTGTCGGCGACACAGGACATCGTCATCGACGCATACCGCATCGAAATCCTTGCCGACGCCGAATTGCCGCATGGCACCGCGATGAACCAGTTCGGCTATCGCACCGGCAACCTGATCGCCGGTGTCGGCACCATCGCGCTGGCGTCGCCCGAGGGGTTTAATCTTGGATGGGCAACCGCGTACGGTTTTACCGGACTGGCTGTGCTCCCGGCCTTCCTCGGCGCGCTTTACGCCGGGTCGGGGCGCTTCGATCCCGCTCGCGCCAACGCTCTGGCTGGCGGCTTCGGGGCGTGGCTGAAAGACACGGTCGTCAATCCGTTCCGCGAATTTCTGGGCCGTAATGGCGCGGTGCTGATCCTGCTGTTCGTGCTTGTCTACAAGGTTGGCGATGCCATGGGTCAGGGGATGCTCAATCCGATGATCGTCGAACTGGGCTTCACCGATACCGAGTTCGTCGCGATCAACAAGGGCGTCGGTTTTGTTGCACTGATCGTCGGTTCGGCATGCGGGGCGCCCTTCATCGCGTGGCTCGGTATGGGGCGGGCGTTGCTCGTATCCGGATTGCTGATGATGTTCAGCAATTTCCTTTTCGCCGTGCTGGCAGCGGTCGGCCATTCGCCGCTGATGCTCGCGGTCGCAGTCGGGACCGAAAATTTCACGAGCGGGATCGGCCTGACCGTATTTGTCACCTATTTGTCTGGGCTTTCCAGCCTCGCCTATACGGCGACGCAGTTCGCATTGCTGTCGTCCTTTGCTGCCGTGGGACGCACCTGGCTGGCCACGCCTGGAGGCTATATTGCCGAGGGACTGGGGTGGGTCGGTTTCTGGATCGTGACCGTGGTGATCGCGGCGCCCGGAATGCTGTTGCTTTGGATGCTTTGGCGCAAGGGATTCGTGGTTCAGACCGTCAGACAGCCGAGCACCGAGGACGACGGGCACGAGCTCGCGCACCCTGAGGAAAATCGGCCTGCGCCGGTGCGAACCTAGTCCGGAAGCTCGTCGTTCGCGGCGAGGACTTCGCCCGCGAGATAAAGCGAGCCGCAGATGAGGACATCGCCCGGCGTGCTGCCCAGTTGGCGCAGCGCGGCGGGTACGTCGCTGCACGGATGCGCTTCGGCGATACCCAGAGTTTCGCGAACCTGCTGGCAGAGGCCGGCGGGATCGTGATGCTCGTGGCCGGGGATCGGCACCGCGCGGAAGGAGGCGATGCGGCTGGCGATGGAGCGGAGAAAACCCATCGCATCCTTGTTCGCGAGCAGCCCGCAGACGATGTGCAGCGGCGCCATATCCTCCAGCGCCCTCGCCAGCGCGACGCCCGCGTCGGGGTTATGCCCGCCGTCGAGCCAGACGGCGGTACCCGGCGACAGCAGCCCGGTAAGCGGCCCGGCGCCGAGCCGCTGCATCCGCGCGGGCCAGTGCGCGCGCGCCATCGCGGCGGCGAGCGCGGCGTCGTCGATCGCGATCGCGTCCTGATGGCGAAGCATGGCGACCGCGAGCGCGGCATTGTCGGCTTGGTGCGCGCCCGCCATCGTCGGGAGCGGCAGGTTGAGGGTGCCGCGCGCGTCGCGATAGCGGAGGCGGCCGTCGGTGACATGTGCGTCCCACGCCGCGCCGCGATCGACAAGGCGCGCGCCCACGGCGGCGGCGCGCGCGGCGATCACCGCACGCATCGACGCGGGATAGGCCTGCGTCACCAGCGGCGCGCCCGCCTTGGCGATCCCGGCCTTTTCAAAGGCGATGCGGTCGTGGGGCAGCGCGGGCACGTCGGCGTCGGGCGCGAGCAGAAAGGCTTCATGGTCGATGCCGAGCGACGCGATGCCGCACACCGTAGGGGCCGCGATGATATTGGTCGCGTCGAGCCGTCCGCCGAGTCCGACCTCGACGATACAGGCGTCGGCAGGCGTGCGCGCAAAGGCGAGGAAGGCGGCGGCGGTCGTGACCTCGAAAAAGCTGGCTTGAAGGCCGTCGGCGACGTCGAGCACCTCGGCGAGCAGCGCGGCGAGCAGCGCGTCGTCGATCAGGGTTCCGGCAAGACGGATGCGTTCGTTGAAGCGGACGAGATGCGGGCTCGAATAGACATGGGCGGAGAGCCCCGCCGCCTCGACCGCGGCGCGGAGGAAGGCGCAGGTCGATCCCTTGCCGTTGGTCCCCGCGACGTGGAGTACGGGCGGCAGGTGATGCTGCGGATCGCCAAGGCGGCGGCACAGTTCGGCGATGCGTTCGAGGCCCAGAATGTCGCGCCCCGGCGACAGCGCGGCGAGGCGATCGAGCTGGGCCTGGACGGCGGGGTAGGACGAGCGGGCGTGGTCGGGCATGTCTTCTCCCTCTCCCCTTCAGGGGAGAGGGCCGGGGAGAGGGGGAGTCTCCGATAAGCCGGCCTAATCGTCAAAATGTGGAGAGAGTCCCCCTCTCCCTAACCCTCTCCCCTGAAGGGGAGTGGGAACTAAGCCGCCTTTTCGGGCGCCAGATAGCCGATCAGGCGGCCGAGCGTGGCGGGCAGGTCCTTGCGATGCGCGACCATGTCGATCATCCCATGGTCGAGCAGATATTCGGCGCGTTGGAACCCCTCGGGCAGTTTTTCGCGGATCGTATTCTCGATCACGCGCTGGCCCGCAAAGCCGATCAACGCCTTGGGCTCGCTGATCTGCACGTCGCCGAGCATCGCATAGCTCGCGGTGACGCCGCCGGTCGTGGGGTCGGTGAGCAGCACGATATAGGGAAGGCCGGCGCGGCGGAGGCGATCGCGCGCGTAGCGCGCTTCGCCTATGTGGGCCTGCTGCTCGGGCCCGTGCTGATCGGCGGCGTCGCGGACACGCCCGACGTCGCCACGAAGCCGGACATCGCATCGGGCGCCAGCCTCTAAAGCTTTTCTGTTGGGATCGAGCCGGCGCGCGCCTATATCAGGCGCATGACCGATACCGCATCCCTGTTCACCGACGCCCGCGGCCTCCTCTACCGTCCCGGCCTGCTCGATCCCGATGGCGCGCGCCGCCTGACCGCGCAGGCGCTCAGCCAGTGCGACGACGGCGAACTCTATCTGCAATATCGCGCGAGCGAGAGCTTCGGCTTCGACGACGGGCGGCTGAAGACCGCCGACTATTCGACCGATGCGGGCTTTGGCCTGCGCGGCGTTTCGGGCGAGATGACCGGCTTTGCCCATGCCAATGACCTCAGCGAAGCGGCCATCGCCAAGGCGGCGCAGACGCTGAATTTCGGGGATATGACTACTGGGGAGTGAGTGGGTTGCATGACGCGCCTCCTGGAGCCTGCAGTGATCCAACCTTTGAAGAGGACCAAGTCTTGTAATGATCCTATGGCGCGCAGCATACTCATCACCCACTCATCAAGATAACGATCTTTTATGATCAATATCATCAACAGTGGTGATGTATGCGCGCACCCACGTTTGACTTAACGCTGTTGCGAACGCTAGTGGCGATTGCGGATACAGGAAGCGTGACCGCAGCGGCGAAACGGCTGGCCTATACGCAGTCCACGGTGAGTATGCAGCTACAGCGGTTAGAAGCGCAGTTAGCGGTCAGCCTGCACGAGCGAGATGGTCGGCGGCTGCGCTTTACCGCTGAAGGTGAGCGCTTACTGGCTCATTCGCGAAGGCTGCTGGCGCTAAACGACGAGGCCTGGAGCGATATGCAGGCCCGCCAGATTACCGGAGATCTCACCCTCGGCATCCCTGAGGATTACGCCTCGCTGCTACCGTCGGTGTTTGCCTACTTTCACCAGCTCTATCCGGCGGTGGGATTAACCGTTAAGTGCGGCACCAGTGCTCATTTG
This sequence comes from Sphingopyxis sp., assembly GCA_041939405.1. Lineage (GTDB taxonomy): Bacteria > Pseudomonadota > Alphaproteobacteria > Sphingomonadales > Sphingomonadaceae > Sphingopyxis. The sequence continues at coordinate 1 of JBGTUD010000094.1, read as the reverse complement.
G
>JBGTUD010000093.1:0-9714 GCA_041939405.1 Sphingopyxis sp. | reverse complement strand
AGCCCGTCGTCGATCATCGCGAAGCGTCCCGAGGCGAGCTGCACGCGCTCGCGGTAGATGCCGCTCACATGCTCGCCCGGCGCCGACGGCCGATGCTCGAGTCCGGTTCGCGCCGCGATCGCGTCCACCGCTGCGTCCATCTCGCGCCGGCGGAGCATCTCGATCCGTTTCCAGGATGACTGGCGCCCCATGTCGCGCGGCAACAACTCCTCGCGCTCGAGAAAGGCGGTGCGCGCCTTCATCGCATCCCGGACCTCGCGGCCGAACCCTTGGGAGCGCATTGACCGGTCGGGCGCGGCAAGCTGCCGATCGAGCCAAGTCGCGCCGGGGGCCTCGACCTGTTCGCCCAGCGGCAGATCCGAGCGAACCGCCAGCGAGATATGGCGGGCGCCATCGCGTCCGTCCCAGTGCCTCAGCTCGACAATCGCGCCGGGCTTTGCGTCGCCGGTCCATTCAAGATCGGGAAAGCGGATATGATGGGTTCGGCCATCGATCCCGTCGACGATCGCATAGGCAGAACCCGCGAGCTCGTCGTCGAGCCCCCGCGCCACCAGACGGCCGATTATAGGACCCTCGCCCTGCTCTCCGATCGCCAGAGCCGAAGCATCGAATGCGATCCCGCGCGCGGCCATTTCGCGGTGCATGGTCTTGATGATGTCGCCGCGCTCCCCGATGGTGCGAAGCCTTTCCTCGGCCTCCGGATCGAGAAGATATTGGGCGGGTCCGACACGCGAGGCGAGCCCCAGCGCCTCGAGCTTCGCGGCACGCCCCAGCAGATGCCGGTCCGTCCTGGCCTCGCCCCCGGCGACCGGGCGAAGATCGACGATTTCATTCTCGCGCGATCGCCGCGCAAGCTCGGCATCGAGACTGGTCCAGCGTTCGGCCTCGACTTCGCGGCGCAGCGCAGCATCGACCTGAAGCTCGCTCCTCGGGCCAAGCTCCAGGGTCGCGATCTCCGACGCACGGCCGCGGACGCCCTCGGCCATATAGCCCCGGTCGACAACGAGATCAGTGCCATCGGCCGTGGCCCCGCGCACAAGGACATGGATGTGCGGATTGTCGGTATTCCAATGATCGACCGCGACCCAGTCGAGGCGCGTCTCGAGATCGACCTCGAGCTGGCTCATCAGGTCGCGCGTGTAGCCGCGCAGGTCGCCAAGCTCGGCCGCGTCCTCGGGGCTGACGATGAAGCGGAAGTGGTGACGATCGCCGCCGCAGCGCTCAGCGAAGCCGCCGCGATCGGCCTCATCGCCGGCGGCATCGAACATCGAGGCGTCGCGTCCATCGCGGGTCACGCCGTCGCGTTCGAGATAGGCTATGTGGCGTCCGAGCGGGGCGGCACGAAACCCTGCGCCGCGATGCCGGACGATCCGCGCCATCACGGTGACACGGCGCATCGCGGGACCGCGCCGGATGACCGCGAGCGCCCGGCGGCCGCGCCCATGACGTCCGGTCCCGCCGCGCGAAGGCCCCGCGCGCCGGAGCCGCGTCGCGCCCGAACGCGCGGCCGCACGCCGCACCTCCGCCGCAAGCCGCTTGCCGCGACCGGCGGAACCCGCCCCCGCGTCTCTCCCCCTTCCCGGCCTGACCCGGAAATCTTGGTCGTCGTCGCTCATCGGCGGGGTGCCAGACGGCAAGCCGTTGAAAGGAAAGGCGTAAACTGCCCGCTATATGGCACGGCGGGCCGCGTGCCATACGCAAAAGCTGAGACAAACCAACCACATACCGCCAGCGAGCTGGCCGGTCTTTTATCTTGCCCTGCCCCCTTCCCCTTCCAGACGAGCCAGAACACCCGAGCCAACAGGTCCGGGCAAGGCATCGAAACCGAGGCGCGACAGATCATTGGTCGCGGCCGGAAAGCGGAACGAAGAGCGCCGCAGGCGCGCGAGGTGGCGCACGTTCCGCTGCATCGGCGCTGCGCCCGGATTGCAGCGGAGCTGCACCGGGCAGCGCGGCCGCATCGTCGCCGGGGCGTTCGGCGAACAGCGAAGCGCTGCGCCAGGACGGTGCCGTCGGTGTCGGCGCGGGGGCGAGCGAAGCGATGCCCGATGCGCCGATCGCCGGTGCAATCGCGGCAACATAGGCGATGGTCTCTGCGGGAAGTCGGCGCCGACCCACCGCATAGGCGTCGGCGCGGCCCGGTCCCGCATTATAGGCGGCGAGCATGAGCGAGACGTCGCCATATCGGTCCCACATCATGCGCAGATAGGCAGCACCGGCATGGATGTTCGCGCGCGCGTCGAAGGGGTCTGACCCCAGCCCGTATCTTGCAGTCAGCATGGCCCAAGTCCCCGGCATGATCTGCATCAACCCCATTGCCCCCGCGTGCGACACGGCGCGCGATCGACCCCGGCTTTCGACATGCATGACGCGCCATATCCATGCCTCGGGTATGGCGAACCGCTGCGAAGCCTCGCTGACATGGGGCGCATAAGGATGAGCGGCAGGCGCAGCGACAGGCCGCTCGCGCGCTGCCGCCGGAACGGCAGGCAGCGCCGCGAGCGCCAGCAAAGCGGCACCGGCGATGCGCATCGCGCGGAAGCGCGCCGAGCGAGCCAAAGGCCGCATCACTCAGCCTTTCGCCTGCGGTGCCGGGCGCGACCAGAGCAGATGATATTCGTCCTCGTGTCGCGTGGAGCGAATGAGGTTGGCGCGCAGCGGCGACGGCAAGGCCGGGTCGTCGATCTGCAGCGCGATAAAGGAACCGGCGCGTTCGCCGGTGCGGTCCCAGCCCGCTCCGATCTCGACGCCATCGTCGGCCTCGACCAGCAGCACCCGCCAGCCCGGCGCGTTTTCGGCGTCGGACGGCGCAGCCGGAACGATCGCGATCATCGCGTCGAGCAGGAGGGTCCGGATCGATCCCGCATAGCCCTCGCCTGCGGTTTGAAAGCTTCCGATCATCATGATGTCTGTTCCTCGTCCGGCAGGTGGAGGGGATGCCGCGCGCCGTTCCGGCGCCAGCGAAGCGGCGCGCCGGAGGCGTCGCGAGTGAGAATGGGATGCGCGGTGCCGATGACGGCGGATGCTGGGAGCGGCCCGAAATATCGGCCGTCGAGGCTGTCGGGAGACAGGCCGAGGACGAACAGCTCGCCGCGCTCCAGCCGGCGGCAGCCGAGCCAGAGCGGTAGCGCCCGTCCCATGCGGTCGGCCGATCGCGTGCGCGCCGCAGGCGCGCCGTCGATCGTGACGAAGACGCCGCTGCGGCAGACGAGCGCGCCGTGCGTTGCGGCGACGCGCTTCAGAAGCGGCACACCGCGCGGCAGATAGCCGCGCTCCGAAAGCCAGGCGGAGAGCGGCGCGGGCGGCGCAATGGCGACAAGGTCGCCGCGCGCGGGCTTGGCGCCGACGTCGATGGCGTAGAGGCCGACCGGCACGCTCGCGCTTGCGTTCCAGATGAGCCGCGGCTGCGGCGCGAGGATCGCGGCCGCGCCGAACAGCCCGCAAAAGAGCGCGCCGCAGGCGGCGGTCGTGCGGAGCCACCGCCGGTTCATGGCCGGGCCTCGCCGCGGCGGAGCCACGCGGCGTGGCGTTCGGCCGAGTAGGAGCGGAACGGCAGTGCGGCTGCGAGCCGCTGCCCGATGTGGCGCCAATGATCGGGCGACACGTCGCACGCATCGACGCCCGAGGCCTCGATCATGTCGATCTCTCGGCACACCGCCCGGATGGGTTCGAGGTCGGAAAGGCTGAGAAGTATTTCCCCTCCGGGCTGGACACCGGGATGGGTTGCGTAGGGCGCACCGGGTGCGACCGCCCTGAGGATAGCAAGGCTCCAGAACAGGCATCCGAGATCGCCCGCGGTGCAACCGATCAGCCCGAAGGTCGCACCCGGACGGAAGGACGCGATGCGCTTGTGCGGTCCGCCGGACCACTCGGCGGCGACCCGCCCGAAGCGGAGCTGCTGTTCGAGCCGGCCCTCGATCCAGGTCATCTCGACGTCTGTCAGGCCGCTTGCGGGGAGCCGAACGCCGGCAGGCGGAGACACCGCCGCCGGCATGGGCGACGGCAAAGCCGATGCCATTCGCGGGCGCATCAGCGGCGGCCCGGGCGCAGCGGCGAGATGTCGCCGACGCCGGGATCCGAGGTCGATGTCTTGCGTCCGATCGCCGCCCAGGCGTCGAGGTCGGCGATCGCATAAACGACGCGGCCGCCGAGCTTGTGATAGCGCGGCCCCGTCCCGTAGCAGCGATGCTTCTCGAGTGTTGCCGCCGACAGGCTGAGATGAACGGCTGCCTCAGGCGTCCGGAGATAGCGGGCGACGACGGGCGTGGGACGATCGGACAATGGGGCCTCCTGCCAAGGACCGGAACCCGGATCAGGGTTCAGGAACGAGGAGGCGTTCTTGGAAAATCACACGAAGGATTCGGAACGGACAAAGCGAAGGGCGTCGGAATGTCCCGATCAGGCTGCGCCGAGGAGCGCGTTGAATCCGCCGTCGCGCATGGCAACCGCGGCGCGCTGCCAGCGCGCGATGCGGCGGCGTTCGCTCGACGCGTCCCACTCGGCGGCGGAATAGTCGCGCGCGTCGGCGAGCAGTAGCGCCGCCGCCATGTCGCGGGCCGATGCTCCCTCGGTCATGGCGTCGAGAAGGCGGAGCCATTGGACCAGGCGCCAGCGCTCCGTCGCCCCCGGGGCGCTGTCAGGTGCCGGACGAGCGCCACCCGTATCGAGGAGTTCGCGGTGAAGCGCCATGATCATCGACGCGCGGAGGCCGGCCTTCGCATCTGCGGGCGTAAGAAATGCCAGTCGCTCGTTCGCGTAGCAGCGCCGGATCAGCAGACGATAGTGCCGTCCCCCGGCTAGCAGGACGACATGCCAGTCGCGGTACGAGAGCAGCTCGGCGGCAATCTCGGGTCCGTCGACAATCTCGGCGAGGCGCAGCGCCGCAAAGCCCTTGGGCGCCGGACGCGCGATCGTAACGAAGGCGCAGGCCTGCGGCCGCCACAGGGCGGGCGCAGCCGCGGCCGAAAGATCAGGATCGAAGGCGAAAAACCAACCCCCAGCGGCTGGCGAGCCGCCGAAAGAGCCGCACGCGGTCGGCGCCCGGCGCCGCCGCCGCGGCGGCATAGCCGCCGCGATAGGCGGGGCTTCGCCGCAAGAATTCCTGCGCGAAGTCCGCGCGATCATATCGCTCGAATATTTTCGGAAAATATGGCGACTGCCATCCGACTGCCTGATCCATTCGCACCTCCGACCCGTTTGAGGAGAATAAACCGCCGCTTTCGGCCGGATTTGGCCCGCCAACGGCGGCGTGGTTACCGGCGCATACATCATAGGCTTAGCGCAAAAATATCCGAGCTACGCACGCTAAAGCCCTCAAATTGGATATAACATCGCCCGGCCGAGGCCGGGCGATGGGCGCCGCATCAATTGTCGTTGCGGCGGTTCTGGCGGCTCCAGACGAGGTCATATTCGCCCTCGTCGCCCGCGAAGAGCTGCGCGAAGATCGGGGCGACGAAGCTCGGGTCGTCGAGCTTGACCGAAAGATAGGGGCGTTTGTCCTGGCTGGTCTTCGACCAGGCGGCGCCGACTTCGGCGTCGCCGACGAAGACGCGATGGCTCGGGGCGTTGCCGCTTGCGTTCTTCTCCGGGACGATGCGGACCGATTTGGCCTGCACCGAAAGCGTGACGATCTCGCCCTGATATTCGCCCGAGACGAGTTGGAAGCTGCCGATCTTGCTCATGATGATGTCCTTTGCTGCATGTCGAGCCGCACCATCGCGGCCTCGATGCGCATCGACGGCCGGCAAGGGATTGCGCCGCAGCCGCCAGGCCCGCAGCAACGCGGAGGACGGCGGGCAAAGGCTTTCTTGATTCGCGAGGAACGGCGGAACGCCGGGGGAAGAAAGTCGCATGGCCGCCGTTGCGGTCAGCGATCCAGCGTCAGCGTCTTGCCGGCAGATGGCGCAGATCGGGGAGGCCGCGCCGGTTCGGCGATTCAGCGAAACGCAGACCGGAGATTGGCAGTCATCCAACTTTCACGGGCGGCGGGCTGTACTCACACGGCGCCTATCGCCGCTTCATTCGGAGCGCTGTCCTGCCTCGCACCGAGGCCACGCATGGCGGCTGCGGCTGCGACTAACGCGCCGGCGAATCCGAGCGCCTCGAGCATGGCGCCGTCCGCGAGCCCGAGACCGGCAAACCCCCTCGCCGCCTGGTAGCCTGCGAATCCAGCGGGGATGGCAAAGACAAGCATGACGGCGAAGCGATAAAGCGGCGGCAAGACGGCGCAGAGGGCTCGTCCACATCCGACAATCAAGGCCCCGACGACCAGTCCGGCGATGATCGGGACCAGATATCCCAAGTCGCGATCGATCAGGTAGAGCGTCGTGCCGATGCCCGCGTAGAGCGGCAGTGCAACCGCGGCCAGCCGGAACATCAGGATGGCAATATAGACGGCAGCCACGGCGCCGAGGATGATCATAAAAGTCATAAGCGTCCTCCCATTGGACGCGCTCTCCACCACCACCACAGCGCAATCTGCTTGCCCGACATAGCAAGAACGCCCCGAGGGTGGAACCGGAACTGGAACCACCGTGGGGCGAGTTTTCTCGAGATTTCAGCGATTGAACGGATCATATTCGCATACGATGCAGGCGGGATCGCCGTCGAACTCGTCGAGCGGCATGACCGAATATCCAGCCGATGTCTCAATCAGGACGATGATCGTCATCATTGTTCGGGCGAGGTTCCAGCCGAGCGATTGGGCAGTGGAAAGCGGCATTTCGAGGCTCCTGTCCGGGAGCGGGACCATTCCCGCTCGACAGTCGCCCCGCCGGACGGGGACAGGCTGCAGTCACCGCGGCGCAGCCGCGGCCCAAGCTTGCGCAGGGACCCTGCAAGGGTTGACGGAAAAGGCCTGGCCTCGGCCTAGGGATCAGCGGCTTTGAGAGAGGGATGGTCCAGCGGGCGGCGGCCGTTCAGGCCTTCCGTGCCGGTCGGACTTTTCCCTTGCCCCCGCCGACAATTAGCATTTCATAGGTGTTCAGGGGGAATGGAATGGCGAACGCGGCACTCGACTTCAAACTCGCAGACGACGAGTTTGCTTTCTATTTCGACAGCAATTCAGGGGTGGACGCCACTGAGCTCGGGCGGTTTCTGCAGCGCGCGGCGGCGGTTGCACGAGGTCAGGGCGCCGATTTGCGGGTCGTCGGACTACGAGATGGCAGCCTCGCTGTTCTGCTGAAAGCGATCAAAAAGTCGAAGATCGCCAAAAATGCCAAGAAGGAATTCAACAAGGCGCCTATCGCTACCAGCGCCGCGGGTGCCGCCCTCGTCGGCGCAGTCGTCAGTGCTCTCATCGTGGCGACCAGCTGCGACAAACCTACGCCCATGGCAAAATCGGCCGCGGACGTAATCGAGCAAACGAGCGTCACGCAAATCCAGCTGGTGACCGTCAACCAGACGGTGGTGATCATGGACGAAGAAGGCGCGAGGCAGGTGCGCGCGCTGGAAAGGCAGGCCGAGCGTCCCAAGCTTCTGACGGGAGCTGCGGACGTCGCACGCTTGCCTTCGCCAGAGATGCGGCAACTCTCGGCACATATGGAGGAAGGCAGCCTCACCGGATGGCTCGGGAGGTTCAACGGCGAACTGCACTTCAGCCCCGACGGCTATCGTTACTCCGCCCCCGTTGATCTGCGATTTGCAAATGCGGATGACTTCCCGGCGGGGCGTTACAAGGTGAAGGGCGACCTGCTTCTCAAGGCAGGCCGCCCGGACGAGTTCGTCATTCTTCGAGCTGAACCCGAGTGAAGCGGCCCCGCCCGAAGGCGGGGCCCCTAGTTTGTCCGATCAGGTGCCGGGGGCGTTCCAGATCAGCACCTTCTTCGTCGGATCGTCGCCCGGCGCGTTCGCGACGTTGCAGAAGATCTCGCCGAGCTCGGGGGCCGACAGCGACACCGAGATATATTCGGCGCCGGTGGAGCGCGCGGTCTTCACCCAGCCGCCGCCGAGTTCGAAGCCGTTCCGGCGGCTGACGCAGCGGAAGTCGGGCTCGCTGTCCTTCGCCTTGCGCCCGTTCGGGACGAGCGCGATCGGCACGGTGACCATGAGGGTCGCAAGCGTGCCCTCGTAGCTGCCGTCGTCCTTGAGGGTCAGATTTCCGATGGTGGTACCCATGTTCAGTCTCCTTGGTTGCTCGGGACCTGTTCCCGATGGCGCCAGAAGGAGGGGCCGTGAGCCGCCGTCACCGAGCGCCCGCGCGAGGGCGAACCCCCGCCGGGGGTTGACGGCATTAGGCGAGCCGAGACCCGCAATCAGGCAGCCAATGAGGGAGAGGTCCGCCGAGCAAGGAGAAAAATGGGTTTCAGTGGAAATCGTGGCTCCGGATGCGCAGGCCGGGCTCGCGGCTGTCCGGCCCTCCCCCGCTCCGCGCCCCATCGCCCCTTCCCGGCGCAATGGAAAGATCGCTGCGCCCGACCGAGCGCAGCAGCGCATCATGATCGGTGATCCGGTCGCAGATGATGTGAATGACCTCGCCTTCCTTCTGGAGCCGACCGCGCATCGCGATCATCGAGGCCGACATGACCTGGCGCCTGTAGATGTCGAACCGGTCGGGCCAGAGAATGCCGTTGGCGATCCCGGTCTCGTCCTCGATCGTGACGAAGAGCACGCCCTTTGCGGAGCCGGGCCGCTGCCGCACGAGGATCACCCCCGCCACCTCGATATTCCGGCCATCGCGAATATTGGCGAGGTCCGCGCAGCGGACCACGCCCATCGCGTCAAGCTCGTCCCGCAAGAAACTCAAGGGATGCGCGCGCAGCGACAGCTGCAGCGTGCGATAATCCTCCACAACCTCGCGTCCCTCGGTCATCGGCCGGAGCGCCGTCGGCGGTTCGAGCCCCTCGGGCGAGAAGCCCGCCTCGCGGGCGTCCGCTGCCGCGAACAGCGGCAGCGGCGCCTCCCCCAGCCCCCGCACCTTCCAGAGCCCCTGCCGCCGGTCCTCGGACAGGCAGGCAAAGCCGTCGGCCTCGGCGATCCTTTCGATCGCGGCGCGCGGCACGCCGGCGCGCCGCCAGACATCCTCAACGCAATCATAGGGGACATCGCCCCGCGCCCCGACGATCGCGGCGCCATGGACGTTCGCGAGCGAGCGCACCTGGCGAAACCCAAGGCGCACCGCGAGATAGCGTCCACCGGACTCTTCCAAAGTACAGTCCCAATGGCTGTCGTTGATCGAGACGGGACGCACCTCGACACCGTGATTCCGCGCATCGCGCACGATTTGCGCGGGCGCATAGAAGCCCATCGGCTGCGCATTGAGCAACGCCGCGCAGAAGACATCAGGATGATGATGCTTCATCCAGCACGAGGCATAAGCGATCTTCGCGAACGAAGCCGCGTGGCTCTCGGGAAAGCCGTACGAGCCGAATCCTTCGATCTGCTTGAACGTGCGCTCGGCGAAATCCTTGGGATAACCGCGCTCGACCATGCCGCCGACGAGCTTGTCGTAGAAGTGCGACACCCCGCCCGTCAGCTTGAAGGTCGCCATCGCGCGGCGGAGCTGGTCGGCTTCGGCCGGCGTGAAGCCTGCGCCGACGATCGCGACCTTCATCGCCTGTTCCTGGAAGAGCGGCACGCCCAAGGTCTTCTCGAGCACGGCGCGAAGCTCGGGCTTTGGATATTCGGGTTTCTCCTTGCCCTCCCGCCTCCGCAGATAGGGGTGCACCATATCGCCCTGGATCGGGCCGGGACGCACGATCGCGCGGCGACACGATC
>JBGTUD010000092.1:0-9775 GCA_041939405.1 Sphingopyxis sp. | reverse complement strand
CCGCCCGACCGGTCGGGCCGAGCTGGCCGTTGTCTTCGGGGCGGACCTCGCGCTGCGTCACTTCCTCGACGTCGCCGCGGGCGCGGATCCAGGAGGCGCGGAGTTCGGGGAGGCCCTGCGCGATGTCGATGCTGGCGCCCGGGTCGGTGTAGGGGCCCGACGTGTCATAGACGCGCACCGGCGGCTCACCCGACGAGGGTTCGAGCAGGATTTCGCGCATCGCGACGCGGATGCCGCTGCCGGTGGGGCAGGCGACGTGGATCTTGCGGCTGCCGCGGATCGGCCCGGTGGTGACGCCGATGGGTTCGGCGTGCGTCTTGTCGAGGCGGGAATCGATGTCGGCCATGTGAAGTCGCTCCAGTTATTCGGAGCGAGAATGGATTTCACGCGGTGAAAGCCAACCCTCCCTCCGCCCGTATTACCGGGATCAGGTTCAACGGGTCGCGGTCTATTCCGCTCTCAACCGGCCCTTGCAGACGCGGCTCCCCGGGGATGGGGAGGGTTATAGGCGGCGGGGGATGCGCTGTCCATGGCGATGGCGGCGGCGGCGTGATAAGGCGCGGGGGAAGGGAGAGGGGCATGCGGATCATCGCGGCGCTTTTATCGCTTGTGCTGGTGGCGGCGGGCCCGGCGGCGCGCGTCGCCGATTTCGGCTGGCTCGCGGGCGAGTGGGTTCAGGAAGGCGACGGACGCTGGACCGAGGAAAGCTGGACGGCGCCGCGCGGCGGGGTGATGCTGGGGCACAGCCGGTCGGGGCGCGGCGATAGCTTGCGCGAATATGAGTTCCTCCGCATCGCGGCGGACGCGAAGGGCGCGATTTCCTATATCGCGATGCCGGAGGGCGGGGCGCCGGTGGCGTTCGCGCTGGTGCGGCACGATGGGGCGAGCGCGACCTTCGAAAATGGCGCGCACGATTATCCGCAGCGTATCGAATATGTCCGCGACGGCGACACGCTGACCGCGACGATCTCGGCAATCGACGGGTCGAAACCGCGGCGCTGGACCTATCGGCGCCGCTGACGGATCAGGGCTATCATGGCGGACAGGACGGGGCGGCTTTTCGCGATCATCGACACGCTGCGCCGCCATCGGCGGCCGGTGACGGCCGAGGCGCTGGCGGAGGAACAGGGCGTGTCGGTGCGCACGCTTTATCGCGACATGCAGGCGCTGATCGCGCTCGGCGCGCCGATCGAGGGCGAGGCGGGGGTCGGCTATGTGCTGCGGCCGGGGTTCTTCCTGCCGCCGCTGATGTTCACCGCCGAGGAGCTGGAGGCGCTGGTCCTGGGCGCGCGCTGGGTCGAGGGGCGGCAGGAAGGGTCGCTGTCGCGCGCCGCGGCACAGGCGCTCGCCAAGATCGCGGCGGCAAGCCCCGATGAATGGAAACAGCGGATCGACGAGGCGGGGCTGTGGCCGGTGAACAGCCGCTGGCGCGAAACCGACGCACCCCTGCTCGCGACGGTGCGCGAGGCCATGCGCGCGGAAAAGACGCTGCACATCGACTATGCCGACGAGAGCGGCAGGACGACGACGCGCGCGATCTGGCCCGCGGCGCTCGCCTATTTCGAGGATCGGCAGATCGTCGCGGCCTGGTGCCTGCTGCGGCAGGATTTCCGCAGTTTCCGCATCGACCGTATCGCCGCGGCGCGAATCGGCGACGAAGGGTTCGGGCGGCGGCGCGCGGTGCTGATGGCCGACTGGTGGCGGCACAGCCAATATGACGCGGGCTGCTGACAATATCTGTCAGGGGAGCCGGGCTATCCATTCGGGGTGAAGGGCGCCGGTGCCGGCGCCGCCAGACCGGAGAATGCCGATGCTCAACACCTATCATGGTTCGTGCCACTGCGGCGCGGTGAAGTTCGAAGCCGACCTCGACCTCGACGCCGGGACCGGCAAATGCAACTGCTCGATCTGTACCAAGAAGCGCGGCTGGACCGCGCAGATCAAGCCCGACGCCTTTCGCCTGCTCAGCGATCCGGCGGCGTTGGCGGACTATCAGTTCGGGTCGAACAGCGCACACCATCTGTTTTGCAAGACCTGCGGGGTGGCTCCCTTTGGTCGTGGCTATGTCGAGGAGATCGGCGGGGCTTATGTTTCGGTCGCAATCGCGTGCCTCGACGACCTGACCCACGCCGAGATGGCGGCGCTGCCCGTCACTTACATGGACGGTGCGGCAAACAACTGGTGGAACCCGCCCGAAGTGACGGCGCATATGTGACGAGCGCGATAGCAGGGAGCGGATGCGGCCTTAACCGCCATCCCGGCTTTCGCCGGGATGGCGATAGGGGAGCATCTGCGACCGTCGCCCGCGCGGAGCGTCAATAACCCCCCGCGCGGAGCGTCAATAACCCCCCGCGCGGAGCGTCAATAACCCCCCGCGCGGAGCGTCAATAACCCAGCGTCGCTTCGAGGAACCAGATGCGCTGCTGCGTCTCGTCGGCCCAGCCGTCGACCAGTCCGCTCGTTGCAATGTCACCCTCGGCCTCGGCGGCGGTTTTGACGTCCTTGAGCTGGTCGAGCAGCCGCTTGTTGTCGGCGGCGAGATTGCCGATCATCGTATCGGCATCGACACCGCTCGCGTTATCATCGGCGATCGACGCGCGGCGACCGATCTCGCCGATCGACCGCAGCGTCGCGGCGCCATTCTTGCGCACGCGCTCGGCGATCAGGTCGGTGGTCGCGAGAATCTGCGCCGCCTGTTCGTCGAACAGCAGATGGAGCTCGCGAAAGCGCGGCCCCTGGACGTGCCAATGATAATTTTTGGTCTTGAGATAGAGCGCGAAACTGTCGGCGAGCAGCGCGTTCAGCGCATCGGCGACGGCGGGGGTGTTTTTGTCGGACATGGGAAAATCCTTTCGTTGTCGAATCGATATAGCCATGACGCGCCCGATTTTCCCATTGAAGCTTTGGGACAGTTTTATCGATAAAAACGATGAAACCTGGAAGAATAGGCGGATCAGCCGATCAATCCGAACGCGCCGAGCGCGGTGCGGATGCCCCATAGGGCGAGGATCGCCGCCGCCAGCCAGCGAAGGTTGCGCGCCGCGCGCCGCTCGGCGAGCGCGGGGCCAAAGGCGAGGAAGGGCAGCATGGCCAGAATCCAGCCGACAAAGCCGCCGACCGCCGCCCATTGCCCGGCGCCGCTCGTCGCCGCGAGCGCGCCGATCAGAAAATGGCTGCGATCGCCGAATTGCGCGGCAAGCAACCGCGCGGCGAGCGCGGACGGCGCGTCATGGGCGCCCGCCGCCACATCGGTGCCGGGCTTGATACGCCAGAGCAACGCCGCGGCGGCCGACAGCATCGCGAGCGCGACGAGCAGCGCCGCGACGCCTTGCCCGATCATGCGGTTCGCGGCGGCGCCCAAGATCGCCGCGACGCTGGCATTGGCGAGGAAGGCGCCGAAGGCGATGCCGACGGTGATCCGCCGGTCGGGGCGTGCGCCGACGAGGCGCGACAGCGCAATCCCGCTCCGCCCGTCGGCATTGGCGAGCAGCACGGCCACCAGCGCAAACATGATTGCATCCATGACTGCGCGATGTGCGGTGTCGGTCGCCGGGCGTCAATGGCCCAAAGTCAATGCCCCAGCCGCGTTGCGACCGACGCCAGCCATGCTTCATGCATCGCTGCGGGCAGGGGGCCGCGCGGCGCCTGCGCCGCGTCGCTCATCGCGTCGAGATAGGTGAGGATGGCGGCGCGGTAGCCGCCGCCCGCGACCGCCGATTCGAGTCGGCTCGCCAGCGTTTCGACCGCGGCAAAGCCGTTGTCACGAGCAAGGCAGCGGATGTCGTCGATCCCCTGCACGATCTGTGCGAGCGCACAGTGCGGCAGCGCTTCGGCAAGCGCACCGATCTGTCGCGTGATCCGGTTCCGGATGTCGAGATATGGGTCGGTCTGGGTCTGCATCGTCGATCCCCTATGGTCCATCGGGGAGGATGCGCGCTTATGGTTAATGCCGGGTTAGCGATGCCCCGCAGGCGCGCCCATCGTCTGTTTGCATTTGTACATGTCGCGGTCGGCGGCGGCCAGAATGTCCGATTCGGTCATTCCCGTCTGGAGCATCGCGACGCCGAAACAGGCCGAGAGCGGGATTTCGTGCCCGTCATAATGCGCCGGTGCTGCGGCGAGCACGCCGCCAAGCCGTGCGACCTGTGCGCGCGCGCCTTCCTCGCTCGACTGGTCGAGGATCAGCCCGAATTCGTCGCCGCCGATGCGCGCGGCGACGTCGGTGGCGCGGATCGAACCTGCCAGCCGCTTCGCAATTTCCATGAGCGCAAAGTCGCCCGCGGCGTGGCCGAAAGTATCGTTGATATATTTGAGCTGGTTGACGTCGACGAACACCACCGCCGCGCTCTCGGCGTGGCGTTCGAACCGCGCCATGCGGTGATGGATGGCGGTCAGAAAATAGCGCCGGTTGAACAGCGGGGTCAGCGTATCGCGTTCGGACACGCGCTCAAGCTCTGCGACCGCGATCTTCAATACGCGGTTTTCGCGGCGCAGCGCGTCGCGTTCGCGGCGTATTTCCCGCAGCTGGTCTTCGATGGAGTCAACGGAAGCGGCGGCAAACTGCTCTGCCGCGATCCGTGCCCCCCCTACGCTGTCCATGCCTTGTCCCCGGCGCGCCCTGACGTCCGCCGGCGGGATGCCCACGAACATGATGCCGACAACCCTAGCCGCGACTTGATACCAATCGGTAAACGCGGCGGCAGGCTTTGCCCGATTGGCGGCGTTGCCCGCGCGCAACCTTGCCGCTAGGGGGAGGGCGGCGGCGATTCACCGATGGACCGGCCGCTCGCACGAGGAGGGATCGCGATGGGCGACAGCGCGCCGCAAGGCGAGGTAAGCGTGGGCGTCATCATGGGCAGCCAGTCCGACTGGCCGACGATGGCGCACGCGGTCCAGATCCTCGAAGAGTTGGGCATCGCGCACGAGGTGCAGATCGTCTCCGCGCACCGCACCCCCGACCGCCTCGTCGCCTATGCCAAGGGCGCGGCGGCGCGCGGGTTGAAAGCCATTATCGCGGGCGCGGGCGGCGCGGCGCATCTGCCCGGCATGGTCGCATCGATGACGCGCGTTCCGGTGCTGGGCGTGCCCGTCCAGTCGGCGGCGCTGTCGGGCGTCGACAGCCTCTATTCGATCGTCCAGATGCCGGGCGGCGTCCCCGTCGCGACCTTTGCGATCGGCAAGGCGGGCGCGACCAACGCGGGGCTGTTCGCCGCGGCGCTGCTTGCGAACGACGACGCCGCGCTTGCGGGCAAGCTCGAAGCATGGCGCGAGACGCAGACGGCGAGCGTCGCCCCGGCCCCCGTGCGCGAAGGCTGACGCGCTTGCTGGCTCCCGGTTCGACGATCGGCATTTTGGGTGGCGGCCAGCTCGGCCGGATGCTCGGCCTTGCGGCGGCGCAGCTCGGCTACAAGGTCCATGTCTATGCTCCCGACGCCGAAAGCGTCGCGGCCGAAGTCACCGCGCACCACAGCCGCGCGGCGTGGGACGACGAACCGCGCCTCGCCGCCTTTGCCGCGGCGTGCGATGTCGTCACCTATGAGTTCGAGAATGTTCCCGTCGACACGGTGCGTTTCCTGTCGGGGCATGTTGCCGTCCGCCCCGGCGGCGCGGTGCTGGAAATCGCGCAGGACCGGCTGGCGGAAAAAAATTTCGTCGCGGGCCTCGGCGGCCGCCCGGCGCCCTTTGCCGCGGTGCCCGACCGCGCCGCGCTCGATGCCGCGCTCGACCGGGTCGGTGCGCCGGCGATCCTGAAGACGGTGCGCATGGGTTATGACGGCAAGGGGCAGGCGCGGCTGGCCACGGCGGCCGACGCCGATGCGGCGTGGGAGGCAATCGGCCGCCACGCCGCGGTGCTCGAAGGTTTTGTGACCTTTGCCCACGAATTTTCGGTGATACTCGTGCGCGGCATCGACGGCGAAATCCGTTTCTGGGATTCGCCCGTCAATGTGCATGCGGGCGGCATTCTGGCGTCGTCGAGCCTGCCGCCGCCGCAAATCGTCCTCGACCAGCAGAAGGACGCACGCGCGCTGATGGCGACGATCGCCGCCGAGCTCGATTACGTCGGCGTGCTCACGGGCGAGTTTTTCGCGACCGACGATGGCCCGGTCTTCAACGAAATGGCGCCGCGCGTCCACAATAGCGGCCACTGGACGATCGAGGGGGCGGCCGCGAGCCAGTTCGAAAACCATATCCGCGCCGTCGCCGGATTGCCACTGGGCAGCACCGCGACCCGCGCACTGCCCGTCACGATGCGCAATTTGATCGGCGCGGGAATCGGCGACGTCCCCGCGCTGCTCGCCGACGAAAACTGCCACGTCCATCATTATGGCAAGACCGAGGTGCGCGACGGGCGCAAGCTTGGCCATGCCACATGGGCAGGCTTTGCCCCTGGAGACGCTCCCGCATGAACCGACCGGAGATTACGCTGATTCTTGCCCGCGCGGCCAATGGCGTGATCGGCGCGGGCGGCAAGATGGCCTGGCACCTGCCCGCCGACCTCCGCCGGTTCAAACAGCTCACCATGGGCCGCCCGATGATCATGGGGCGCAAGACGTTCGACAGCCTGCCCGCGGTGCTCGAAGGGCGGCGGCATATCGTGCTCACCCGCGACGCCGACTGGCAGGACGAGGGCGCCGAGCCGGTGGCGACGGTCGAAGAGGCGCTGAAGCTTGCCAATGCGCCGCATGTGATGGTGATTGGCGGCGCCGAAATCTATCGCCTGTTCCTGCCGATGGCCGACCGGATCGAGCTCACCGAAGTGGCGATCGAGCCGAGGGGCGATGCGGTGATCGACTATCCGGCGGCGGCCGATTGGCGCGAGCTGGCGCGCGAGGACCATGCGGCGGACGAGGCGGGGCGCCCGGCGTACAGCTTTGTGACTTTCACCCGCAGGACTGATTGACCCGGATGCCCACCCTTTTCGTCATTGCGAGCGGAGCGAAGCAATCCAGAGCGGTTTGCTCTACCACTGGATTGCCGCGTCGCTTCGCTCCTCGCAATGACGATGTGGGTCAATTCAAAGCCGTGCTCTGCGGGAGAGAAGCATGCGTCGCTGGTTGATTGGTCTGTTGGTCCTGATCGCGCTGGCCGCAGGGGCGTTCTTCACGCTCGCGCCGGGGATGATCGAGCGCGACCTCAACCGCATCGACGGCAAGCCGCTGCCCGCGGTTTCGGCGCGGGCGCAGGCGCTGCACAAGACGCTGACGATCGTGGATCTGCACAGCGACAGCCTGCTCTGGCGCCGCGATTTCCTCGACCGTGCCGACCGCGGCCATATGGACCTGCCCCGGCTCGAGGACGGCCATGTCGCGTTGCAGGTGCTGGCGAGCACGACCAAGTCGCCCAAGGGGCAGAATTACGACGCCAATGGCGGCGACACCGACAATATCACCGGGCTCGTGATCGCGCAGCTTCAGCCGGTGCGGACGTGGAACTCGCTCTTCGAACGCTCGCTGTGGCACGCCGAAAAGCTGCACCGCGCGGTGGCCGCATCGAACGGCGCGCTGAAGGCGGTGGCGACCGCCGCCGACCTCGACGCGCTGCTCGCGGCGCGGCGGGGCGCGCCGCGTACCACCGGCGCGATGCTCAGCGTCGAGGGGCTGCACAATCTCGAAGGCGACATCGCCAATCTGGGCAAGCTCTATGCCGCGGGGTTCCGCATGGCGGGGCTCACCCATTTTTTCGACAATGAACTTGCGGGGTCGATGCACGGGCTGAAAAAGGGCGGGCTGACGCCGTTCGGGCGGCAGGTGGTCGAAACGATGGAGGCGAAGGGCATGATCGTCGACATCGCGCATTGTTCGGCGGCGTGCGTCGCCGACATTTTGAAAATGGCGCGCCGCCCCGTTGTCTCCAGCCACGGCGGGGTGCAGGCGACGTGCCGGGTCAACCGCAACCTCAGCGACGAACAGATCCGCGGGGTCGCGGCGACCGGGGGCCTCGTCGGTATCGGATATTGGGATGCCGCCGTCTGCGACACCTCGCCTGCCAGCATCGCGAAAGCGATGAAGCATGTCCGCGACCTCGTCGGCATCGACCATGTCGCGCTCGGCAGCGATTATGACGGCGCCACGACGGTGCGTTTCGACACGTCGAAACTGGTTCAGGTCACCCAGGCGCTGATCGATGCGGGGTTCAGCGACGACGAAATCCGCGCCGCGATGGGCGGCAATGCGATCCGGGTGCTGCGCGCGGGAATCGTGCCGCTGACCCCGCCGGTGGCATGATGGTGAACCGTCTCGTCTTGAAAAACCATGTTCCCCCGCGAAGGCGGGGGTCCATCTCCGGACGGTGCAAGTTGAAGCCGGTCGGCGATGGGTCCCCGCCTTCGCGGGGACACGGTTTTGCCTTCGGGAATGCGCGGAAAGGGGCGCGATCATGATCCGCCTCGACGGCCACGACCGCATCGAAGGGCGCTTGCGCGGCGGCGTGATTGCGCTCGGCAATTTCGACGGCTTCCACGCCGGGCATCAGGCGGTCGTCGGGCGCGCGGTGCGCCATGCGAAGGATGAGGGGCGCCCCGCGATCGTTGCGACCTTCGACCCGCATCCGGTGCGCTTTTTCAAACCCGACGTTCCGCCCTTCCGCCTCACCACGCTCGACCAACGGCAGGAATTGTTCGCCGCCGCGGGCGCCGATGCGATGCTGGTCCTGCCGTTCGACGCCGCGCTCGCCGCGACGACGGCGGAGGCGTTCATCACCGCGCTCTTGCTCGACCGCTTCGGCGCGAAGGGGGTCGTGACCGGCGCCGACTTCGTCTTTGGCAAGGGACGCGGGGGCAATGTCGTGACGCTCGCCGATCATGCCCGCCGCCTTGGCTTCTTCACCGAAATGGTCGCGCCGGTCGACGATGCCGCGGAGGTGATTTCGTCGAGCCGCATTCGCGAAGCGCTCCAGGCGGGCGATTGCGCGACCGCGGCGCGCCTGCTCACGCGGCCGTTCACGGTACGCGGCGTCGTCCAGCACGGTGACAAGAACGGCCGCCTGCTGGGCTTTCCGACCGCCAATATCGACATGGGCAATTATCTGCGCCCGCGTTACGGTATCTATGCCGTCACGGGCCGGCTTCCCGACGGCCGCGTGCTGAAAGGGGCGGCGAACCTGGGCATCCGGCCGAGTTTCGATCCGCCGAAGGAATTGCTTGAACCGCATTTCTTTGACTTTGCCGGGGATCTGTACGGGCAGGAAATCGATGTCGCTTTCCACGCCTTCATCCGGCCCGAGGCAAAATTTGACGGCATGGACGCGCTGATGGCGCAGATTGCGGCCGATTGCGACGCGGCGAAGGCAATGTTGAGCCACCTATAAATCCGTTCGTGTCGAGCGAAGTCGAGACACCCTGCAGCCGTACCCGACCGACAGGCATCTCGACTTCGCTCGATGCGAACGGGATTGGGGGTGATCGGGAGGTTTGCTCGCGCGCAATTCTGCGCTAAGCGCCGCGCACCATGACCGATACGCCCGCAACCGAGCAGCGCGATTACCGCGACACCGTCTTCCTGCCCAAGACCGACTTTCCGATGAAGGCCGGCCTGCCGCAGAAGGAACCGGCGATTCTGGCGAAATGGGTCGAGGGCAATCTGGAGGGGCAGATTCGCGAAAGCCGCAAGGGCCGCGAGCAGTTCATCCTCCACGACGGTCCGCCCTATGCCAATGGCGACATGCACATCGGCCATGCGCTCAACCATATATTGAAAGACATGGTCGTCCGCACCCAGACGCTTAAAGGGCGGGACGCGCCTTACGTCCCCGGCTGGGACTGCCACGGCCTGCCGAT
>JBGTUD010000091.1:0-9781 GCA_041939405.1 Sphingopyxis sp. | reverse complement strand
TTTCCGAGCGGGAGCGCCGACGGGACGATTCCCGAACGATATTACCGGCAGATATTGCAGCGCGAGGAGACGAGCATTTCGTCCGGCCAGCTCTATACGCTGGCCCCCGGGGCCGAGACGGTCGCGTTGGTGGCGGTCGACACGGCAACGGGCAAGCGCGAAGATCTGCTCGCGAAGGTAAAGGATGGCCGCATCGACTGGATTGCCCCGCGCGGCAATTGGCAGGTGCAGCGCTTCTCGATCGTGCGCACCCGCGGTAAGACGCACAGCCCCGACTATTATGCCGCGGCCGACTATCTCGATGCCGATGCGACGCGCTGGTTCCTCGAAAATGCGTACGATCGCGCCTATCGCGGGCTCTCGGACTATTTCGGGTCGACGATCAATTATACATTTTTCGACGACGTCGGCATCTATTCGGACGAAAAGACCTGGCACCCCGGGATCGCGCAGCGCTTTGAAAAGCTGACCGGGCGCCCGGCCGCTCTCTATTATCCCGCGCTATGGGACGATATTGGTCCGGAAACCGCCGCCGCGCGGGTCGCCTTCTATCGCGCGCGCGCCGAACAGCTTGGTGACACTTTCCCGAAGCTGCTTACCGACTGGGCGCACGCGCATGGCGTCAAGAGCACGGGGCATGCGCCCGGCAATTACGACATCCAGCCGACCGATACGATCGGCGATCCGTTCAAATTTTACGCGCACACCGACATGCCGATGGCGGACGTGCTCTGGGGGGTCGGCTTCGCGCGCGGCGGGTTCAAGCTGATCAGTTCGGTCTCGGCGGTTCGTGACCTTCCGCGTACCGCGGCCGAGGCGTTCAGCGTCAATAACGACGCCAATGGCTATCGCCGCATGATCGAGCTTTATATTCGCGGTTTCAACTATTTCGTGACCGGAGCGCGCGTGCCCTCGAAACCCGTGGGAACGGGGGGGGAGTTCAATCGCTGGGCGGGGCGAAGCTCGTACCTGCTCCAGGGCGGACGCCATGTCGCCGACATCGCCATCCTCTTTCCGGTCGAATCGCTGCAGGCCTTCTATGCCTTCAACGATCCCAGAAACAGCGCCAAGCTCCCGGCGGGGGCGCATGCCTATAAGGACGCCGATTATCAGGCGGTCGGCGAGATGCTTCTTTCAGAGCTTCGCCGCGACTTCACCTTTGTCCACCCGGACGCGCTGGGGAGCGATAAATTCGCCGTGAAGGGCAACCGCCTTCGCATGGATAATCGCGTAAACGACGAGGAATATAGGATCCTCGTCTTGCCCGGTGGCGACGTCATCTCGGTTGCGGCGCTTGCGAAGATCAAGGCATTTTACGACGCTGGCGGGACCGTGATCGCGACTTCGCTTCTGCCGTCTACCTCGGCCGAGTTCGGCAAGGATGCCGAGGTTCGCGCGATTGTCGCGGAGATTTTCGGGGCCCCCGCCAAGGAAGACGAGCCCGAGATTCGCCGCAATCAGGCTGGCGGGAAGGCGGTATTCGTGGGCAAGCCGAGCGCCGCCGCGCTTGACGCGGTGCTCGCACGGCTCGGTGTCTCGCCCGATGTCGGGTTTGTCGGGGAGCGGCCACAGGCGTCGGAGATGGGGACGTTCAGCTATATCCATCGCCAGCGCAGCGGGAAGGATATCTATTATTTCGGCAATTCGGGCGACACGCCGATCGACACGGTGGTGACACTGCGCGGCCGTCTGACCGCGGCGGAGTTCTGGAATCCCCACACCGGCAAGGTCAGCCAGATCTCCGGGCTCCGCCACGTCACGGACGGGGGCGAGATGCGAACCGAGTTCAGTCTCCGTCTGCCGCCACTTCAATCGCTCGCAGTCGTTGGCCGGGTACGATAATCGAAGTCAGCGCAGCGGAGCGGCCGCGAGAGGTCCGGAAGGCAATACGCCCGTTTCGATCCCGGCTTCGAGAAGGCGAGCGAACAGGTCGATCGCACTCTCCCCGTCACGGAGTGCGGGCGAGATGATCCCGCTGATCGCCAATCCCCTCGCGACCGCGACGACCAGGTGCATCAGCGGTATCGACGGGGCACGGTGAAGCTCTTCCTCCAGCGTGGCGATGGCGGTGGCGTCGATCTTTTCCTGGACCGGCTTGAGTTTCTCGGCCAGCACCGGATCGCTTCGCGATCCCTGGAAAATCTCCATGATGGCCACTCCCGCGGGACGTCCCATAAGCTTCCAGGCTGCAACGGGATAGGCGAGAAGACGTTCGCGAGGCCCCGTCACATCCTTGAGCATCTCGCGATAGAGTTCGACATCCTCTTCGAACACCGCCTCGACCACAAAGGTCATCAGATCGGCTTTCGAAGGAAATTGATGGAGCATTGCGCCCCGGCTCACGCCGGCTTCCTCGGCCACGAGCGTCGTGGTCGTCGTTCCATAGCCATGCTCGAACAGGCATTTGATGGCAGCGTCGAGCAAGGTCCTGCGCGTCGCAGCGCTTCGTTCGGCCTGTGTCTGGCGGGAGCGCCGCGCGCGCGTCCTGTTGTCGACGCGGAGGGGTGCTTCTGACCGGCTCGCCATCAGGCGCGGTTTCCGCTGCATTTCATGAACATTATCCTGTCCCCCGGTTCGTATTTTCGCGATCGACCTCATCGGTCACGCATTCCCGAAGGGTGACGCCAAATGACAAAACAGTCAATGGTGCTTATAAATTAGCTTTTTCGCTAATGGATGCCAAAGGAACCCACGTCATCGGGGGTGGGCCGCTATTCCGTCGGCCTTGAGATATTTGCCGAACCAGTCGAGCGTCGTATTCCGCCAGACCTGCGCGCCGACGCCTCCGGAAACGAGATCATAGCCATGCTCGCCATGGGGAACTTCGATCGCGCGAACGGTGACCCCCGCTTTGCGCGCCGCAGCGGTGAAACGGCGCGTCCCGCCCGGCGGCACCAGATGATCGACGGCACCATAAACCATCAGCGTGGGCGGCGCGGCGGCCGAGACGGAATTGGCGGACTGCACTGCGGCATAGCGTTCGGGAAACTGCTGCGGGGTCCCGCCGAGATATTGTTCGTCGAACTGGCGCCCGATTTTCCCGAGCATATGATCATTGTCATAGGATTCGATGATCCCGACCACGGGATATATGGCCGAAACCGCGCGCACCCGGGGGAGGCTGCCGCCGCAGGGCGACCGCAGCTTGCCCGCCGCGATCTTGTATGAGCTGTTGATGACGAGATTGCCTCCGGCGGACTCGCCATACATGCCGAGCCGCGAAACGTCGCCGCCATAATTTGCGGCATGCTCATTTGCCCAGGCAAGCGCGCACGCGATCTGACCCTCGGCGATATTCCAGGCATGAACCTTCTTGTCCGAGAGCGTATAATTGGCGCCGATGACGAGATACCCCTCGTTCGCCAGCCACCGCGCATAAGGCAATATCTGTTCGGTCACCGATCCCCCGGCGAAACCGCCGCCATGCGTCATGACGAGCACGGGCGCCCCGGCGGCCGTGCGCTTGGGCTTCCATATGCTGAGCGTCACATCCTTCCCGCCATTTCGGGTGTAGACGAGGGTTTCATCGGGGCCGCGGTTCGGGACCGAAAAGCCCGTAAACAACTGGCCCCAGTCCAGGCGTACGCCCTCGCGCGATGCGAAGGCGACCGATTGGACAGCTACTGCCGCCCATCCGACGACGCTTGCCGCCGCGGCCAATAAGAGGGCCAGTCGCCAACCGCTACGCCGCGCGCGCCAGACGAGGAGCGCGAGAATGGCAAGCACGAGCGTCGCAGGGAGGAAATAGACGAAAAGACCCGAAAGAAGCGCCGCCGCTATATCGACATAGGGCAGGGGCACAACCAGCCCTGCCGTCAGGATGGCGACCAACAGAATGGGTAACAGCAAAAGCGCGGGCCAGATCTTTCGCTTTCCGCGCGGCTGTCTCTCTTGGGCTTGGGTCATGTATCTCTCCGACGACACGCTCTTGCCGCCGTCACAAGCGTCGTTGCGAAAAGGCTACTTCTTCTGCTGGAGAAGCTTCAGGAAGGTCTCGAAATTCTTGGGCGGGCTGCCGTCCTCGATGGTGTGGATCGACAATTGTTGCCGCTCCTTGACGAGTTTCTGGAGGAAGGCCCGCATTTCAAGTATCGAATCGCTCATCGGCGTACCCGCGATCACATGGTCACCCTGCGGATAGTCGACGAACCATTTGGGATATTCGGTTCCTGCAAACCGGCGCGAGAAATAGACGGGCCCGTACCCCGAAAAGGGACCCTGCACCTCGTCATATGTCACCAACTGATCCTTCGCCCCGTGAAAGAACATGATCGGCGCAGGCTTGTTCTTGAAGAGGAGGGGCGTATTGGCCTTCAGCCAGAAGGCGCCAGCCATCGAAATGACCCCGGCGTAATGAAAACCTGCGGGAAGATGGTTGCGTGCGAGCTCGGTTTCATTGGCGACGTTATATTCGGCGACCAGCGAATTGGTTGCGCCCGCGCTGCCGCCCATCAGCACGATCTGATTCTTGTCGAGATTCCATTCGTCGGCATTTTTCACCACGAGGCTCGTCGCATCGAAAATATCCTCTACGCCCCATTCGATCGCGCGCAGATACATGTCGGTGCCGGTCTCCGGCGTAAATTCACCGCGATCCTTCGCGATCTTGATGCCGAGGCGGTAATCGATCGCGACCACGGCGTAACCGATCGAAGTAAAGGCCTCGATACCTTTCTCGAGGCCGGGGTCGGTTCGCGAACCGGCTTCCCAGCCACCGCCGTAGGAGAACAGGATGACGGGGCGCTTGCCCGTGACTTTCAGATTCTTGTCGACGATGAGATCGAGATAGATCGGTTGTCCGTCCCGGGTCGCATATGGAAAACTGCTGCGCTTGAGGCTCGTTACCGCGTCGGCGGGCTTGGCGGCTTCCTTCGCCGGCTTCGCCAGAGCCGTGGCCGGCAAGGCCCAGGCCGAGGTCATAAGCGCGGCGCAAAGAGCGAGCTTTGATGCGAGGCGTTTCATGGTCATTCCTTCTTCCTTGTGTCTCGTCATGGCGGCTGGCTGCGGGTCAGATCGACCGGATCAGCCGAGGTTCAAATCATTCGACAAGTTCGACGTCATAGCCCGCGAGCATCAGTCTGCCCGCGATGGGTTTGCCTGAAATCAGTCCCTTTCGCGGCCCGGCGATCTCGATCTCGGTCGGCGCCGAACCTGTGTTGACATAGAGCGTGCGGCCCTCGACCGTCCGCGCGACGACACCCTTCGGCGTCTTTGGCCCCGGAACGATGCCAAGCTTTGCATAGAGGCTCTTGTACAGTGGCTCGAGCACGGCAGCTTGCGCGGTCGCGGCGACATAGATTGCCTGACCCTTGCCATAGCGGTTGACGGTGGCGGCCGGCGGGTTTCCATTGATATTGGTGAAGCTGCCAAGCACCGTCGCGGTTGTCGGTTCCAAAACCTCGTAATTGTTGATCGTTGTCGTGAAGGCCGCGCCGGCCATCGTTCCGGTGAGCGGCGTGCCGTTCCTGTAGAATTCGGCAGTTCTCAGTCCGAACAGGTCGGCCAGACCGCCGGGAAGGCTGGTACCGAACCACTGGCCGGTCGCATCGGCCTTGGCCGAATAGGCGGTCATGACGACCGTTCCGCCCGCGGCGACATAATCGCGCACGGCCCTGGCCGCGGCCTCGTCCATCAGATATTCGCCGGCGACGACAAGCAATTTGTACCGCGACAGGTCCGAAGTGCCGAGCCGTACGACCGCTGCATCGATATTGTCGTCGAAGAGCGGCTGGAAGGCGGCGCGCTTCTGCTCGCTATAGGGCGTGCGGTAGTAGATGCCGATTTCCTTGCGTTCGGTGAGCAGCCGCGATTCGAAGGAATAGGAAAAGGCGATTTCCGGCTGAACCGGGCGCGGGAAACCGAGCGCCTCGAGCTTCTCGAATTCGCGCGCAGTCTGCGCGACCTCCTCGAGCTTCCAAGACGGGGTTCCGTCATGGTCGAGAAGTCCGAAATAGATCTGCTCCTCGCCCCCGAGATGCGTATTGAAGGTCCAGGCCAGAAAGCCCTGTCCTCCGTAAGCGAGGCCGAGATAGACGCTCATCCGCGCCTTGCCCCTGGTTCCATAGTCGCCGAAAAAGCCGGTCTGAAACTCGTTGAACCAGACGGGCGTTTCCAGATCGCCCTTTATCATCATTGCCTGAAAGGCGCCGTCGACGGGGTTGCTCGCATAATAGCCAAAGGCGCCGTACGTCTGATAATCTTTCTGGGTCGCAAGATAGTCGAAGCCGCGCCGCGAGGCCGAATCGTAAAGGTTGGAGAGCGCGGGCTTGTCGGGGCTCTCGGCCCGGCGCACCGCGTCGAGATCGCGAAGCAGGTCGATGGTCACCGATGACCAGAAGCGGCGAAGGTCGAGAAAGCGCTCGCTCGGTCCGGGGCCGCTCGCAAAGGGGAGCTCCACCTGTTGCCAGTCGGAGACGCTTCGCGACCAGCGCTGCCCAGCCCAGGCCTTGTTGAGAGCCTCGAGGGTCTTGTAGCGCTTTTGAAGCCAGGCGATGAACCGCTGGCGGGTCGGCTCCGAGTAGGACAGATAGCCGTTGCCGATCTCGTTGCTGTAACCGATCGCGATGACCGCCGGATGGCGCGCATAGCGTTTGATCACCCTTTCGGCGATGCGCAACTGCAAACGCTTGAAATCGGGGTCCGAAATATCGTCCATATAGCGTTCTGCCGGGTGCTGCCTGCCGCCGGTTTCGCTTACCAGGCTAATGCCCGGATAGGCCTGATGCGCCCAGAGCGGGATCGGCGTTCCGGGGATGTCGAGAATGACCTTGATCCCGGCTGCCGCCATCTGGTCCATCGCGAAGTCAAACCGCGCGAAGTCGAAAACGCCATCGCTGGGCTCGAAATAATCCCAGGAGAGGTCGCCCATTCTGACGACCTTGATGCCCGCGCGCTTCATGATGGCGACATCGGCGACGATCTGCTGGGGCGTCCGATCCACCGGCTGGTAACAGGTGCCGATGTACAGTTGATTCGCCGCGATGCGTGCCTCCGGCGCATCCGCGCGCGCCGCCGCAGCCGGGACGGCCGTAAGTGCAAGCGCCGCTGCGCCGAACAATGTTCCCATCCGTTTCATCGAACGCTTTCCTAGAGGTTCCGTCGGCGCAGGTTCGGGCGTGGTGCAGCCAGCTATTTCGCGGCCGCGAGCAAGCCGCGCATCTCCATCCATGCCAGAAATTCCGGCATGAGCTGGGTCGTGGTCGTACCGGGCTTGCCCAGACCAAATCCATGGCCGCCTGACTGATAGACATGAAGTTCGACGGGCTTTCCGGCGTCGCGCCAGGCGCCGACGATTTCATAGCCGCCGCGGCTGAACATCGTGTCATCCATGGCCAGCGCTGCAAACATCGGCGGGGCGTTTGCCGGAACCTCTACCGGGCCCATCGGACCGTAGATATAGCCAAAGAAATCGGGCGGAAGCGTTGCGGGGTCATTGTCGCGGTCCGCATTCATCACCGCCGAGAGCGTGGTGATGGCGCCCGCCGAGAATCCGATCATGCCCACGCGCTTGGGATCAATCTGCCATTCCTGGGCACGCGAGCGCACCAGTTTGAGCGCAGCAAGCGCGTCCGCGCTCGCGTCCGCGCGCGGAGGTGGAACCTGCTGCCCCTCCTTCTTCGCGGCATCCATGATAAGCTTGAAGACCGCCGCCTGATATTCCTTTGCATCGGCGGGGGTTTTGTCGAGGCGATATTTGAGCACGAATGCCGTGACGCCGCGGTCGGCGAGTGCGCGCGCAATCGCCCAGCCTTCGCCTTCCATCGAGAGGAACATGAAACCTCCGCCAGGCGCCACAATGACCGCCGAACCATTTGCGGTTCCAGGCTTGGGAAGTACAGGGGTCAAGGTCGGATAGGTGACATTTCGCACTTCGCCGTTCGCACCCGCAGCCATTTCATCGGCGGGCTTGCCGGGCGTTTTGGATCCATAGAGCGGAATGGCCTTTGCTCCGGCCGGTGGTCCGACCGGCGCAGCGTCCGCACGGGTACTGAAGGGGAGGGAGGCCGAAAGCAGCCAGGCAAGGCAGATGGCCATGAACCGGAATTTCATAAGCGATCCTCTCTGGTGTCGGGCGGTCGTGCCGAGGAGCAGCCGCAAAATCTGGCGGACCGTAGGACGATACGGACGGCGGCACAAGATACAAGCTACTTTGACTGTAAAATATCACGGATTCGCGACGATGCCACCGGGGATCGAGCCATGGCTCACCGTCGGCACGCCGCTGTGGTCGGGGGTTTCCTTCGGCCTCCGTTACCCGGGCTTTTTGCAAGAAAAATTCGCCGCGTCGCGGATCGACCCCTTGCCTTTGTAGCGCGCAACCTTGGGCCAGGCGCAAAGTGGCCGGGAGAAAGGGGCAACGCCCTCGGGGAGGTCAGACTTGGTCGCAATAACGCGTGTCGGTGCC
This sequence comes from Sphingopyxis sp., assembly GCA_041939405.1. Lineage (GTDB taxonomy): Bacteria > Pseudomonadota > Alphaproteobacteria > Sphingomonadales > Sphingomonadaceae > Sphingopyxis. The sequence continues at coordinate 1,377 of JBGTUD010000091.1, read as the reverse complement.
GCGCCGCGTTCGGCCCAGGCCTCGAGTGCCGCCTGCATATCGAAGCTGGTTGCCCCGGGGCCGCCGCCGCAATGGGTCATGCCGGGAACCATGAAAAGCCGGATCTGGTCGACCGCCTTGGCGCCGAAGTGTCTGTGCATCTCTTCGACATAGTCGATCGTTGTATCGGGCGTGATGACGGGATCGTCCCAGCCCTGATAGATGATGAGCTTTCCGCCGCGCCGCGTGAACGCCTCAAGATCTGGCTTTTCCGTGTTGATAATGGGGACGATATGTTCGCGCGCGGCCTGGTAGTCGCGGTCCAGGTCAAAATTTGCGACCGACCAGTCGGGATCGTCATAAACGAGCCAACGATAGAATTCCTGTCCGGCGAGCGCTGGGACAGGGCCGGTGATCCATGCCCCCCAGTTCCCGGGCGCACCCTCGCTACCGAGCGCGGGTCCTGCGATGATCTTCGTCCCGTTGGACCAGCGCATGCCGCCGTAAATGCGCTCGAAGGCGTCGACTTCCCCCGGCGTCAGGCAGGCATCGCTTGTGCCGCCGGTGCAAGCGAGCGACTTCGGTTCGAAGCGGCAAGCGCGCGGATTTTCGATCAGGCCGTCCTCGACGCCGTCGATCCGGTCGCAGGCCCGCAGGATCGCATCATGGACAAGCGACTGTTTGGCGGCGATATTCGCCGGCGTCCCGAGTGCTTTTGCCGCCTCGCTGTACCAGATGAGCTGGGTTACAGTCTCGGTGTAGCGGATCGCCGGCGCGCCGGCGACGATTGCGTCATAGTCCTCGGGATATCGGCTGGCGAGGGCGATGCCGTCGCGGCCGCCGTTCGAGCAGCCGGTGAAATAGGCGGAGCGGGCCGGTACGCCATAATAGGCCGCAATGACCTGCTTGGCGGCGACAGCGCCCATATGATTGGCGCGGTGGCCGAAGTCGACGATCCGCTCGGGCTGACGATGCGCCCAGCTGCCGACGCTCGGAGCGGGTGTATGGCCGGCGTCGGTCGCCACCACCGCGTAACCTTGCGCCGCCGCCTTGTTGAGCGATCCGGCGCCCGCCGATGACAGCGCCCCGTCGAAGCCGCCGCCGCCGAGCCCCATCAGCTTGTTGTTCCAATGGTCCGGAAGCCACACCTCGACGGCAATTTCCGATCCGGCCGCGGCGCTGAGGGACAGGCGCACGCGGCACATCGCGGCCGCGGCTTTCGTACCCGCCGTCACCCCGCCGACAATGGTTGATCCGGCCCCGAAATGCTCGGCGCCGATCACTGTTCCGCCGGCCACCGCGCGGCCGGTGAGTGTTGCGCAGTTTCTGTCCGCCGCGGATCCAGCCTCGGCTTCCATGGCGTTCGCGGCCGGGGCCGTCCGCGCATCGCCGTGCATG
>JBGTUD010000090.1:0-9989 GCA_041939405.1 Sphingopyxis sp. | reverse complement strand
ACAGGCGGCCCTGCTGGCCGTCGGCGGCCGCGGGGTTGCGCAGCGCGCTTTCGAGGAAGCTGCCGAACACATTACCCACGCCGATCGCGGCCATCCCTGCACCGATCGCGGCGAGGCCAGCACCGATCAGCTTTGCTGCTTCTGCGTCCATTATCGTAACTCCTTGGTGTAAATGTTTGTTATAAACGGGATTAGTGAAGGTTGACCGCGTCGTTGATATACAGCGAAGTCAACAGGGCGAAGACATAGGCCTGGATGCCGGCGACGAGCAGTTCGAGCGCGCTGATGCCGATCATCAGCGTGAAGCTGAGCACCGAAACGATCGAGCCGAGCCACAAGGTTTCGGCGTTGAAGCCGTTGATGACAAAGCCCGAAAGCACTTTCAGCAGCACGTGCCCCGCGGTCATCGCGACGAAGAGGCGCAGGCCGAGGCTGAACGGACGTACCATGAACGACACGAACTCGATCGGCGCAATGATCGGGATCATCGGCAGCGGCGTGCCGTGCGGTACGAACAGCGAAAAGAAGTGGAGACCGTGGCGCCAGAAACCGACGACGAGCACGATCGCGAAGCTGATCAGCGCGAGGACGCCGGTGATCGCGATATGACTGGTGACGGTGAAGGGGTGGAGCCCCAGCACGCCGAGCGGCAACATGCCGAGCAGGTTGCAGAACAGGATGAACATGAAGAGCGAGAAGACATAGGGCGTATATTTGCGGCCCTCGGTGCCGATATTCGCCATCATCATGCTCGAAATGAAGCCCGTGAAGCCTTCGACGGCGGCCTGCCAGCGGCCGGGAACGAGCTGGCGGCGCATTCCGCCCCACATGAACAGGCCGAGCGCTATTGCGGCGACCACCATCCACAGCGCGCTGTTGGTGAACAGCACTTCCTGCCCGCCGAGGTTGAAACCGCCGCCCAGCGGCGTCACCTCGAACTGGTGCATCGGGTCGATCTTGCCGGATTCCGCCGCCACTCTTCACTCCACACGCAATGCGGGGCGGCACACCCGGCCGTCCCGCCAACAATGTCCTTTGCGCCCCGCTATTTGCGGGGCGTTGTTGTCAGGCGAATGATGTTCCGGAACGCCACGACGATGCCCATGAACAACATGCCCAACAGCCCCCAGGGTTCGGTGCCCGCGAACCGGTCGATCAGCCAGCCGAACAGGCCACCGCCGATCAATCCGCCCAGCAACTCCGCCAATACCCGGTTGCCGAGCCGGTAATTGGCGTCGGATTCCGGACCGGCGTTTGTTGCGGTCCGCCTTGTCTCTGCGGCTTCGGCCCGGTCCAATCGCTCTTCGAGCGAGACCAGGCGCGAATCCTCCGAGCCAAGTTCCGGATCGCTGCCCTTGCCCGTCATTCTCTCGCCATCCTCCTGAAACGAAACCGGAAAGTCCCGATTCCGCCTGCAAAAAAAGGCCCGAAAATTCGGGGTACCCCTAAGGCGCGGCCCGTTTAGGAACGCCGCCCGATTAAGTCAATGCTTCGCTTGTGCGCACGAAAATGCCGCCGCGTTTAGGGGCGCGGCGGCATCTGAAGGGTCCCGCAGGGCCCCGTTATACGTAAATAGGTTACGGACAGCGCGCGTCGCGTTCGGGCGGGCTTGCGTCGCGCGTCTTCCACGCGCCGCCGGGGGTCAGATATTTCTCGCCCGGCTTGGTGCTGGCGATCAGGTTGCATCCGCTGGTGAAGGCGAATTGCTCGACGGTGCTCCCCGTCGCCTGCGCCCGCTCGGTATAGGCGGCCTTGCGCTTGATATTGATGTCCTGCACCAGCGCGCGGATCGCGGGCGTCGGCGCGGTGGCGAAGCCCAGATAGCCGTCGGGCTGCTCGCCGATCTGCCCCGCGGCGCGCGCGGCGGCATAGGCGGGATCGCGCTGCGCCATCGCCGAGGGCACGGCCAGCGCAACGGCTGCGGTCGCGGCGACGGCCGCGAGCGCCAATCCGGTTGTTTTTCCTCTATTCCAACGCATCATATTCATCCCTGTCATCAGAATATCTCGCTATTCTGTTCGATGAGCTTCTTGGCATCGCCATCCAGCCTGTACACCACTTCCTGCCGGATGTTGATGTTCAGGTTGATTTCGATCGGCTTGTCGGGCGTTTCGATCTGGACGCAGCCCGTCAGGGCCGACATCGCAATCATTACCGCCAGACAGCGGCTCGTTATGGCCAGCCTCCTTGCTCCGGTCTTGATCACATTCATTGCACAGGCTCGCTTTCTGGGGGCTGAACGGGGGGAGCGGCGCCGCGCGCGGCCGCTTCGGCTTCTTCCTGCGCGCGCATCAGCGCCGGCAGATTCTGTTCGATGAGCAGCGACGGATCGTAAAACCCCTTCGCCGACGTCAGCAATTGGCGGAAGGGCGCCGTGATCTTGACGTTGAAAACGAGCGGCAGCCGCGCGACCTGGCGGGTCAGGAAATTGCGCGTCGCGCCTTCGCCCTGCCCCACGCCGCCAAAGCGGATGTCGGTCACCATTTCACCGTCGAGATCCCCGTTGAGCACGATCGTCAGATCGTCATATTTCAGGCTGCGCAGCGCGCCAAAGGCAAAATTGGCGATCGCGCCAAGGTTGCGGTTCGTGAGTTCGCCGACATAGGCGAGCGTACCGCCGCCTTCGCGCGCGTCGATGCGTCCGCCGACGATCCGCCCGCCCAGCCCGTCGAACACCACCGGAAGCGTGCCGTCGAATTTGCCCGTCGCGTTGATATTGTCGAACCCGAAGCTCTGCAAAAACACCGCGGCATCGACGCCCACCACGTCGAAGGTCATCCGCCGCGGCTGGTCGGCAGCGAAGTTGAGCGTCGCCGGATGCAGCAAAAGCTCGCCGCCCGCAAAAGGCCAGCGCCCCCCTTCGATCCGCACGCGATTGTCGCCGAGCAGCCGATATTCGATCTCGCCGTCGCGCACCGGGATACCGGGGTTGACCTCTTCGATCCGCGCAATCTGTCCCGGCGCCGAACGCAGGCCGATCAGATCGTCGAAGCTGAGCGTCGCGGTCAGGCCCGTTACCGGACCGAAAGCCGCGGCAAGGTCGGTTCCGGCGGTCGCAAAGGTGCCGCGGCTGGTCACGCCCGCCGCATCCCACTCGATCCGGCCATCGCCGACGACCGATCCCCGAACATTGGCAACGACACCCTTGGCCAGATAGGTCAGCTGGTCGGGCTGAAACGCCTCGTCGAAGCGCAGCTCCTTCACCTTCAGATCGGCCGTGCCGCTGCTGACTGCAAAGCGGTGGCGAATGACCGTGTCGAGGATTTTCGTACCCGTCGCCCGCTCCGCAAAACCCGCCGTCGCCTCGATCGCGCCATCGGCAAAGCGGAGCACGGCGTTGCGGCTGACGAGCGGATAGAAGCGCGCATCGGGCGCCGCGCTGTCGGTCAGCGTCAGGCCGCCTTCCAATGTCAGCGCCCCATCGGCCCAGCGCCACCCACCGACGATCTCGCTCATGTCGAGCGGCACCGCGCCGATTTTCCCCGCCGCGCCGACCAGTTCGCCCGCCATGCCCCGCCCCGCCGCGTGGCCGGATATGCGCTCGGCGCTGAAGCGGGTCACGCTCTCGCCCTCGCCCAGCCGGAAATCCGCCGCCGACAGCGACCAGCGCTGCGCAGCGAGGTCGATGGTCGCCGGCCCGCTCGCGATACGCAGCAACGATTCGCCGCTCGTTCCGGCAAGGGCGATGCGCGGCACGCGGATCGTGCCGCGCAGTCCGCCCGGCCCGGCGCTGAGCAGCGGCGCGCCGGCGCGGCTGCACAGGTCGATCGCGCTTCGTGCCAAACGAAAACCGCCGACTTCGATCCGTTCGGCGCCGACGCGGTGGCACCCGCCATCGATCGCGAGCGCGCCGGTCGGCGCCAGCGTTCCCGCAAGCGGCACGCGCAACCGCTCGAGGCGCCCGTCCGCCAGCGGCCCCGACAAGAGCGCGGTCGTTGCAAAGCGCAGCGATCCGCCAGCGCCGCCCGCAAAACGCACCGGATCGATCGCAAGACGGCTGTCCCGCGCTTCATAAACGGCAAAGCGCGCTTCGCCGCGCAGGCTGCCGTCGGCGCGGCGATCGAGCTCAATCGTCGCCGCGGGCAGGTCCCCGCCGCCCAGGCTCCATTCACCCGTGGCCAGCAACGCAGGCCGCTCGGCGCCATAAAGATAGCCGATGCGGCTGTCCGCGCTGCCGGTGAACCGCGCACCGCTGGCGCTCGTCAGCTGCGGCGCGATCAGGTCGACGCGCGCCAATGGCCCCTCGCCCACCAGCTCAAAACCCGCGCGCCCGCTGGCGCTCGCCAGCGCGCGGCCGATCGCCGCCGACGCTTTCGTCGCGAGCGGGCCGATGGGCGTGCCATCCAGACCGCGTGCACTTTCCACAATCGTGCGCCGCGCTGCGGCACTGGCGCTGGCATTTGCGAACTCGACCGATCCTTCGAGGCGCGGCGCGGCGCTGCCGACGCTCCCCCTGGCGTCGAGCCGCACCGTTCCAGCGGCAAAATCGGACCCGCGCAGCCGCGCCATGTCCGCGGTAATGTCGAGCTTTGTCTGCACTGCGCTGCCGTCAAACCGCGCCCGCACGCCCAGCCGGTCGGCGCGAAGCGATGCGGCCACCAGTGAAGCAATGCTGGCGTCGGCGCTGCCCCGCCACTGCTGCAAATCTTCCGACAGCGACACGTCGATCGCGACCGCGGGCGCCGAAGCCCGCACCGTGCCCTCGGCGCAGCTCAGCGCCTGCCCGCGCAGCGGTCCCACCAGCGCAGGGCGCACATCGCGCACGCGCACATCGCCGTAAAAGCTGACCCCCCGCGCGCTGCACCCCGCCGCCGCCAGCAGGGGCGCGACGAGCGCAAGCTTGCCCGCGAAATTGTCGCGAAGATTTCCCGACCCGTTCAATGCGGCGCCGACGTCGCCCCACGGCGTTTCGACGCGCGCGCGCGCGTCGCGGAGCATCACCGACAGGTCGGGCAAGGCAAAGGGATCTTTGCTGTCGGGATCGCGGAACCGGTCGAGCGCGCCGAAGGACAAGCGGCCGTCCACGAACCGCCCGTAAAGGCGCACTCTTTCGGCACGGATTTCCGATACATAGGGGCCGGTCAGGCCATAGCCGAGCAGCACCTCGACATTCGCGGCGGTGAGGTCGGGGCGCGCCGGATCGCCGATGACGATGTTCGACAGTCTTTCGCTGCGAAAACCGATGGAATCGATCCGATATTGCGCCGGCACCCCGCGGCTGTCGAGCTCGCCGCGGATGAATTCGTCGGCGATCGGTTCGCGCGCCAGCCACGTTCCCGCCGCCAGCGCGGCCACCGCGCCCGCCGTCATCCAGCGCTTTTTGAACAACAGTTTCCGGGGGCGCCAGCGTCGTCGCGGTGCTTCGTCGGCCGCGGTCATACCGCGACCCCGGGGCCCACCGCCGCGGGTTCATAAAGAAGAGCGTCGAATGCCGTCATGGCGTGCGAAAAATCGTCCCTCGGCCCCATCCTGCGCAGGGTAGAAACGCTGGAAATCGCGTTTCGCTCCAGCAAATTGGTCCGCTTCGCCATCTTGCTGTCCTATTGCCGTTGAGTGCGCTGAACAAGGCGGTTATTCCCGGCGCGATGGGGGACAGCGAGACACCGGATCACCTTGGGCACCGCGCGCGGCTGCGCGCCCGCCTGCTGGGCGATGCAGAAGGCCTCGCCGATTATGAACTGGTCGAATATCTGCTCGCGCTCGCGGTTCCGCGCCGCGACACCAAGCCGCTCGCCAAAAAGCTGCTGCACGAATTCGGTTCGCTCGCGCAACTCGTCAGCGCCGATCCCGAATCGCTCCGCCGCGTCGACGGCCTCGGCGATACCGGCATCGCGGCGCTGAAAATCGTCCACGCCGCCAGTCTCCGCCTGCTGAAAGGCGAATTTCGCGACAAGCCGCTGCTTTCCAGCTGGGATGCGCTGCTCGACTGGCTGCGCGCCGACATGGGGCCGATCGACGTCGAGCGGGTGCGCATCCTCTATCTCAATTCGCGCAACATGCTGATTCGCGACGAACTGGCCAGCGAGGGATCGATCGACCAGTCGGCCATCTATGTCCGCGAAGTGATCAAGCGCGCGCTCGAACTCGGTGCCTCGGCGATCATCATCGTCCACAACCATCCCAGCGGCAGCCCCGAACCCAGCCGGCAGGATATTCGCGTCACGCGGGAAATTGCGGAGGCTGGCGCGCGGCTGGGCATTGTGCTCCACGATCATATCATCATCGCGGGGTCCGACCATCGCAGCTTCCGGTCCCTGGGCCTGCTCTGACCGCCGCGGCGTTTGACTAAACCGGCGGTGCAGGACATCATCGCGCGATGAAGATTCGGCAGCGCCCTCTTCGTTTGCACTCCCACGCGGGTCAGCTTCTCGCGGGCATATAGCCCCGGGTTCCGGCGCAGTGCGTCCTGGACCCGGGGCGCCTCTCTCGACCGACGTTTCCTGGCGGCGCATCGCTGCGGCCGCCATCCAGCCTGTCACGAAAGCCCGAACCATGACGACCCCCCGCGCGGCAAAGAGCCCGCCCATCCAGATGATCGACCGCGAAGCCGACCGGCTGACCGAATTGGCGCTCAGCAAGGAAGGCGATCTGCCGCAGGTGTGCGGCCTGTTGCTGCGCGAGATCAATCGCGCGACCATCCGCACCGCCCCGCGTTTTCCCTCCGACATTGTGACGATGCAATCGCGCGTCACCTTCGCCGACGCTGCGACCGGCGCCGAACGGACAGTCGAGCTCGTCTATCCCGGCGACGCCGACATTTCGGCCGGCCGCATCTCGATCCTGACCCCGGTGGGCGCGGGACTGATCGGCCTGCGCGAAGGCCAGTCGATCCTGTGGCCCGACCGTGACGGTCACGAACGCAAATTGACGATTCTGAAGGTCGAAAGGGCCGTCGACCGCGCCGCTTGACGGTGCGGCGCGCGCCAAAACAGCCGCCGGATCGCTCCGGCGGCTGTTCGGTCGTGCCGTGCGGCGATCAGTTGCCGCGCGACAGAAAGGCGGTCAGCTCGGCCTTGCTCACGCCGCCCGACTTGTCGGCGTCGGCGGCGACATACGCCTGCCCGATCCACGCCTGCACTTCGGCCGATTCGGGGTCGGCGGCCGGATCGGTGGCAGCGCGCAGCTTTTTCATCCAGGCACCGAATTCGGGCTCGCTCAGTTCGCCGCTGCCATCGCCGTCATAGGTCGGAAATTCCTGATCGACGATCTGCGCGATCTGGGCGGGCGTGGCGGCAGTCCCCGAGGGCGCAGGCTCGCTCGCAGCAGGCGGAGCCGACGCATCGGGAGCCGGGGCGGGGCTGGTCGAATCGGGCAGCGGCGCCGGCGTCGCCGGTTCGGTCGTCGTCGGGCGGTTGGTCGGGTCGCCCGCGGGCGGGGTGGTCTGCGCAATCGCCGGAATACTCGCGGCGGCAGCGCCAATCAAAAGCATCTGTTTCAACATCGTCATTCTCCTGAAATGGGTCGGTTACTGGGGCTCCGCTTCGGTCGGGTCGTCGGGGTTCGCGGGCTCGTCGGTCGGCGGGGCGGGTTCGGCCGGCGGCGTCTCGCCAGGCTTGGGTTTGCCGGGCGTTGGTTCGCCAGGTGCCGGTTCCTCCGTGGGCGTAATATTGTCGTCGCCGGGCGCGCTATCTTCGGCCAGCTCTTCGTCCGCAGGTGCGGGCTGGGTCGTCGGTGCCTCGTCTTCGACCGGGGGCGTGTCCTGCGCAAAAGCCGGGGCGGCGACTGCGATGGCTCCGATCAAAAGCATATGTTTCAGCACGTTCATTCTCCTCTGGCGGCGACATTGACCGAATTGCGACCCGTCGCCTTGATGATGGGCAAGGAAGCAACCCGTCCGCTTTCGGTCGGTTGCGGCGCCGCGGCATTTGGCGAAACGCCCCGTCCCTGCTAGGGGGCGCCCCGTCGCGATTCCGTCGGGAAACCGCGACAAGGCGCCCAAAAAGGAAGGAAACTCAATGGTTCCGCGTTATGCACGGCCGGAAATGACGGCGATCTGGTCGGCCGAGAATCGCTTTTCCATCTGGTTCGAGATCGAGGCGCACGCGACCGAGGTCAAGAACCTGGATATCTAAAGCAGTTCAGCGGTGGCGGCGAGAGTGCAGAGCGATAACCAAGCCTAGTTGCACAGCCGCTCCATCACGCGCGGAAAATGCTCGGCGAACCGCTCGACCTCCGGCGTCGGCAGCGAGAAGGAGACGCGCACAAAGCGGTCGCCGAAGCGTGCCGAAACATAATTGCCGGCCCTGATGAAAATCTGGTGGTCGTAGAGCAGCGCGTCCTGCACCGCCTGCGGCGAAACCCCGCAATCGGCGATGTCGATGACCATCATACTGGCTGCCGACGGGTAGACCGGTAGGTGCACGGCGTCGACGGCGTCGACGGCGCGCTTGATGATGGCCTGATTGCGGCTGCAGATTTCGATGTTGCGCGGCAGCCATTCCGGCTTGGTTTCGAGTGCGGCAATCGCGGCGCGCTGGCCGATGATGGTTATGCCCAAGTCGGAGACCATGCTGCTGGCGATGTCGTCGATGAACTCCTGCGGCGCCACCAGCGCCCCCACGCGCAGCCCCGCCAGGCCGCAGTTCTTGCTCACCGAATAGGCGATGACGGTGCGCTCTGGCGCGAACTCGGTCGCGAGCGTATGCTCCGGCGCGAAGTCGCGGTAGGTGATGTCGTCGATAATCCACAGGTCGTGCTCGCGCGCGATTTCGCACAGCGCGCGCACCTCCTCACGCGGGTAGGTCGAGCCGAGCGGGTTGAGCGGGTCAATCAGCAGGATGCTCTTCGTCTCGGGTGTGATGGCGGCCCGGACCGCGTCTAGGTCGAAGCGACAAGTGCCACCGTAAATCGGCAGGTCGGTGCACTCGGCGCCGCCCATTTTCGCGAACTTGTGGATGATGAAGTAGGACGGGTCCGACGTAATCATGCGGCTCCCCGCCGGCTGCAGATAGCGCATCAGGCAGTAGAGCGCCTCGGTGCCGCCGTTAGTGATGTGTATCCCGAAGTCGGGCAGGCCCAGATCCTCCAGGATGAGCTCGCGCAGCCGCGGCAGCCCCTTCGCGAGCGGATACTTGTTGAACTCGTGGCTGGCAGCCGAGTCGCGGATTGCCTCTTCGATAGCGGGATGCGTCGGCAGATGGTTGGTGTTCTGCGACATCCAGACGATGTCGTCGCGACCGTGCGCATACGCAAAGTCATCGCTCATCGCGCGGCGACGCGTCGCCCCTGAATTAAGAGTGCGCCCGGAACGGCTGCCCCCGGCTTCATTAAGCGCCCGAGCGGTTCGCCGGCGTGCGCGAGCCCTTGCGACTCTGGCTGCGGTTCATCGGCGTCGAGTTCTGGTTGGTCGCGCTGGTACCGTTCCAGATTGGTTTCATCGTCGGCGCGCAGGAGTGGGGCAGCCGCGCCGGCCTGCTCGGGTTAGCGACGGTCGCGCTCCTGACGGCGAGCAGTTTCGTCCTGAACCACCTCTGCGACCTCGATATCGACCGGCGGAATCCCCGCAAGGCGTTCAGCCTGCTCGTGCGGGGCGACCTCACCCCGGCAGCCGGATGGGCGCTCTTTGGCGCGCTGCAGGTCGCGACGCTGGCGCTGGCGGCGCTCGCGGGACGCGATTTCCTGCTTTGCCTGCTCGGCCTCACGGCGATTTCGCTCGCCTACAACATCGCGCCGCTGCGGCTCAAGGAACGGCCCGGCCTCGACATCGCCGCCAACGGCGCCAGCCTCGGCTTCCTGCTGCCGCTGGCGGGCTGGTCGCTCTCGCAGCCGCTGGGCGAATTCCCGCGACTCTACTTCGCCTCGGTCGTCTGCTACCTCGTCGCGTTCTACTGCCCCACGATGGCGGTCGACGTCGTCGCCGACCGCGCGGTCGGCACAACCACCTTCGCGACGCGCTTCGGCGCGGTGGCGACGATGCGGCTCTCGTGGGCGGCGACGACCGCCGGCGCCGGCCTGCTGCTCTGGGGCGGGGCGACCGACGCGTTTCCGTG
>JBGTUD010000089.1:0-10030 GCA_041939405.1 Sphingopyxis sp. | reverse complement strand
CAGGAAGCCGGCCGGCAGCATGCTCGTCGACATTCGGCCATGCTTTCGCCGGGGTGCTGGCGCGCATAGAGCCAGACCTGCGTTTCGCCGCTCCCCATTTCGAGGCAGTCGATCGGCCGGCCCTCCAGGCTGGTGCCAAGGCAACGATAGGTCACGCCCTCATATTCGGCGACCGATGCCACGAGGTCCTGGTGACGCTCCATCGAATAGGGTGCGAAATAGGCGATCCAGAGAAGCGGGCCCTCCGCATTGTGCCGGATCGTCAGGGTTCCCGCGTCATAGCCTGTGTCGAGCCGGAACCAATGTTCGCGATCATAGCTTGCGCACGCCGCGTAGCCGGGCCAGCCGTCAGGGTAGGCCGAAGCCTCCAGTCCGGTGATCGCTAGTTCCAGCGCGTCACCGGCCGCACAGGCGACGCGGAAATGGAACCACTGGAAAAAATCCGATTCGCGATCCTTGCGGATCGACAGGCGGGCGGAGGTGCCGTCGATGGCGTCCACGACGATATTGCCGCTGTCGAAAGCGGCGTTGATGGTGATGGTCATCGGACGCTGATAGTGCGTCCCGATTCGCCGGGGAAGTCCTTGAATAAGGCTTCGGCCAATTTCGCCGCGGCCACACTCGGCTGGTTAGCCGGAGCCTTGGCAGGCACGGCCGTGAGCGCGCGGCCTTCCCACAGCGCCTGGCCGGTTGCGGCATCGTCGATGCGAACCGAAAGCTGAAGGTCGGTCATCCGCCGCGATCCGCCGCCGAGATTGATTCCGACGCCGAGCCCCACGCCCGACCCATAGCTGCCGGTCGACCCGCCGACGCCGACCGATACCGGCGATCGCCGGCCCGCGCTTTCGTGGCTCGCGCGATCGAAACCGATGCGAACCTTGAGCGGCGCGCGCGCGCCGTCGGGCGCGGGTGCAAGACCTTGCAGCTGCAACTGACGCTCGACCGCGCTGCGATAGCTGTTCCATTCGAGCGAAGGCGGAGCGGCGCCTTCGGCCACGACGCCAAGCGGCTCGGCATCGACGCTATAGCGCGTCCCCGGCGCCCAGCCGGCAACAGCGTTGCTGTGGAAACGCGTGACCTCGACCGGAGGGACGGCCGTGGCGCATCCGCCGAGCGCAAGCGCCGCTGCCAGGGGCAGGGCGACGGAAAAATGACGCATCATGCTCATATCATGCGCCAGCTTTGATGGCTTGGCAATGAACGGGATCGGGCAGATCCTTACCCATCAGGAAACGCGAGGGGAGTCCGGGCGCTCAGCGATAGAAGATGTGATTGTCGATCTGCGCGATCCGTGTCTTGCGCCAGCCGGGCGCGACATAGCGGGCGTGGAAAAAAAGTGCGCCCGGCGCATGATTCTTCCAGCTGCCTTCAAGCGCGATCTGCGAGATCGCTATGGCCCGGTCCCACTGAGCCCCTTCACGGATCGCCGGCATTCGGCCGCCGCGAACAAAGCTGAACTGGCGCTTTTGATACACGACGCCGCACATGCTGGCGGGGAAGCGGCCCGACTGGGCGCGATTGATCACGACGTGCGCGACCGCAAGCTGGCCCGGAAGCGATTCGCCGCGCGATTCGAAATAGACCGCCCCGGCAAGGCAGCGCAGTTCGCGGTCGATCTTTTCCGGTTTCGGCGTCGCGGCAACAAGCGCGGCAAGCGAAGCTGCCGTTACCGGCGGTTCGGATTCGGGTTCGTCTTTGATCGGAAGGACGCGTTCGTCCTGTATATCGCCGGACATCCCGGTCGGCTGTTCGGTTTCGACCGGCAAGTCCGCCGTCTCTGCCTCGGGCATGTCCGCACCGGGCAGCGCGATGGCGGGAAGATTGGCGTCGGCAGCAAGATCGCTTGCAAGGCCGGGTTCCGCCAGAAGCAGCATGGTCGCGGCAGTCATGCCGACGGCGGCCACGCTGGCCACGTTCAGAATGCGACTCATATTGTCCGTCAAAAGTGCGGCCGATGAACCGAACCTCACAAATCAGGCGGGGGAATTGATCCGGCATCGCCGCCTGCGGTCATCGTCCGACTGCGTGTCCAACCTGTTTTGCCGGGCGCATTGCAAGGACAGTGCAACCCGCAGGCCGACCTACGCGTTATCGAATGCGCGCCAGCTATTGTGCGCCGCAACAGAGTCAAGTTAACGCAGCCCACTCCGCGACGAGCTGTGCCGCATCTGCGATGTCCAGTTCAACGATCCACAAATCGGGATCGGCCTTTTGCCGCCGCATCCGATAATTTGCGCAGGATTCACCATCTTTCGGGTCGTCGGGTCCTACGGCTTCCCAAATATAATGGCCATCGAGCCCGAAACGCCGTTCAAGCAGGGGACCGGGCTCGCCGCGGTGACAACATTGGACCAGGATGATTCCCGAGCTGTCATCCCCGCGGGCGATGACAGCCGCAAAGCCGCCCGCCGCCTCGGCACGCCGGATCAGCAGATCGACAAGAAAGCGGCTTTTCAGCCGAGTCATCGGCCCATTCGCGCCGCGGCGTTATGCCGCGTCACGCGCTTCGGTGTCGGCGAGCAGCGCGTAAAGCGCCTCGTCATTCTTGGCGCCGCGCAGCCGTTCGGCGATCGCCTCGTTGCGCAGCATCCGCGAGACGCCCGCCAGCGCCTTCAGATGGTCGGCGCCCGCGTCGAGCGGCGACAGCAGCACAAAGAGCAGGTCGACCGGCAAACCGTCGACCGCCTGGAAATCGACCGGCCGGGCAAGCTGGAGGAAAAGGCCGCGTACGCCGCCGAGGTCCGCCATCTTGGCGTGCGGCAAAGCGATGCCGCGGCCAAAGCCCGTCGATCCCAACCGCTCGCGTTCGAGCAGGGCTTCGCTCACTTCCCCTGCATCAAGGCCAAGCGAGCGGCTGGCGAGGTCGCCAACATAGGGGAAAAGTGCCTTTTTCGAATCGATCGGGACGTGCGCGCGCACGGTCGCCGGATAGAGAAGGGAAGAAAGATTCATTGTCGGGTCAAATCTTGTCAAATAGCGGACACCACCAGAATATCGGCTGGCAAGCGGTCGCGGATTCGTCGCGGCAGCCCCACCGCCATCCCGGCTTAGGGCGTCATTGGGCGCGGCCCTTAAGCCGAATGGCGGAGAAAATCCAGTGCTATCGTGGCTCGACCCAGCCGATCGTACCGTCGTCGCGGCGATAGACCATATTATGAGCCCCGGTCTTGCTGTTGACGAACAGCAGCGCATTGGTGTTGCGCAGATCGAGCATCATCACGGCGTCGGATACGCTGCTGTTGGGTATATCGACGCGCGTTTCGGCGACGATCGCCGGCGCGTCGCCGGCCTCTTCTTCGTCGGCTCCCGGATCGAAGACCGTGTAACTCGCATTGTCGGCGATTTCATCAATCGTCGGCGACGGCTCAGCCGGTCCATTGCTGCGATCCTTCAATCGTCGCATGTAACGCCTGAGCTGCTTTTCGATACGATCGGCCGCGCCCTCGAAGGCGACGTGCGCATCCTGCGCCTGGCCGTGACCCTTCAACACCAGCCCCTGCATGACATGCGCCACAATGTCGCACTGAAAGCTGTCGTGCGGCCCCTTGCCGAAGGTTGCGTGCGCGCCGATCGCGCGCGAGAAATATTTGTCGGCAATCGCGTTCATCCGGTCCGCGACATGCGCCTGAAGCGCTTCGCCGGTTTCGATCTGGTGGCCAGAGACGCGGATGTCCATTCTTCTTCTCCTTATATGGCCGATGCAACGACGACGGGAGAGCCGTTACATCGTATCGAGCCACAGCGGCTGTTTCAGCCCTGCGACAAATTCGGCGTGGCGCGCCAGTTCGGCGGTCGACGCCATATGGGGCCTCGGTTCGCGAAAGGGCCGCGCGGAATCGCGTCGGGTGGCCGAATCCGCCGCCGGTGAAACCATAGGTGCAGCGGACGATGCGAGGCCGAGGCCGATCTGCCGCCCGCCGGTCATTTCGATATAGAGATGCGCGAGCAGCTCGGCATCGAGCAGCGCGCCGTGCTTGATGCGGTGGCTGCGGTCGATGCCATAGCGGGTACAAAGTGCGTCGAGGCTGTGCTTGGCACCCGGATGGAGCTTGCGCGCCATTTGGACGGTGCAGCACATGCGCGCCATGTCGAGCGCCGGGCGGCCGATGCGCGCCAGTTCGGCATTGACGAAGCCGAAGTCAAACGCCGCATTATGGGCGATCAGCGGCGCGTCGCCGAAAAATTCGAGCAACTCGTCGACACGCGTGGCAAAGAGCGGCTTGTCCGACAGAAACTGGCTCGACAGGCCGTGAACAGCTTCGGCAGCGGCAGGCATGTCGCGTTCGGGATTGAAATAGGCGTGGAAGGTGACACCCGTTTCGCGGCGGTCCACCAGTTCGACACATCCGATTTCGACCAGCCGGTCCCCGGTCTTGGGATCGAAACCCGTGGTTTCGGTATCGAAAATAATCTCGCGCATCGAACCGATAATCTGGACCCTATCGGGCGCGGAAACAAGAGGCGATGAAACGAATCTGACGCCTGGTTTCGCTTTTCGGTCGGCCCGTTTCGATAATAAAATCGGCGCGCGCGCGCTTGACGCGATCGGGCACCTGCAAACGGCGGATCGCCTTCAGTTTTGCCGCGGTCATGCCGGGGCGGCGCATCACGCGCCGACGCTGCATCCATGCGGGCGCCGACACGACGGCGATTGCGCCGACACGCCGCCAGCCGCCCTTTTCAAAAAGCAGGGGAATGTCGAGCACGACGACATCGCGCGCGCGGTTCCGGGCCAGAAAGCGTTTCTGGGCGCGCGACACCGCAGGATGGACGATCGCTTCGAGCGCGGCAAGTTCGTGCGTGTTACCGAGCACGATTGCTCCCAGCTTTTGCCGGTCGACACCCCGCGGCCCGGTGGTTCCGGGAAAGCGCGCCTCGATCGCCGCGACCAGCGCACCGCCGGGCCCTTGCAGCCGGTGAACCTCGGCATCGGCGTCGAACACGGGAACGCCCTCGCGTTCGAACATCGCCGCCGCGGTCGATTTCCCCATGCCGATCGAACCGGTGAGGCCAAGCAGGAAGGGGCGGCGGAGCGGCAGGTGCGGGCGCTTGAAATGTCGCATGGGGAATATCTTACGCGACCAGCAGCGCGCGCAGCTCGTCGTCGCGGCCCTCGGGCGGCGGCGCCCCGAAAAACAGCTCGAAGGCCAGCGCCGCCTGGCCGATCAGCATATCGAGTCCGTCGACCGTGGCGAGCCCGCGCGCTTCGGCTGTGGTGAGGAGGCCAGTCCGGAGCGGCGAATAGACAAGGTCGTACACGATCGCATCGTCCGGCAACGGGGTCAGGTCGAGCTCGAGCGGCGCGTTTCCGGTCATGCCAAGGCTGCTCGAATTGACAAGCAGCGATACCGGCGGAAGCTGCGCATCGAGCCCGACGACCTCGCCCTTGAGGCCGAAGGTGGCGAGCAGGCCCATCGCCTTGAGCGGGCTGCGATTGATGATCGTCACCGGCCCAACCTTCGCCCGCGCGAGCGCGAACAGCACGGCCCGCGCCGCACCGCCCGCCCCGACAACCGCGACCGGCGCTCCTTCAAGGTCGATCTCGGCAAGCGGTGCATAGAAGCCCGCAGCATCGGTGTTGGTACCGATGACCGACCCGTCGGGCTGGCGCACAACGGTGTTCATCGCCCCGATGGTGCCGCGAATGTCGCCGGGATCGTCGACGAGATCCATGATCGCCTGCTTATGGGGCATGGTTACGTTGCATCCGCGCCAATCGGCGTCGATGCGGGCTTCCGCGATATAGTCCGCAAGCGTATCAACCGGTACGTGGAAGCGCCGGTAATCGCCTGCGATTCCGAGCGCCTCGAGCCAGAAATTATGAATCAACGGCGATTTCGACTGGGCGATGGGATCGCCAATGACCTCGGCGTAGGGCTTGCTCATTGCGGGGCGAGCCCGGTGGCACGCAGCCACGCCAGCAAGGGAAGCATCGGCATGCCGATGATGGTCCAGGGGTCGCCCTCGACCCGGTCGAACAATTGCACGCCCGCTCCTTCGATTTCATAGCAGCCGACGGTCCAGCGGATGCTGTCCCAGTTTTGCGCGACATAGTCGGCGATAAAGCCCTCCGACAAGGGGCGCATCCACAGCTTCGCCTCGCCGACCGCGCGCCAGACCGGCGCGCCGTCGCGGGCGGCCACCGCAGCGCTGAACAAGCGATGGCGGCTGCCCGCCATGCGGCGAAGATGATCGCCGGCCTCTCCGGGGCTTTCCGGTTTGGACAGCATCGAACCGTCATCGAGCGCCAGCGTCGAATCGGCACCGATCACCGTGATGCCCGGCAGGCGCGATGAAATTTTGACCGCCTTGGCTTCGGCGAGCGCGTCCGCGATGTTGCGCGGTGTCTGTCCGGCTGCGAGAAGCGAGGCGGTGAGCGCCTCCTCGTCGATGTGCGCGGCGCTGGTGTCGAAATCGAGCCCGGCGGCGCGGAACATCGCGGCGCGGCCGCTGCTTTGCGAGGCGAGGAGCAAGGTCATGCCGACGACCGATCTTCGACCAGTTTGATCACCGCAGCGGCGGTTTCCTCGATCGAACGCCGCGTCACGTCGATCACCGGCCAGCCATTGTCGGCGAACATGCGCCGCGCAAAGGCGATTTCAGCCTTGACGCGTTCGTCGTCGACATAGGAGGTTTCGGGCGCCTGGTTGAGCGAAAGCAGGCGATTGCGGCGCACCTGCACCAGCCGGTCGAGCCCGGTCGTAAGCCCGACGACCATCGGGCGCTTCAGGTTGAACAAGGCGTCGGGCGGCGGCGATTCGGGAACAATCGGGATGTTCGCGGTCTTGAACCCCCGGTTGGCGAGATAGATGCTCGTCGGCGTCTTCGACGTACGCGACACGCCCGCAAGCACGATGTCCGCCTGTTCCCAATTTTCCCAGCCGATCCCGTCGTCGTGCGCGACGGTGAATTGAATCGCTTCGACGCGCGCAAAATAAGCGGCGTCGAGAACATGCTGGCGGCCGGGACGCGCCTTTGCTTCCTGTCCCAGCATTCGCGACAGGGCATCGGTCACGGCGTCGAGCGCGGCGACGGTCGGCAGGTTGAGCAGCCCGGCACGCCGTTCCAGACTGCTGCGCAAATCGCCGTTGACGAGCGTAAAAAGGATCATGCCGGGGCTTGCCTGCACTTCGGCCATGATCCGGTCGAGATGCGATTCCGATCGCACCATCGGCCAGAAATGACGTACAACTTCGACATCGTCGAACTGCGCGATCGCCGCTTTGGCAATATTTTCGAGCGTTTCGCCCGTGGAGTCGGATATAAGATGCAGGTGGAGCCGGCCCATCGCGCGACCATGGCGGCAAAGTAGCGAAAAAGGCAATCCCGGATCGCGCCGGTGCCGAGCCTGCCCAAAGATCCGAAGAAATGCGCCTGTGGATAAATTTCGGCATAACCGCCGGGAGGATTCCGGCAGGAGTAATTCCTCCCCGGCCGTCTCGATTCAACCCTCCCTCTTGTCCACAAGGGATGAATCTTATCCACAGGCTGTGAATTACGGGAATGGCCGCCATCGACTCCAAGGCGCGACCCATGGTCGCTGGAGTCAAGCTGTTGGCAAAACGGGCGCCGAGGCCTAAAGCCGCTTTGTCCGCCGACCTACAAACCACCACAATCATCTTTAAATATATATGAAGAGAGAAAGAGGGGCCGCGTGAAAGCGTCACCGAAAAATCTCCTCGCGACATTGCGCGGGGTACGGCAGGAGCGGCCGCCGCTCTGGCTGATGCGCCAGGCTGGCCGCTATCTGGCCAAAGTGCGGGCCGCGTTTTTTGCCGGAGGATTTTTAAATGGCCGCTATCTGCCCGAATATCGCGCGCTGCGGGAAACCAAGGGCGGATTCCTCGAGCTTTGTTACGATCCCGAGGCTGCGGCCGAAGTTACGCTGCAACCCATCCGCCGTTTCGGGTTCGACGCCTCGATCCTCTTTTCGGACATCCTCGTTATCCCGCACGCGCTCGGCCAGCATTTATGGTTCGAAACGGGCGAGGGTCCGCGGCTGGCGCCGCCGCTCGTCGACAGCGCCTTGACGTCGCTCGAAGCCGCGCCGCAGCGGCTCGATCCGGTTTATGCGACCGTCGCGCGTGTCGCGGCATCGCTGCCGGTGGAAACGACCTTCCTCGGCTTTGCAGGCAGCCCGTGGACCGTCGCGACCTATATGGTCGCGGGGCAGGGATCGAAAGACCAGGCTGCGGCGCGGCGCATGGCGTTTGGCGATCCCGCGGCATTTCAGGCGATCGTCGATGCGATCGTCGATCTCAGCGTTATCTATCTATCGGGCCAGATCGAGAATGGCGTCGACGCCGTACAGCTTTTCGACAGCTGGGCGGGCAGCCTGTCCCCGGCGCAATATGAAAAATGGGTGATTGCCCCTAATGCCGAGATCGTGCAGCGCCTGAAGAGGTTGCACCCCGACACGCCGGTCATCGGTTTCCCGAAAGGGGCGGGCGGCAAGCTGCGCGCCTATGCCGATGAAACCGGGGTCGATGCCATCGGGCTCGACGAGACGGTCGACCCTGCCTGGGCCGACGCCGCCTTGCCGCCGCACCTGCCGGTGCAAGGCAATCTCGACCCGCTCGCCCTTGTGGCAGGTGGCGAAGCGCTCGACGCGGCGATTGACCGAATCCTTGCAGCTTTCCCGGCGCGTCCCCATATCTTCAACCTTGGCCATGGGATCGTTCCGGACACGCCGATCGCCCATGTCGAACATCTCATCAAGCGCGTTCGCGGCGGATAATATGGCAGACTGGGCGGGATTTCTGGGGGTGACGATGCTTTGGGTCAAAGCCGCGCACATCATTTTCGTGATTTTCCTGATGGCGGGCCTGTTCATGATGCCGCGCTTTTTCGTGTATCACCAGCAGGCTGCGGTCGGGTCCGACGAGGATCGGAAGTGGATCGAGCGCGAAGACCGGTTGCGCAAGATCATCTTAAACCCCTCGCTGATCATCGTGTGGATTTTCGGCCTGATGCTCGCCTTCAACGGCGCCTATTGGCGCGAGGGCTGGTTCATCGCTAAATTGCTGCTGGTGATTGCACTGTCGGGCTATCACGGGTGGATGATCGGCTATTTCAAGAAGCTGAAAAAGGGCGAGCGTCCCTTGAGCGAAAAACAGCTTCGACTGCTCAACGAAGTGCCCGGTGTCGCCGCGGCGATCATCGTCATTCTTGCCGTCGTCCGACCTTGAATCACTGCCGCCCGGCGCAGCCCGATTGACTTGAACCCGGCCCGGTTATAGGGGCCGGTCAACCCCGCATCCCAAGCGGGCGGCGCGTCCCCCGCGCCGTTGCTATCGATACGGTCGTCCCTCGGCCGGATAGGCACCCCGGCGGTGCGCCGAATTTTGGTCTGACTTACTCCCGATATATCTACCCGGAATCCATCCATGCATCTTAAAGAACTCAAAAATAAATCGCCCGCACAGCTCGTCGAAATGGCCGAGGAACTGGGCGTCGAGGGCGCATCGACACTGCGCAAGCAGGATCTGATGTTCTCGATCCTGAAAGAACTTGCCGAAGAGGGTGAGGAAATCATCGGATCGGGGACGATCGAGGTTCTGCCCGACAGCTTCGGTTTCCTGCGCTCGTCGGAAGCCAATTATCTCGCCGGTCCCGATGACATCTATGTTTCGCCCAACCAGGTCCGCAAATATGGTCTGCGCACGGGCGATACGGTCGAGGGCGAGATTCGCGCACCGCGCGACGGCGAACGCTATTTTGCGCTGACCAAGCTGATCAGCGTCAATTTCGACGAGCCCGAGGTTGTTCGGCATCGCGTCAATTTCGACAATCTGACGCCGCTTTATCCGAACCAGAAACTCTCGCTCGACACCGTCGATCCAACGGTCAAGGACAAGTCGGCGCGGGTGATCGATCTCGTCAGTCCGCAGGGCAAAGGCCAGCGCGCGCTCATCGTTGCGCCGCCGCGCACGGGCAAGACCGTCCTGCTGCAGAATATCGCCAAGGCGAGCACCGACAATCACCCCGAAGTCTATCTGAGTGTCCTCCTCGTCGACGAACGGCCCGAGGA
>JBGTUD010000088.1:0-10050 GCA_041939405.1 Sphingopyxis sp. | reverse complement strand
GACGCGGTTTCGACCGCCGCAGAAGAAACGAAGAATCCGCAGCGCAACGTTCCCATCGGGCTGATCGCCTCGCTCGGTATCTGCACCATCTTCTACCTGCTCGTCGCTGCTGGCGCGATCGGAACCATGGGGGCACAGCCGGTTTCGGGCGCCGCGGGCGAAATCCTCTCGCCGGGTTCGACCGCGCTCGCCGAACGCTGCGCCTCGCTTGCCGCGCTGGGTCAGGAACCGCTCGTTTGTTCACGCGAGGCGCTGGCGCATGTGCTGCGTGAAATCGGCTATCCTGCGATCGGCAATGCCATCGGCATCGCCGCCTTCCTCGCGCTGCCGTCGGTGATCCTGATCATGCTTTTCGGCCAGACGCGCATCTTCTTTGTGATGGCGCGCGACGGCCTGCTTCCCGAAAAGCTCGCGTCGATCCACCCCCGGTGGAAAACGCCGCACGTCGTGACGATGATCACCGGCGTCGCGGTGGCCTGCTTCGCCGCCTTCCTGCCGGTGGGCAAGCTCGCCGACATTTCGAACTCGGGCACGCTCTTCGCCTTCTTCATGGTGGCGATCGCGGTGCTCGCGCTGCGCGTCAAGGATCCCGGCCGCCACCGCCCCTTCCGCACGCCGCTGGTGTGGATCATCGCGCCGCTGGCGATCCTCGGCACCCTCGGCCTCTACCTCAACCTGCCGTTCGACGCGAAGATGGTGCTGCCCGTGTGGGGGGCAATCGGGCTCGTGCTCTATTTCCTTTATGGCTATCGCAAGAGCCACGTCGGCCGCGGCATCATCGAGGTGCACGAGGACGACCCCGATGCGCCGCCGCAGCCGGTCCCGCCGGTTCCGTCGCTCGACTGAGGCGCATGATGATAAGGGAAAGGGGGCCGCGGCCCCCTTTCTTTTGCCGGTCAGAAGGGCGCGCGCGGCGCGGTTCCGGGACGGGTGAACAGCTTGCCGCGCTCGGCCCAGATTACCAGCAGCAAGCCGGCGACACCGGCAATCAGAAAGGCGATCGCGAGCGGCAGGGTGGTGCCGTCATATTGCTGGCCGATCGCCGCCCCCGCGATGGCGGCGAGCAAGGTCTTGGCAAAGCTTTGATAGGAAGAGGCGATGCCCGCCATCTGGCCGAAGTCCTCCATCGCGATCGACCCGAAATTGCTGCCGATAAAGCCGATCAGGCCGACATTGACCATCATCAGCAGCGTGAACATCCACAAGGTCTCGGCGCCGCTGAGCGCGGCCACAATCTGCGCAAGCGCGACCGCCATATAGACGAAAACCGCGGTCTGCGAGACGCGGCGCGCGCCAAAACGCTCGACGATCGCGGCGTTGGAAAAATTGGCGATGGCTATGCCGACCGCCACGACCGCGAAAACCAGCGGGAACATCGCGCGCGCGTCGAACACCTCGCCGATGATCTGCTCGCTGCTGTTGAGATAGCCATAGAGCGCGCCCTGCATCAGCCCCGAGGCAAGCATATAGCCCGCGGCGCGGCGATGACGCGTGACCACGCCCCAGCCCGCCACCATCGTCCGCCAGTCGAGCGGCCGGACATTGGCGGACTCGAGCGTTTCCGGCAGGCGCCGAAGCCACAGCAGCATCACGCCGCCCATCGCGGCGAGCACAATGAAGATGGCGCGCCAGTTGGCGATGGCGACAATGCCCGCCCCGATCGCGGGCGCGATGATCGGCACGATCATAAAGACCAGGAAAATCAGCGACAGCCGCCTGGCCATCGCATCGCCCGCAAACAGGTCGCGGATCACCGCGACGACCACCACGCCGAGCGCCGCCGAAACCGCACCGTGCCCGAACCTGAGAACCAGCATGAGCGGAAAGCTGGTCGCGAGCCCGCAGCCGACCGAAAAGGCGATATAGGCAAAAAGCGCCGGCACCAGCACGCCCTTGCGCCCGAACCGGTCGGCAAGCGGGCCATAGAATAGCGAGCCCACACCGATCCCCAGGAGATAGGTCGAGATGATATATTGGCGGTCGTTCGCCACCGTCACGCCAAGCCCGTCGCCCATCGCGGGGAGCGCAGGCAGCATCGAATCGATCGCGAGCGCGTTCAGCGCCATCACCATCGCCATCATGAAAACCATTTCGCGGTCGCCGGGCATGCGGGACCGTTGGGGGGAGTCGGTCATTTTATGCATGGCGGCGGATATGGGCCTGCTCGACCGCTTTGGATAGCCCCGACGTCAGAATTTGTCGGGCCACAATGCTATTCAACGAAAAGGGCCGCCCTGCCAGTGCGGCAAGGCGGCCCCTCTTTGGTTCGGAGGCGGATCAACCCTGGCGCGTGCCGGTCATCGCCATCGATCCGAAGGCACCGGCCTTGATCGTGCCGGTCAGCGCGTCGCCGTCGATCGTCGCTTCGCATTCGAGCGTCATCGGCATCGGCACCTTCATATTCATGGTCCAGGTCAACTTGTTCCCGTCGACCTTGCCGTTTTCGACGTCGAGCGAACCCATCGCCCCGGCATTCTGGCCGGTGAAGCTGTCACCGTCGCTCTTGACGGTGAAGACCGATTTCTGGTCGCCCATCGGCGACTTGGTGACACAATCATAGCTGCCATCGACTTGGGACATATGCGCTCTCCTTACTGAAACTGATGTTAGTTAGCGGGAGACACCGTTTCCACGGGCAGGCCCAATCCGTCAAGCTGCGGTTTCACCACCGCTGCATCGCCGACGACGACATAGACAAGGTCATCGACGCTGAATGTCGCGCGCGCTGCAGCGTCGATCTCTTCGGCAGTCATCGCCTCATAGGTTGCCGCGAGCGTTTCATAATAATCGTCGGCGCGGCCGAACTTGGCGATCGTGCGCAGCCCGCCGAGCACGTCGCCCGACGTTTCGAAACTGCCGGGAAGCTCGCGCACATTGCCGTTGATCGTGCGCTCCAGCTCTTCGGCCGTCACCCCCTTGTCGGCAAGGAACGCGCGAAGGTCGCTTTGCAACTCCTTGATCGAATCGCCGGTGCGATCGGCCTGCACCGGCGCCGCCGCGACCCACGACAGCCGGTCCTTGTCGGCCGAGATGCGCGTGCGCACGCCGTACGACCAGCCCTTTGTCTCGCGCAGGTTCATGTTGAAGCGCGACAGGAAATTGCCGCCGAAAATATCGTTCGCCGCGCGCAGCACCTCCAGCTTGTCGCCGCCCTTCGCATCGATCACCCGGCCCGCCAGGATCACCGACTGCGGCGATTTCGGCCGGTCGACGAGCAGGATGCGCGGCTGGGGCTTTGGAATGGCGATTTCGAAATGCTTGGTCGGTTTCGGCGTCGCGGGCGCCTTCCAGTTGCCGAACGCGGCGTCGAGCTGGCGCGTCACCTCTTTCAGCGTCGTGTCGCCGACGACAAAGATCGTTGCGAGGTCCGGACGCACCCACGTCGAATGAAAGTCCGCGAGTTGTTCGCGCGTCGCGCCCGCCACCGACTTCGCATTGCCGAGGCCCGATGGCGGGATGCCATAGGGATGCTCGGCCCCGTAAAGCACGGGCGCCAGCACGCGCGAGGCGATCGCGTTGGGATTGTTGAGTTCGGCCTTCAATCGGTTGAGCTGCTGCGCCCGTACTCGTTCCAGCTCCTTCGCGTCGAACGCGGGATTGCGGATATAGTCGGCGAGCAGTGCCAGCGAGGGCGCCAGATTGGGTTTCAGCGCGAACAGGCTGAAAATTGTCTCGTCGGCGTTCGCCGATCCGTCGATCTGCGCGCCAAGCCGTTCCTTCGCCTCGGCGAAGGCGATCGAATCGAGCTTGGTCGTGCCCTCGTCCATCAGGCTGAGCATCAGCGACTGGGTGCCGAGCGCGCTGCGCGGGTCGGCGGCATAGCCCGCGTCGAAGCTGACCGCGACATTCACCGTCGGCACGGCGCTCCGCTTTGCGAAGACGACCTCGATCCCGTTCTTGAGCTTCGCGCGCTCGATGGTCGGGAAATCGAGCGCCTTGAGCCCGGCTACTGCCGGAAGCTGCGAGCGGTCGGCGATCGATGTGCCGAGGCCCGTATCGGGGCCGACGTCACCAAGCGCCGGGTTCCAGTAGCGGTCGGGCGCGACCGCCGCCGCGGCCTTGCCCGCCGTCACGGCGCCCCCGCGATTCTCGCCGCCTTCGGTGCGCTCGCCGGGGGTATAGGTCAGCGAGAAGGCCGGGCGCGACAGCCACTTATTCGCGGCCGCCTTCACCGCTTCGGGCGTCGCCTTCGCCAGCCGGTCGAGCTCGACCTTGTAATAGCCGGGATCGTTCGAATAGAGCGCGCCCTCAGCCAGCGCGACCGCCTTGCCGCCGAAGCCGCCCACCGATTCAAGCCCGGCGATCGCGGTGCCGAGATAGCTTGCCGCGGCGCGCTGCAATTCGTCGGCCGTCGGGCCGGTTGCGAGGAACGTCGCGATTTCCCGATCCAGCCGCTCCGCCACGACGGCGGGTTCGACCCCGTCCTTCACATCGGCCTGGACAAGCAGAATGCCCGCATCCTCGAACGGCTGGGCATAGGCCGACACGCTGACCGCCACCGGATCCTTGCGGACCATCGCATTGTCGAGCCGCGACGACGACAGGCCGCCGAGCACGCTCATCGCCATTTGCAGCGGTACGGATTCGGGGTCGTTGAGACCGGGGATCGCCCACATGCGATAAATGCGCGTTGTGGGGATGAGGTCCTTGACCTCCTTGGCGAGCGGCGCGGGCAGCGTCGGAACCGACACGGCCGGGGACTTGACCTCGGGGCCGCGGGGGATGTCGCCGAACCAA
Source organism: Sphingopyxis sp. (assembly GCA_041939405.1). Classification (GTDB taxonomy): domain Bacteria; phylum Pseudomonadota; class Alphaproteobacteria; order Sphingomonadales; family Sphingomonadaceae; genus Sphingopyxis. The sequence goes on along the minus strand of JBGTUD010000088.1, from coordinate 5,313 downwards.
TGCTCGACCTTGGCTTTTGCCGTCGCCAGGTCGATGTCGCCGGCCAGCACCAGCACGGCATTATTGGGGCCATAATTATCGGTGAACCATTTTTTCACATCGTCGAGGCTCGCCGAATTAAGGTCGGCCATCGAACCGATGGTGCTGTGGTGGTAAGGGTGGCCCTTGGGAAAGAGATTCTCGAAAATCTCGTAGCGCAGCAGGCCATAGGGATTGTTATCGCCCTGGCGCTTTTCGTTCTGGACGACGCCGCGCTGGTTATCGAGCTTTTCCTGCGTCACCGCGCCGAGCAAATGCCCCATACGGTCGCTTTCCAGAAACAGCGCACGATCGAGCGCCCCCGTCGGCACCGTTTCGAAATAATTGGTGCGGTCGAGGAAGGTGGTGCCGTTGAAATCGGTCGCGCCGACCTGCTGCAACGGTTCGAAAAAATCGCCCGGGGCGTTCTCCGAACCGTTGAACATCAGATGTTCGAACAGATGCGCGAACCCCGTTTTGCCCTTCGGCTCATGCTTCGATCCGACGCGGTACCACACCGATACCGCGACGACCGGCGCCTTGCGATCCTCGTGCACGATGACGCGCAGGCCATTATCGAGCGTGAAGGCCTGATAGGGAATGTCGACCGCCTTCACGAGATCGGCGACCGGCGCCGGATCGACGGCCTTGGCAAAGGCGGGCGCCGCGGCGACGAGCGATGTCGACAGGGCAAGAGCGAGAGTGAAACGGCGAAAGCGAGCCATGAAAATCCCCTGGGTCAAGGCGCGCAGGCAGGGCCTGCGGAATATGGGGTGCCGAACGGCACTGTATCAATGGTCTAGGACAGCCCCCCACGCCTTTCAAGGCCGATAGAAACGCGCCCCGCTGGCCAGCAACGTCGCGGGGTCGAACAGCACCGGTTTCAACCGGTGGCGCACGAATAGCGGCGCCTGATCGTTATAGTGCGGGCTGTCGGGGCGCGTCGTCGCCGCACCGAAAGGCTGGATCGATTCGGATCGGACCTGCCCGGCCCGATCCCATGTCACGAACATGATAAAGCTGTCGCCGTGACGGACCTTCAGCCGCCCGTCGGGTTCGGCGTCCCACAGCGTCGAGGCGCGCACCGTGTCGTTGCCGCCGTCGAGCGGCAGGTCGATCCGATTGGGCCCCTCGCCATGGCGGAGCCGCAGCACGGCGCCAAGCTTCGGATCGAGCCCGCCGAAATGCTCCTGCAGATGCGCGACGGTTTCGCTCAGCACCTCGCGCGGGTCGGGTGCGTCGCGGCGTTGATAGTGCCGCCCGTTCGCCGGGCGCAGCACCATCAGCGCCAGCGCGTCGCCCTTGCCCTTTCCATCCAGATTCCAGTCCCATTTGCGCAGCAGCGCCTGCGCGTCGGCAAGCGCCCGGTCGCTCCTGGTATCGAGCGCGAGCAGCCGGTCGATCCACGCCTTCGCATAGCCGCTCCGCGAATAGGCGGTGTCATATTTGATCGCCTTCAGCCGCGCCTCGTCGATCTGACCCGACGCCTCGAACAGCTCGATCAGCCGCACCGCGCGGTTCGTCATGTCGTCCTCGACCCCGAGCAGGGGCGAAAAGGCCGCCGCGTCGAGTTCGTCGCCCGGCCCTGCGGCGACCCACGGCGTGTTGTTCGCGTTCATTACATAGCCCGAACGCGGATTGACGAGCGCGGGCACTCGGTCGAACGGCAATGTCTTGGTCCAGACCGCGGCCGACGTGTCGCCGGGCAGCACGCCGCGCCAATTGAACCCCGCAGGCCGGTCGGGAAACATCGCATTATAGAAAAGGCCGATATTGCCCCTGGCATCGGCATAGACGAAATTGGTCGCCGGAACGCCCTGCCCCGCCATCGCAGCGCGCCACTCGGCAAAATCCCTGGCCTTGTTCAGCCGGTAATATTGCGTCACCATCGCCGCCTGGTCCTGCCCGGCATAGCGGATCGCGAAAGCGCCGCGGTCATTCTTCACGACCGGACCATGGACCGAGCGATAGACGGTGCGCGGCACCGGCAGGACAAAGGGCCCGAATTTAACCTTGAGCCAGACACGCTTTTTTTCGAGCGGGCGCCACGCGCCGTCGAAGCGGTAATTCTCACCGCTTTCATCCAGCACAAGCTTGTAGACATCGATAAGGTCGGGCCGGTTCACCGTGTTGGTCCAGCCCAAATATTTGTTGTGCCCAAGGAAGGGATAGGGCGACCCGGGGAAGTTGGCACCCGCGAAATCCCAGCCCTCCTCGCTATGGACGACCAGTTCGTACCAGGCGACGCCGCCGGTCCACGGCTGATGCGAATTGGAGACGAGCCGCGTCGCGCCATCGGCCGAGCGCGCGGGCGCGACCGCCATCGCGTTCGACCCATTGTCGGCTGGGTCACGGCCGGCCGGCGTCAGTTCGCGCGGGACCAGCTTGCCCGTGGCGTCGAGCGCCGGACCACCCTCGCGCCTGATGGGCTTGCCCTCGACAAGCGATCCGAGCACCGAATCGAGGCCGAAGAAAAAGGGCGAGCGCAGCACGAAACCCGCGACGATGTCCTGGCCCGTCACCGGGAACAGGCCCGACAGCCGGACCTCGTCCGGATGCTTGTCGGCATAATGGTTGAGCCCCGCGGCATAGGCGGTGAACAGCGCGCGCACATCGGCGGGCAGCCGCGGCCAGTCGCGCGCCGTCGTCGCGCGTATATCGAGCAGCGCGGCCGCATAATCGACCTTTGCGCCATCTTCGCCCAGCATCGCGCCCGCGCGCCCACGCGTCATCGCCAGCACTTCCTGGAGCGTCGAAAAATCATCCTCGGCGTGCGCATAGGCGACACCATAGGCGACGTCGGCGTCGGTCTTGCCAAAGATGTGCGGCACACCGAACCCGTCGCGCGCGATGCGGACATCGGCAGGCTTGAATGCAGGCGCGGCCGTTGCCTCCGCCGTCAAGGGTTCCCAGACGGCCAGCGAGACGGCGGCAAGCGCCAACAGCAACAGAAATCCCAGAAAAGTCCGTCGCAGCATCGCCGATCCCTTCGCTTTCGCTCTCGCGGCATCTGTGGCGACCATGTCGTTCGATGGCAAGCCGCTGTCGTTCGTCGAGCCGGATTTGCGGACGGATGGCGGCGGGCTATGCAGGAGATAGCTCATCAAGCAACGGGGAACATCATCCATGCGCATGAAAACACTGCTTCTTTCGGCCTGCCTTTCGCTCGTCCTTGCGCCCGGCGCGATGGCGCAGGGCGTCACCGGGTCGGGGGTCGCGCCGGCAACCGCGCCGAACAGCGCCGAACGCGCGATCGGTTTCGCCTCGCGCGCGCCGGCCGGCGCCGCGCTCGTTATCGTGATGAACGACGCGACGCTGCCGCCGCTCGACGGCGCCCAGCTCACCACAGCCGAGCGCCAGGCGGTCGAAGCCGCGATCGCCGCCGCAAGCTTCGAGGGCAAGGCGGGATCGACGCTGTCGCTGCGCGGTATCGGCGCGCATCCGCGCATCCTGCTCGTCGGCGCCGGGCCGGTGCCTTCCTCGCTTGCGCTTGCCGAGGCAGGCGGCAAGGCGGCACAGGAGATGAAGGACGAGGCGCATCCTGTTGCTATCGCGGGCGCCTTTGGCGACGCCTCGGCCGCCGAGGTCGCTTATGGATATGCGCTCGGCCAGTATCGCTTCGACCGTTACAAGACGGTCGACCGCAAGGCTCCGCCCGCCGCTCCCGTCACGCTCGTTGGCGCCAATCCTTCGGCCGCCGAGGCCGCTTTCGCGGCGCGCTGGCAACCGCTCGCCGATGGCGTGCGCCTGTCGCGCGATCTCGCCAACGAACCCGCGAACGTCCTCTACCCCGAAAGCTTCGTCGCGCGCGTGCGCACGGCGTTTGCAGACGTTCCGGGGGTGAGCATCGAGGTGCTCGACGAAGCGGCGATGCGGCGACTGGGGATGGGAACGATCGTTGGCGTCGGCCAGGGTAGCCCGCGCGGATCGCGGCTGCTCGCGGTGCGCTATCGCGGCGCGGGCGCGCCCGCCGCGCCGACCGCCTTCATCGGCAAGGGCATCACCTTCGATTCGGGCGGCATTTCGTTGAAACCCGGAACCGGCATGTGGAATATGAAAGGCGATATGTCGGGCGCTGCGTCGGTCGTTGGCGCCGCGCTGTCGCTCGCCAAGTCCCGAGCGCCCGTCCACATCGTCGCGGTCGCGGCGCTCGCCGAGAACATGCCCGACGGCAACGCCCAGCGCCCCGGCGATGTCGTTCGCACGCTGTCGGGCAAGACGATCGAAATGCTGAACAGCGATGCCGAAGGCCGCCTCGTCCTCGCCGACGCCAATGAATATATTGCGAGCGAGTATAAACCGCGTGCGATCGTCAATATCGCGACGCTCACCGGGTCGATCGTCGGCGCGCTCGACGATCAATATGCCGGCCTATTTTCGCGCGACGAAAATCTTGCCGCCGCGCTGCTCGCCGCCGGTACCGCGAGCGGCGAGGAATTGTGGCGGATGCCGCTGCACAAAAATTATGCCGACAAGATGAAGTCCGACATTGCCGACATTCGCAACATCGCGTCGGGCCAAGGTCCGGGTGCCAGCCTTGGCGCCCATTTCATCGGCTTTTTCGTCGCAGACGATATGCCGTGGGCGCATCTCGACATCGCGGGCGTCAACCGCAGCGAGTCGGCCAGCCCGCTCGTGCCCAAGGGGATGACGGGCTTTGGCGTCCGCCTGCTCGACCAGTTCGCGCGCGGCGGAGAATAGGTGAACCCCTCCCTCATCCGTCACCCCGGCGGAGGCTGGGGTCTCGACCGAGCGTCCAAAGGCGGCGGCGAGATCCCGGCCCCGGCCGCGATGACGATCAGGGAGGGATAGGGCCACGCACCCCCCCTTGTGTTGCCAAAAAGCAACACTATCTTCGCCGATAAGAAAGGGGCTTATCCTATATGAACCTCGAAAAATTCACCGACCGCGCCAAGGGTTTTTTGCAGGCGGCGCAGACGATCGCGATCCGCATGAACCATCAGCGGATTTCGCCCGAGCATATCGCGAAGGCGCTGCTCGAAGACAATCAGGGCATGGCCGCGGGGCTGATCGCGAACAGCGGCGGCGACACGGCGCGCGCGGTGCAAGGCATCGACGCCCTTCTCGCCAAAGTGCCCGCGGTGTCGGGGTCGGGCGCGCAGGCGACGCCGGGGCTCGACAATGACGCGGTGCGCCTGCTCGACCAGGCCGAACAGGTCGCCGCAAAGGCGGGCAGCGAATATGTCGCGGTCCAGAATATCCTGCTGGCGATGGTGCTGGCGCCGAGCACGCCGGTGGGCAAGGTCTTTGCCGATGCGGGCGTCAAGCCCGAGG
>JBGTUD010000087.1:0-10084 GCA_041939405.1 Sphingopyxis sp. | reverse complement strand
GCCGCCGGCATATGGGGTTTCGTCCTCATCTCGAAGTTTGAGAAAATGCTCTTCGTCTTTCACAGCGGCCCCACACCGGATCAGTGGGTGTGGACGGTCGGTGTCTCCGAACTGATGAGCTACCAGGGATTGGGCGCCCTCCTCGTGTTCGTCGGCTCCGGACTGTGGATGGCGCGCGAACACCTCACCCAGGTCGTCAGGAAGGCATTGTGGCTGGGGTCCGATCTGCGCGACGACGACGAGATCATGTCCTATCGCGCCGCCGTGTTCGGGCTGCTCGGTGGATTTGTGGTCATGGTCCTCTGGTTCTGGTACCTCGGCACGCCCCTGTGGGCGGGAATCGTCTTTGTCAGCCTCGCCCTCATCATTTATTTCGCCGTGTCGAGAATCGTCGCCGAGGCGGGAATTGCCATCGTCTTGGCCCCCCTGAGCGCACCGGACTTTATGATCTTCGGCCTCGGGTCCAAGCTTTTGGGCACTGTTTCCATCGCCAACTTCTCCTTCAACTATCCTGTTGCCGCCGACGTGCGCGTCTTCCTCATGGGAGTCGTCGCCAATGGTTTGAAGCTGATCGAAGGCATGGATACCAGGAGCCGGCGGCTCGTGTTCTGGGCGATCGTGATGGCCGTCTTCTTCGGCCTGTTCAGAGCGACTTGGGCCATACTCGAGATGACCTACCGCGGCGGTGGCAACAACGCCGATCGATGGTTCTTCTTTCACTATCCGAAAATCATCTACATGACCACGGTGACGACGCTGGAGGGCGAGGTCGCCAAGTCGAAGGGCTATATCGCGCGCGCCGAGGGTGCCGCGCAGGCGCAGGCGAGCGTCGGCGGCGCCGACAGCCCGCTCGCCGCGATCGAGGGCTGAGCCGCCCGATGAGCATGAGCGAAGTCGACAAGATCCGCCTGTCCGCCGAATCGGCGATCGAACGATCGCGCGAGCGGCGTCGGCCGATCGGCACGAAGAGCGTCGCGCTGCGCCGCCAGCATCTTTACAAGAAGCTGGGCCGGATGCTGATCGCGGGCGGCGTGCTGCTGCTTGGAGCGGCGGTCTTCGGCGCGCTGATCCAGCCGCTCGGCTTCACGGGGTTGCTTGCGCTGTTCGTCCTGCTGATCGGCGTTGCGGTGCTTTTCGGCAAATGGCCGCCCTTTCCCGAACCGCGCCAGGCCGATCTGCCCAAGACCGACCTCAAACAGCTCGCGGGACGTACCGAAATCTGGCTGGAAGCACAGCGCCCTGCGCTTCCCGCCCCCGCGCGCCAGCTGGTCGACGGCATCGGCGTCCAGCTCGACCTGCTCGCGCCGCAGCTCCAGACCCTCGATCCCGCAACGCCGGCCGCCGCCAATATCCGCAAACTGGTGGGCGAGGATCTCCCCGAACTCGTCGCGGGCTATCAGCGCATCCCCGCGGGCCTCCGCAGCGAAGCGCACGCCGGGCGCACGCCCGACGACACGCTGGTCGGCGGCCTCAGGATGCTCGAAAGCGAAATCGGCAACGCCGCGCGCAGCCTCGCCGCGGGCGAACTCGACAAGCTCGCGACGCGCGAACGCTATCTCCAGCTGAAATATCAGGGGCTGGAGGGCGAACCCCCCTCCGGCGACAGGCCCTGACGGCGGCGCTCGCCGAGGGTCGCCGGATGGCGGCGGCCGACAATGTCATCGCGCATCATCGCACGGCGAAGCCGCGACACCCGGCGCCGGTCAAAGGCGGCGCCCGATGAAGCGCGCCGACATTTTGGTGATCGGCGGCGGCATCGCCGGGGTTTCGGCCGCCGCGCGCTTCGCGCCCCGCGCCCAGACGCTGTTGCTGGAGCGTGAAGGAGCGCTTGGCTACCACGCGTCGGGTCGCAGCGCGACTTTCTATCACTTCGGGATCGGCGACACCATTGTCCGCGGGCTCACCGCCGCCAGCCGCTCCTTTTTCACCGACCCGCCGGACCACCCCGACGCGCCGCCGCTGTCGCAGCCCAAATCGGCGATGTTTTTCGCGACCACCGAAACGATCGACCAGCTGAGGGCGCTCGAAACCGAAATGCGGCGCTTTTCCGACGATATATCGGCGATCGGCCCCGCCGACATGCAAGCCATCGTGCCGCCCCTGAAGGTCGGAGAGGGCGGCGCGGTGGCGGGGCTGCTCGATACCGGCGGCCGCAAGCTCGACGCCGACCTGCTCCTCCAGACCAATGCTCGCCTGCTACGCGCCGCGGGAGGAGAGATATGTTTCAATGCCGGAGTGACAGGTATCGCGCACGACGGGGCGGACTGGATCGTCGACACCGCCGGCGAGAGCTATGCCGCGCCGGTCGTGGTCAACGCGGCGGGCGCCTGGGCGGACGAACTGGCGGCGATGGCGGGCGTTCGCCCGCTGGGGTTGACCGCGCTCCGCCGGACGATCATCGGCTTCGATCCGCCACCAGGGCTCGCTATCGCCGATTGGCCGTTCCTCAAGACCGTCGCCGACGACGGCTTCTATATGCTGCCCGACGCCGGGCGGCTGCTCGCATCGCCGATGGATGTTACGCCGTCGCCCGCCTGCGATGCCCAGCCCGACGATTATGACATGGCGCTCGCCGCCTGGCGGGTCGAGCAGGCGACGACGTTGACCGTCGACCGCATTGCGCTCAAATGGGCGGGGCTGCGCAGCTTTGTCGCCGACAAGGTGCCGACCGCGGGCTTTGCGCCCGACGCACCGGGGTTCTTCTGGCTCGCGGGGCAGGGCGGCTACGGTCTTCAGACATCGCCCGGGATGGCGCTGGCAGCGGAAGCGCTGCTGTTCGACCTTCACTGGCCCGACCGGCTTGCCGAACAGGGCGTTCGGCCGCACCACCTAAGGCCCGAACGCCTGCTCGGATGATGCGCCGGCAATGCCGGAACGAACCTAGGGCTGGCGAGGCGCGGAACGGCATCGGCGGCCGCGTCCGGCGATCGATCATCCGGGGCGGTTGTACATCTCCGTCGGCCCCGGATATTCGCGCCCGTCGTCCAGACCCGCGCCGATTTCGCGGTCCGACAGCGCGTTCACCATCGCATTCAGGCGCATCACGGTTTTGCGATGCCGGGGGTCGTTCGCCAGATTGACGAGTTCGTCGGGATCGGCATGCGTATCATACAGCTCAAGATCGTTGCGCGCGTTGAGCGTTTTCCAGTCGCGCGGCGTGTGGTGATGCGCCGGCGCGAAATAGCGCGCAAATTTCCAGCGCCCATCGTGAACGCCGCGATGAAGGCGTCGTTTCGATAGATCGTAGATCTTGCTGTAGTCGGGAATCGCCTCGCCCGGCGGACGCGGACCGCGTGTTTGGGCCGAAAGCGGTTCCCACATATGCGCGACCGCATAGTTGAAGAAATGGCCGCGACGATCGCGCTCGGTCGGCGCCGCGGGCGACGCGAGAAGCGAAGAAACGTCGACACCGGGCAGCCCCGGAAAATGCGACGCGGCGTCGGCCGCGGACAGGCCCGCAAGGCTCATCAGCGTCGGGGCAATATCGACCGCGCCCATCAACCCCTTTGTCGTCCGGCCACCGGCGACGTCGGGATGCGCGATGATCATCGGGATATTGGTTTCCTCGCGATACATCGTACCCGCTTTTTGGCGCATCCCGTGCGCGCCGGCACGTTCGCCATGATCGCTCGTGTACATGATGATCGTATTGTCGATCTGGCCGCTCTCCTTGAGCGCCCAGAGCAATTGCCCGAGCCGCCGGTCGACGTCGCGCAGGCAGTTATAATAATAATTGTTGAAGCGGTGCCAGCTTTCGAGATCCTCGTGCGGCATCGGGCCATAGAAAAGATCGTTCAGCCGAACGATCGCCCGATGCGCCTCGGGCTTGGTGCTGAGGTCGTCCTTGAAGAAGCTCTGCGGCAGATCGAACTTGTTGTCGACCTCGTAAATCGGGTCGCCGGGCTCGCGGCGCAGCGGGGCGAGAATATCGGGGTGAATCCGGTGTTTCGCCTGCTCGCCGGTGGCATCATAGAACATGATGTCGTGCGGATTGATGAGGCCGACGACCATGAACCAGGGCTTGCCCCCCGCCTTGTCGCGGCGGACGAAGTCGAAAATGCTGCGCGCGGCGTCGCCCGCGACATACATGTCGGCGCGGTAGCCGTCCCAGGTCAGGCCCAGCTCCTCGCCGTCGAAGCCATAGTCGTGGAAGCCATATTTTTCCATCGCACGTTCAGTGCTGGGATAGATGCCGCCGGGGACGCGGTTCCAATTGCGCTCCAGGTTCATCCGGCTGAGGTGCCACTTGCCCTTGTAGCTCGTGTAATAGCCCGCCGCCTGCATCATATGGCCGAGTGTCGGCATATCCTCGGCCGCGACCGGGTGAGGGGCATTGTCGCTGTTGAGGAACAACCCCGTCCGCTGCGTGTGATGCCCCTGAAAGATCGTCGAGCGCGACGGCGTGCAGGGCGTCGTATGCACATGATAGTTTTCGACGAGCATGCCGCGTTCCATCAGTTCGCGGTGATGGGGCAGTTTTTCGAGGAGACCCTTCGGATAGCTGGCGACGCTCTGTTCCTGATCGGTCACGATCATCAGAATATTGAGTTTTTTGCCGTTCTTCGCATAGGTCGGCAGCGCGAGGCCCGCCGCTGCAAGTGCGCCCATGCCGCCGACGAAAGTGCGCCGATTCACGTCCCAGCTCATGTCTCTCTCCCGGATTCCACTTTTGAAACGGGGCCGCGGCACGGCAAGGCGCGCCGCAGGCCGATCGTTCAGAATTTGATCGCAAAGTCGACGCCGAACTCGCGCGGCGGCTGGTAGAATTGCGAAATGGGGGTCGCGCCCGCGTTGGTCGCGCCCGAAATCACCTCCTGGTCGGTCAGGTTGCTGCCATAGAGCGTGACCTTCCAGCGTTCGTCGTGGCCTGCCACCGCGATGCTCGCGTTGAGCAGGACGACCTCGTCGCGGTAATAGCCGGGCAGATTGCTGCGCCCCCAGGTGTTGAAACGAGCCGAATAGCGCGCATCGCTGTGCAGCTTTACTTCTCCGAAACCCGTCGGGATCGCATAGTCGAGCGACAGGCTGCCGCTCCATTTCGGCGCGTTGGCAAGGTCGAGCCCGGTCGAATCGGTCGGAACCGCGAAGGTGCCGTTCGGGACGCCGTTGATCAGGATCGGTACCGCCGGGCCGCACTGGCCGACTTCGGGCGCCCCGTTGGTAAAGACGCCGTTGGTGTCGGCGCAGAAGTCGGTGTAGCGCGCATGGAGATAAGCGACATTGGCGCCGATCGTGAAATTGTCCATCGGCCGCAACAGGCTTTCAACCTCGAAACCATAGATTTTCGCCGCGGCGACGTTGGTTGTGATATTCTCGGCGCGTACCGCGCCCATCTTTGTCACCGAGCTTTGCAGGTCGCGGTAGTTGTTGACGAAGCCCGCCACGTTGAAGCGCAGCAACCGGTCGAACAGATCGGTCTTTGCGCCCACCTCGAACGCATTGACGCGCTCGGGATTGTAGGGGCCGATATTTTCCGGGATCGTGCCGCGCGAGTTGAAACCGCCCGCCTTATACCCCTGCGAATAATTGGCGTAGACCATCACATCGGGGGTGACTTCGTAATTGACCGTCAGACGCGGGGTGAATTCGGCCCACGAGGCCTTCAGGCTGCTCGCAAAGGACGAGATCTGATTGCCGTTCACAAAGACCTGGTTCGCAATGTCATATTTCTTGCGGTCATGGCTGTAACGGCCACCGAGCGACAGCGTCAGGCCGTCGGCCGGATGCGCGTTGACGAGCGCAAAGATCGCATAGCTTTCGGTGTCCTGATGAAGCTGCGCACGCGTCGTCGTGGTCGGCGTCGCGAACACGGTGTTGAACTGACGCCATTTGTCGGCCTGATAATAAAGGCCCACGACGAAATCGACCGGTTCGCCCGCGGGCGAAACATAGCGCAGTTCGCCGCTTTTCGATTCACCCGAAAAGTCGCGGGTCACGTCGAGTTGCGGCGCGGGGGTGATCAGTCCGTCGAAATCGCCGCGCGTGAGATAGTCCAGATTGCGATAGCCGAGCACCGACGTGATCGTGCCCCAGCCCACATCGAGGTTCGAGGTCAGCGAGCCGCCATAGGTTTCGGTGTTGGCGATCGGGTCGAAGAGCACCGCCGATTTGCGGATGTCGGTCTTGACGATGTCGGGGAGGCGATCCCAATTGGGGTCGCCATTGTCGAGGACGTGCGGGGCCGGGCCGGTCGTCTTCTGCTTCAGCCAGTCGACGACAAGCGCCGTGTCGAAGGCGCCGCCGGGGTCGAAATCCAGCGCGCCGCGCACCGACTTGACGTTGCTGCCGTTGAGGCGGTTGCCGGTGACGACGTTGCGGCTGTAGCCATCATAGTCGCGGAAATTCACCGCGACCTTCGCGGCGAGCATGTCATTGGCGAAACGGCCGCTGTTGACCTTGCCGCGGAACTGCTTGAGCCCGAACGAACCGAGCGTCAGCCGCGCTTCCGCCCCGAAATCGGCGGTCGGCCGCGCGGTGATGACGTTGAGCGTGCCGGCGAGATTATTCTTGCCGAACAACACCCCCTGCGGACCCTTCAGCACCTCGACACGTTCGATATCGAACAGGTCGAGCATCGTGCTCGATACGAAGGGGATATAGACGCCGTCGACGATCGTGCTGACCTTTGGGTCGGCATTCGGATCGGGGTCGGCCGTGCTCATGCCGCGGATCGAGATCATCGGGACGTTGGCGACAAGGCCCTGGGTCTGCAGGACCACGTTCGGCGCCAGGCCGTTGAGGCTGGTGATATTGGTGCTGCCGCTGCTTTCGACCATTTCGCTGTTGAACGCCGAAATGGCGATCGGCACGTCCTGCACGCTTTCGGACCGGCGCTGCGCCGTGACGAGAATTTCGCCATAAACCTCTTCGGCGCTGGTGGCCGCGGAGGCGTCATTGGCCGGATCGGCGGTCTGCGCCTGCGCAGGCATCGCTGCCAGGGCGATGGTGGCCGTCGAAATCAGAAGCAAAGCGGTCTTCATTTGGTCCTCCCGTACAGGGGCCGCGCCAAGGCGCGTTCCGCGCGCGCCATCGCGGCGGAAATGCGGTGCTCGCATCCGGCCCATCATATTTCCGGAACAGAAGTTGCTGCTGGCTTCGGCCGGTTTTCCCATCGGCCCGAGATCGTTTCGATCCTCAGCGCATGCCGTCGGCGTCAATCCTCCAGTCCCGCGGCCGGAATTAGCAGCAAAAAATAATACTTCAAGTACTAAGTATATTTGTCCTGCCGGAGAACCGGTCTCTGCAACGCCGGGGGCGATCGACTGGCAGGCGTCGATCGCGGTGACTCGCGCCTTGGGCGAAGTTCTGGGCGCCTCTATCTACGTCACGCTGTGCCTGTCCCACCAACCTGCGCCCTTCCGGGCAGGTCAGGGCAGCGGTTCCAGAAATTCCAGAATGGCACGCCTCGCGCCCTCTTCGGACAAGAGCGGCGCATGTCCCACCCCCGCGACCTCGGCATAGGCCATATGCGGCGCCGCACGGCGCATCTTTGCAGCGATCGGCCGCGATAAGAGGTCCGAAAGCTCACCCCGAATCAACAGCGTGGGCCGCCACCGCGCCAGCTTGAGGAAGAGGAGCCATGTCAGCAACGACCCGCTCGGCGGCGGCTTCGCCCGGATCGGAACCGCGATCGACGGATCATAATCGAACTGCGGCCGCCCTTCGGCGTCCGCAATACACCCCCGCTCGGCAAGCGTTCGCCAGCCCGCTTCGGAGAGGCGGGGAAAAGCCACGGCGCTGGTGCGCTTGAAATAGGCGACGGCGTCGTCCCAACTATCGAGCGCGACCGGCTGCCCGGCGTAGGCGGCAATGCGCGCGATCCCGGCCGGGTCGATCGCGGGGCCGACGTCGTTGAGGATCGCGCTGGCAAGCGCACGCCCCCGGCGCGCGGCCAGCAGCATCATGATCAAACCGCCCATCGACGTGCCGATGAAATGTGCGCGCGCAATCCCGAGCGCGTCGAGCAAGGCGAGCGTATCGCGCACATAGGTGGGCAATTGATAACGCATCGGGTCGGCGCTCCACCCCGAACGCCCGCGTCCGCGTACATCGACCGCCAGCACGCGCCGCCCGGTTGCGGCGAGCAACGGGGCGAGCTCCTCGAAATCGCGCGAATTGCGGGTGAGCCCGTGAATACAGATTACCGGCAAGCGCGCTTCACCCCCGGCGGCGGCATAGTCGCGGGCAAAAAGCCGAACGCCGTCGGGCGCCTGCCAGTATCGCTCCTCGAACTCCCCCACGGTCAGAACCGGTATTCGACCGAGAAGCGGGCGGTACGCGGGGGCCCGTAAAAGCCGATCACCGATTGTCCAAACTGGTTCGACGGGAAATTATAGCCGCCGGTCCGATAGCGTATGTCGAACAGGTTGCGGCCGTGCACGCCAAGCCGCCAGCGCTCGTCGGGCGACGTCCACGTCACGCTGAGGTCGACGAGCGCATAACCGTCCTGGTCGATCGACGGAATGGGTATCTCGAAAAGATGCGTGTCGCTGCGGAACGAGATCGACGGCAGGATGGCCATCCGCCCGCCCATGAAATCGGCCTGCCAGTTGACCGAGGCGCTGCCCGTGAACTTCGGCGTATTCTGGAAACGCCGAAGATCGGCGACGTCGACATTCTGGCCCGTGGCAAGGTCGAAAACGATGAACTCGTTGAACTTGGCATTGATATAGCCAAAGCTGAAGCTCGCGCTGAAATTGCGGCTGAGCACCGCCTGCGCCTCAATCTCCGCGCCCCAGATGCGGGAGCTGCCGACATTGTCGACAAAGCTGACCACCCCTGGCGGCGGCGTGACCTTGGGCACCTGCGTCGTCACCTGCTGCCCCGAATAGTCGGTGTAGAAGAGCGCAGCGTTCATCCGCAACTGCCCATCGAGAAAATCGCCCTTGAGGCCGAGTTCATAGGAGTCGACGATTTCCGCGTCATAGCCGTCCTTCGTTGCGGGCGTCGCGGTCGCGTCGCCGCGCATGTCGAACCCGCCCGATTTGAAACCGCGGCCATAGGCGGCATAGATGTTCACATCGTCGCTCGCGGCATAGGTCAGGCTGACGCGCGGCGTGAATTCCTCGAACGTGCGACTGTTGGTATAGTCGGTCAAAATCTGCGGCACGTTGAAGGGGGGCGGCAGAATCGGGACATAGGGTTTGAGCAGCGGGCTGCCGAGGGTGCCGAAATAATTGGCCTTGAAGACCGTGCCGACCTTCTTGTCGCGCGTCCAGCGCGCGCCGAGCGACAGCTTGAGCCGTTCGGTCAGGTCATAATTCATATCGCCGAAGATCGCGAAACTTTCGGTGTCGACCGACCCGCTGGTAAGCTGGGTCAGCGCGGTCCCCGCGCTCGGCCGCGGGACAAGCAATGCTTCGGGAACGAGCCCGCGGCCAAGGATCGTGTCGAACGCGCCCGACGCCTTGGCATCGAGATAATAAAGGCCCACCACGCCCTGCAGCGCGTCGGCGTCGATCTGCGCCTGAAACTCCTGGCTGAACTGGCGGTCCTCATAGACCTTCCCTGTCGCCGCAATGTCGAGGAAGGGCTGCGGCGTTCCGTCGAAATCGATCCCCGCGCCGCTCGAATAGCCGTCGCGATAGGCGGTAATCGTCTTGAGCGTGACCGCGTCGGACAGATTCCACTCGCCCGTCAACGACACGCCTTGCGTCACCACCTTGTTCTTGTCGCCGATTCCCGCGAGCGTGTCATATTTCCCCGGAAGGACCGCCGTGTTGCTGTTGGGCTCGCGCCGTTCGCGGTGGCCGTGATTGGCGTTGGAGCGGTCTTCGGTGCGGTCCGCCGCAAGCCGGATGAAAAGCGTGTCGGACGGCGCGATCTCGACCGACACGCGCCCCGCGATCACATCCTTGTTGCCCGTTTCCGCGCCGGTAAAATAATTTTTGCCATAGCCGTCGCGATTGTACCAGGCGAAGGCCGCGCCGACCGAGACGGCATCGGAAACCGGCAGCGCGACCGATCCGGTCAGATTATATTCGTTATAGCTGCCGACCTCGCCCCGTATCTTGCCGCTGACATCATGGCCGAGCCGTTTGGTGACATATTTGACCGCGCCGCCGATCGTGTTGCGGCCATAGAG
>JBGTUD010000086.1:0-10089 GCA_041939405.1 Sphingopyxis sp. | reverse complement strand
CCCAATAACATTTGCAAATGGCGCATATCTCCACCGCTCTCCAAGTACATAGTTGCCGCCATATGTCGGAATAAATGCGTCACCGCGTCGTCGATGGCTGGGACGCGGCGAGCTATGTGCAGGCGCTCAAGAAACTGATCGAAACGCCGGTCCTGCTGTTCGCGGATTGACCCGTGCGGCCCTGCAATCCTATTGGGTCAGGGCGTAGAACAGAAGACCGCGCGGGCCAAATTCGACGCCATCAAATTCGCGTTGCAGCATGTAAATGCTGCCGTCGTCCATGACCGCAAAGTCTCGATAGTCGCCGCGTCCGATGGTCGACGGATTTGGGGCGAGGCCGTCTTCGATCCTGAACCCTTCGATCGGCGGGATACGGCTTTCAATCTGCGTGAGCGTCGTACCCTGTGCGATCCGGTCAAGCGGAACCGAGAAGGTTGCGCCATAGGCCGGATCGGAAAAGAGCAGCCGGCCGGCAAGGCCCGGGTCTGTCCCGTGATAGGCGCCAACGATCTGCATATAGCCGCCGATGTTGGCGCCAATCGCCAGATGAATAATGGGGGAAATGATGGTCGCTCCCGCCGCAGCGCCATAGCCATAGTTGGCTCCGCTATCCTGTGGCCGGAACAATATGGCCTTGGGGCTGCAGCATCGCGGCAGATTATTCGGACGCGTCGACATGCCGACGATGAGCCCCAGATCGGTAAAGGCCATGGATTGCGGATGCTGCAGACCGATGGCCATGATTTCGGGAGCGGCGGTGCTTGATCCGGCATAAGGATTGCCTGCCGGGATAGCGTAGTTTCGTGCCGCGTCGCCAGGAAAGTCGTCGCGGGAAACGTCGATACGCAGCAACTTGCCGCGCAGTGACTGGAGATCTTGTGCCGAAGCGGCGTGGAATACGGCATAGCCCGCCGTGCCGGTTCCAATGTAGAGAAAACCGTCGGGGCCGAACTCGAGCGCCCCGCCCGGGCCATCTGGATCGCTGCTGGCATTGATCCTCGGCGCGGGCGCGGGAATGGCGATCCGCATTACGATTTCCTCCGACGCCGGATCGCCGACCCCGCTGGTGGTACGCCCGTAGCGTCGAAGCTGCAGTTCGTTCGCGGTTGCGATCAGGACATAAAGGATGCCGCTTTGGGCGTAGTTGGGAGCGGAGACGATGTTGATCACCCCACGCTCGACCGCAGGCGCGAAGCTGATCCCCGGGATCGTCAGATAGAGTTGATTGGTTCCCGAGCCAGCTGGATCATAGACATAGATGCGGCCATTCTGTTCGGCGACGAACACCGTCGACGAGCCGCGCGCCGGCGCGATCGCGACGGGTGAATCATAGGCGCCGATCTGCTTTGCTGTTGTGCTTTCAAAGATGTTCATCACCTGGACCGACAGCGTCAGCACCGCTTCTTTCGCGCCGTCGCTGGCGGCGATCTGAATCTGATAAATATTGTCGCGATTGGCGTCGGCCGGGGCTTCGAAATCGGGAGCGGTCTTGAAGGTCAGCTTGCCGTCGGCGGTCAGCGTGAACAGCGCGGCGTCTGCGCCGCCGACGATAGAGAAGGTGATCGGTCGCCCCTCCGGATCGATTGCCACCGCCTGATAGGCGGTGGTGCTTGATCCTTCTTGGAAGGTAACGCTTGTCGCGGACGTGAAGGTAGGCGGCAGATCGACTGGCGGCGCCGGTGAATTTCCCCCCGATCCACAGCCTTGAAGAAGCATCAGCGAAGCCAGAAATGCGCGTTTCGTATATATAAGCATCTCGATCCCCCAGAATTTACAAGGAATTCAAAGGGAAAAAGATGGTAAAGTCAAGTCGTCGAGGGCAGTGCAGCTTCTCATAGCCCCAGTCCCGCAAAACTCGTCTGATCGAATTTCAGCTTGAAGGTGACATAGGCGCCCGAGCGCGAGAAGCGTGCGTCCTCGAAATCGCGATCGTGGAAGCCGGCGAAATTATAGCCGAAGGTGACGTTCGCATTCTTCATCGGCGCCAGCGTCAGCGTGGGGCCGCCCGCCCAGCTCAGCGTATCGGCGCCTGTCCCGACGCGCATCGTGCCCGACGCGCCGACGTCGACATGCGCGCCAAGGTTGAACCTGAAATCGGCGCCGAGCAGGTTCGACCAGCCCTTGACGTCATCGGTGCCGAAACGGTCGAAATTGTAACGCGTGCCCCAAAAAACGCCGATTTCGGCGCGCTCATACCACATGGCCGCCTCGCCGCGCTCGCCAAGCGGGCTCCAGTTGAGCGACAGGCTGTTCAGCAGGCGGCGGCTTGTCGCGTCGCCGTCGATCGTCAGCGCACCACCGATCGGCCCCGGCTGACCGGCGACCGCGCCGCGAACCTTGTCCGAGCGGAACTCGCTTTTGTTGAGCCATGCAATGCGCGACGTCGCGGGGCGATGCGCCCAGCTCATCTCGAACTGGATCACCTCGGTCGTCGTCGGCCTCGCGCCGCTACCGCTTGCCTTGGCATAGGTGAAGAGCGCACCGAGCGCGCGGCCTTCGCCCAGCTGGCGGAGTCCACCGAGCGTCAGACCATAGCGGTTGGCGATCTCGCCATCGCGATATTCGGCGCGCCCCGTCAGCGTCCAGCGGTCGGCGCGATATGTCGCCCCGGCGCTGATCGCCAGGAAATCCTCGGTGAGTGTGCCGTTTCCGCCCAGAAAGCCGCCCGATGCCACCGGATGTTCGGCATTGAGCACATCGCCCGCGCGCACGCCGCCAAGTGTGCGATTGCCGTCGACCGACACGTCGACGGACAGGTGCTCGCTGAGCTTCACCGACTGCGACAGGCCATAGGCGGCGAAGCTGCGCGGACCATATTCGCCGATCTCCTGCCGGTTTGCCGCGGCGAGGAGCCGCGCGCCCGCCCATGGCGTCAAGTCGAAGCCGAGACGGGCAGTGCGCGCGCGCAGGCGGTCGCCGTCGGCAATCTCATAGCTGCCGACGAGATTGACGTCGCGTGTCACCGCGAAGCGCGCACCGAGGCGGTGGCGGGTCGGGAAGTCGACGCTCGCATCGTCGCCGCCGAGTGCAAATTCGGTCTGCGCATCGAGTTCGAGACGCCGGGCGAACAGCCGCTGCGTCGCGCCGAGCTGCACGATGTTCGAGCGGTTGCGCGTGCCGTCGGTCAGGCGGTCGTCGGCGTGGGTCAGCCCGGCGCGGGCGACGCTGATGCCATTGTCATATTCGGCGAGCAGGCGCGCCGCGCGACGCCGTGCGCCCCCGTCCAGATAATCTTCCTGCCATGCGCTGCCGGTGATCGACAGGTTGCGGCTGGTCTTCATGCGTGCGTCGAAACCGAATTTGCGCGTGGCATTCTCGCCGCGGTTGAGTTGGCCGGTGCCGAAACCTGCCTCGCGTTCGCGGATATAGGCCAGGACGTCGGCGTTGCTGCCGTGATGCTCGGCCTCGATCAGCCACGCCTTTGCGGTTCCGTTCGCCGGGCTGCTGCCATTCGCCGCCTTGCTGTCGCTGACCGCGATCTCGGCACGAATTTCGGTTTCGATCGTCGGACGGTACCGCGCGTCGATGCCGCCCAGATTGGTCCGGCCGTTGCCGTCTTCGTCGTGAACAAATGTCATGCCCACGCGCAGTTTTTCGTCGTCCGAGCGGTAGCTCACGCGGCCACCGGCGTTGAGCACGCGTTGCCCCACGCCATCGACTTCATATTCGGCGACGATAAATTGCGGATCGAGCCCCGACGAACGGCTGAGCACCGGCTCGCGGAAGCGGATCGTGCCTGCGAGATAGTCGATGTCATAGTCGATATGCCGCGTCAGATTGATCGTCGCGACGATGCGCTCGCTATGCAGCCGATCGCGCGTTTCGATGACGATCCGCTCGCTGTTCGGCACGATGTCCTTCGCGCCGAGCTGATACGGGCCGGTAAGGCCATTGCCCTGCATTTCGTCGCGCCGGAAACGATATGGCGTGTCGGCGACAAAGGCGGTCGCGGCCAGGTTGCGCCCTCGATATTCGGCCTTGCCGCCATTGAGCGCGCGCTGGTAACGTGCGAGCTGCGGCTCCGAAATGCCCGTCTCGATATCGCCGAACATTGCATAGAATTGCGGGCGTTCGAGGCGGAGGTAGAGCTTGCGTACCGATGCGGCGTCGTAGCGCGTCTCGTTGCGGTCGGCGTAGATGGTGTAATAGGCGCGCGGATCGATCACGCCGCCAAAGCGCGCGTCGTCCTTTTCCTTGTCGCTGTCATAGGCCAGCGTCATCAGCCATTTGCCCTTCACGCGGCCCTTGGCGTAAAGCGCCAGCCGCGCGTCGGCGTTGAGATCGTCCAGCGTCTCCGCCGCCGGCTCCATGCGGTCGTTCAATGTGCTGTAGCCAAGTGTACCCGCGGCGAACCCCACAACGGTCCACGGACGATTGCCCGGATCAAGCCAGGTTTCGATCGTCTGGGTGCGCGTCACGCGGTCGTCGCGAAAGGTGAAGTCGAGCGACAGGGTGCCCGAAGCGGTCGTCGGTTCGAGTTCGATATAGGCGATGCCGTCGTCGCCGTCGATCTTCCACACCGGCGGCGCGCGTTCGAGCCCCGCGAGTTGACGCGCCTGCTGTGCATCGGCCTCGACCGCGGGATAATAGGGGGCAGGGACGCTGAAGTCGCCCGTCAACCCGGCGCGGATCGGCTTGCCGTCGCGGTCGGTCAGCCGCACCGCAATCATGGGGCGCGTCACCCCATCGGCGACCAGCACCGACTTTTCGGGGATCAATGCCGCGCGCATCGGGGTGATCGAATAATGCACCTTTCGTTCGATTGTTTCGACGATCGCGCCCGCAGCGTCGAGCACGCTGGCAACGAGGAGATTTTCACCCTCGCGGATTTCGAGACCGCGCCACAGGCTGACCGCGACGCGCCCGTCAGCCGACTTGCTCATGCCTTCGAAGGTCAGCGGATCGACCGTCTTGCCATTGACGCCCAGCGACACTGTCTGGTCCGGCGCATGTTTGATTGCCGCGCGGATCGCCTTGGCGCGGGGGTTGTGGTCGATGGCGGGAAAGAGCCAGCCGATGCCCGGCGCCTGTCCCGCGAGCCAGTCGCGATTGGCGCCTGCGGCTTCGGCATCGGTGAGCGGCTTTGGTACATCGATCACCGGTGTGCGTGGCGCCGCGCGAGGCGCGCCGGGGATGACGCGGAAATCGGCGCGTTTGAGCGCTCCGCCGCGCCCTTCGACAAAGCGCGAGATGGCGCTGCCCGCGCTTTGGGTCGAACGCGCGCAGTCGATCGCTTCGCGGTCGAGCGGCAGCGTCGACGGCTCGATCTGCACGACATGCAGCCCCGGCCGGACGCCCTCGAAATGATAACGGCCGTCCTCGTCGGTGACGGTGTAGCTGCCGTCCTGAAGCATGACGCGCACGCCGGCGATGCCCGGCGCCTTGCCCGGATCGACGCGGCAGCCGCCGTCGGCAATCCGGCCGATGATCGTCATCCGGTCGCCGAGCTGATCGCGCCTGATCGCGACGGTCGCTTCGGCGACATTACTGGTCGTCCCACGATTGTCGGTCGCGGTCGCGCGGTTGAGCGCATTGCCGGGCTCCGCCGATACGATCACTTCGGCGAGATAGGTGAGCAGCGCCGACTTCGACGGTGCGATACCGGGGAGCGTGACCGAAAATTCGCGTCCGTTTGCCCCGACCATGGCGTCGGTACGCACGCCATCGACACGCACCGTATCGGGGCGAAGCCGCATACCCGTCGGCAGTATGTCGCGGACCGTTACCACGCCGCTGCTGCGCCGCGTATCGCGGTTCGCCACCTCGATCCGGTACTGGATGACATCGCCCGGCACAGCGATCTGCGTCGAGGTCGTTTTGCGGAGGACGAGCGGCAGGCCCGGCTGGTCGACCGGAATGTCGACGCGCACGGGCGCCGGGCTGTCGAGCGTGAAGCTGTTGCCATAGCTTGCGCCGGTGATTTCGAACGGCAGCCCATCGTCGGGACGGCGGAGATGCGCCAGCGAAGCGGGCGTGGAGGCGGAAGGCGCGGTGAAGGGCGCCGACGGCTCGACAATCAGGCGATAGCTGCCCGGCGCGACGAAAGGAAAGCGATAGTCGCCGGGCGGGAAATCATACCTCGTGCCGCCCGAATCGGTGACACTCTGTCCCGTCACGACGCTCGACGGATAAATGGAAACGCCGTCGTCGCCGAATACTCGCGCCGGCTGGCCCGTCGCGGCGTCGACGATCGACACGCGGCTGCCGGGGACGGGCGCACCGTCGCCGCTGTCGAAAACGATCCCGAACGGATCGACGAGGAAGTTGACCGTCGCCAGCGCGACAAGGCTCGAGCTGTCCCGATCGGTGACGCGCAGGCTCAGCGCGGCGCCGGGATCGACCGACAGGCGGCAATCGCCGCGGACCACCGCCGGAGGAACACCGACGGTAGGGATGAAGCCCGTGAACACGCCGCTGTTGTTCGCGGTTTCGGTGAGGACGATCGCCTCGCGGTCGCCATTTTCGAGCTCCAGTACGACGGGCAGGCTGTCGCGCTGCTGTGCATCGCTGTTCGCCGACGCGAGCGTGACGCCGACCACCAGCATCTCCCCGGCGCGGAAGCTGTCAGTGCTCTGGAGCGACGCCGGGGCCGTCGCAATGCCTTCGTACACCCCGCCAAGATTGATCGTCGATGGAGTGCCCAGGGCTGCCGCGCTTACCCCCGCCGCGGCGCACCGGGTTGGCGCCAGCGGAGCCTGCGTCCCGCCGCTGCCATTGGTAAGGCGGTATGTCGTGATCGCCGGGGGCGGCGGCGGCGTGACTGTCACGTCGACGCGGTTCGACAGCGCCGTGCCGGGCTGTCCGCCTTGCGTCCAGTGCGCGGAGGCCGTGTTCGTGATCACCTGCGCGTGCGCAGACGGCGTCGCGGGCAGCAGCGCCGCCGCGACCAGTGCGGTCACGAACCCGGAAAATGTCGATCGAATCGCCATGCAAGCCCCGAAAGGGACGGCGACGTCCGGCGTGTGCCCGAACGTCCGCCGTCCCGTCCGTTACCCGGTCAGTTGACCGTTGCGCGGAAAACGAGCGTGCGCGTGGCGCCCGCCGCGATGGTTGCGATCGTGCCCGACACATTTGGCGCGGCGTAGCTGCCGCCAGCCGTGCCGTCGGCATTGCAGGTCGACCCGGTGACGGTTCCATTGAGCAGGATCGTCCCCGCATTGAACGTCAACTGCCCCGGCACGGGGTCGTTGATGACAACCGACGTCGCGGCGGCGCTGCCGCTGTTCGCGACCGCGATGCAATATTCGACGACCGCGCCGGGAATCAGCTTCGGATTCGTCGTGTTGTTGAACGGATCGGAAATGACGCGGCTGGTCTTGGTGACGGCAAGCGTCGCCGTCTGGACCGTATAATCGTCGTCGTCGCTGTGCGAACCGTCGCGCGCCGCGTCGCCGGCCACGCCCGCGATGTCGGCAAAGACGGTATCCTTGCCCGCCGTATTGGCGCCCGTGGTTTCGGTGATCGCCGCGCCGAGGCTGCCCGAAGTGCCGCCTTCGCGCGCCGTCGCACGCAGCGTGACGCCGGCCACGGCATTGTTGGCAAGTGCGGCCGGAACATCGGCGACGACGAACAGGCGGATCGCGGTGTCGACGACGAGTTCGTCGATATAGCCCGAAACGAGCGTATCGCCCGCGTCCCAGCTGCCGACAGTGCCGGTTGCCGTATTGTCGCGGTAAATCCGCACATTTGTGACGTCGAAGCTGTCGGTACCTCCATGTGCCGCCGTGCCGCCCGCGAGCTGGGAGACGACCAGCGCGAAATCGAGCGTTTCGTTCGAGCTATTGGTCAGCTGAAAGGTCGTTACCGCATTGGTCTGGCCCGGAACCACGTTGGTCGTGACCGTCCCGACTTCCTCGACAAGCAGGTTGATCTTGCGGTCGACGACAAAATTGTTCGACGCCGATTGCTGTCCCTGTGCGACGCCACCGACCTGATAGTCGACGGTGGCGGTATTCGTGATCGCGGTGCCGGCGGTCGTACCGGCGGCAAGCGCCGGTGTAGCGGCGACGCTCGAAAGCGTCGCCAGGCCGATGGCACCCAAATAAGTCAGCTTGCTGGTCATAGCTGAGCTCCTGGGCTTGTGTTGGTCGCCGTTTCCCCACCGCTGGCAACCGTTAAGCGGTTTTATTCATTGGCTTATTTGACAATTCCTCGAAACATGAGCTTGCCCGTTCCGCCGATCGGGATCGGGTTCCGGAAAGCCCAGCGAATATGCGTCACATCGGCGGGCTGCGCGGCGCGGCGCGCGCCGTCTTCCGTCGGGACCGACAGGTCGGCAAGCAGTCCCCACTGCTTGCCGCCGTCGACCGAAACGAGCGGGCGCGTGTCGCCGGCGTCGGTAAAGCGGACCGCCGCCGGCAGCGGATTGGTGATGACGAACTTGTCGGCCGGCTGTGCACCGGCGTTGCGATAGTTGAGCACGAAGACAAGCCGGTCGCCGGGGACGACGACCTTCGGTTCTTCGAGCAGAATGCGTTGCTTGCCGGCGGCATCGGTCGT
Organism: Sphingopyxis sp.; assembly: GCA_041939405.1. Lineage (GTDB taxonomy): Bacteria > Pseudomonadota > Alphaproteobacteria > Sphingomonadales > Sphingomonadaceae > Sphingopyxis. The sequence goes on along the minus strand of JBGTUD010000086.1, from coordinate 1,590 downwards.
CACGCGTTCGACGAACACATGATTGTCGAGCGCCACCTGGTTCGCGGCGGCGGCGGGTCCCGGCAGCATTGCGGCAAAAAGGAGCAGGAGGATTGGTCGCATGATCATCTCCATCAATCGATCGTGGTGCGGAAGGTGACGGTGCGGCTCTGCCCGCCGGGCACGGTGCCGAGCGTCACATTGACGCGCGTGCCGTTGAAATCGCCGACGTCGGCATCGATCGCGTCGGAAAGCGCCGAGCCGCCGAGCGTGATCGAACCGGGCACGTAACTGGTGTCCGCGGGGATAGTGTCGGTGATCGCCAGCCCGCTGACCGATCCGCTGCCCGCGACGGTGGCGACGATCGTATAGGTGATCGTCGCGCCCGGAATCGGATCGGCGGTGCCGAGCGGATTGGTCACGACCGCCGACTTGACGAGCGTAACGGTCGCGGCCGAGACGACGTAGGCACCGGAATCGCTTCCGTCGGCACCGGTCGCGCCGACGACGGCATCGCCGCCGCCTTCACCCTGGCCCGCGAAGCTGTCGCCGGGTGCGCCCGTGCCGGTCTTGGCCGCCGCCGCGAGGCTAACGGTACCGCGATTGCCGTCGACCACCGTACCCGGCGTCGTCGCGAGTACGAAAACGGTGATGCTCTCGTCGGGGTCGAGCACCGGGTCGTTCGCCCCCGGCGTATAAAGCGTGTCGGTCCCGGCGTCGAAAATCCCGTCGCCATTGTCGAGATAAATTTGGGTGACGACAGGGTCGTAATCGTCGCCGCCGCCATTGGCGATCGTCGTCAGCCCGAACGCTTCGACGCCATTGCCATTGTTCGTGACCGAAAAGGTCAGCATCTGCCCCGACGCGCCGGGCGTCGTCGGGACATCGGCGGGGTCGCTCGAATCGACCGTGACGTCGAGCACTTCGTCGACGAGCAGGTCGACGCGGTTCGAATCAACCGTCGTCGTGCCGCCGCCCGCGTCGAAGCTGGCGGTTGCGGTGTTGCTGATCGTCGAACCGGCGCGCGTGCCCGCGGCACTGGCCTGTACTGGCAGCGCGAGCGCGGCCAGCAGGGCGATGGCTGAACAAGAGGGAAGAAGCCGATGCTTCGCGCCCCCCACAGGCGCTATCATCATCATATTGACTCCGAAGAGGTTGGTCCTTGGAGCCGTCAGTCGCCGAAAAAGGGTAATTTCTGGTTAAAAAGTCATTGGAAAGCACCGTTTTGCTCCAATCGGGGACAGGTGCCGCCCTGCTTTTGCCGCAAAATGGGGCGACTGGCGGGATGCAGGAAGCGCGCGTAAGATGAATCGATCAACAGGGAGAAGCGGCGTGGCCGAAGACAGGGGCAGCAAGGACCCGCGATCGTCGCGCGTCGATCCGCTGCGCCAGATCGAGATTGACGATTTTCGCCGCGACCGGCTGCTCGCCGCGCTTGCGCTGATTCTCGGCGCCAGCTTCTGCCTCGGGCTGCCGTTTGCGTTGCAAGCGGGCGCCGAGTTTTTCCTGCCGCTTACCGCGGCAATCGTGATCGCGATCGCGCTGGCTTTCGTGTGGAACCATACATCATCCCTTGCGGCGGCTTTTGTCGTTAAATACTCATTTTGTTTA
>JBGTUD010000085.1:0-10146 GCA_041939405.1 Sphingopyxis sp. | reverse complement strand
CCAGCGGCTGCGCACCGGCGTGCTCGAAGCATCGACGCGCCCCTGCCCGCACTGCGAAGGGACCGGCCTTGTCCGCACCGCGAGTTCGGCAGGGCTCAGCGCACTGCGCCTGATCGAAGAGGAGGCGGCGCGCGGCAAGGGCAGCAAGATCACCTTGCGTGCAAGCCAGGAAGCGACCTTCTACCTGCTCAACGAAAAGCGCCGCGAGCTCCACGACATCGAGGAACTCTACGGCGTCAGCGTGGAAATCCTGCCCGACGGCGAGACCGAGGGCGCGCGCATGGCGATCGAGGTCGGCGGCCCGCCGCCCACCCAGCGCCGCAGCTTTGCCCCGATCGAACCGATCGAGGACGAGGACGACGACATCCCCGAAGAGGCGGATGAAGACGAAGAGGAAGCGGCCGAAGAGCGTCCGCGTTCGCGCGATCGGGAAGAGAGCGAAAGCGATGGCGAGGGCCGCAAGCGCCGCCGCCGCCGCCGCCGTGGCCGTCGCGGCCGCCGTGACGAGGAAGGCGTCGAGGTCGGTGACAGCGACGCTGCGGAGGATGGCGAGACCGGCGCGGCTGCCGACGCCGGTACGCCCGAAGACGCCGCACCGGCCGAAGCCGAAGCGCCCGCTCCGGCAGAGGATGACGCCGAAGCGCCCGCCAAGAAGCCGCGCCGCCGCGGCGGGCGCGGGCGCAAGAAGGCCGACGAGGCAGACGGCGGAACCGAGGCCGAAGCACCGGCAGGCGAACCCGCACCGGTCGAGGAAGCCGAGGCGCCCGTGGCCGAGGAAAAGCCGAAGCGCAAACGCGCGCCGCGCAAGACCAAGGCCGCGCTGGCGGCTGAGGCCGAGGCCGCCGCGGCGGCCGAAGCTCCTGCCATCGATGCTCCCGTCGCTGATGCACCGGCCGAAGCCGAAGCGCCCAAGCCCGCGCCGAAAAAACGCGCGAGCCGGGCAAAGAAGGCCGTGGCTGCCGAAGCGAGCAGCGCTCCCGCAACCGAAAGCGAGGCCCAGCCTGTGGCTGCCGACGCGGGTGACGGCAGCGAAGGCGCTGACAGCGAACCGCGCCGCGGCTGGTGGCAGCGCACTTTCGGCAATTGATGCGCCGCACTGAGTGAGTTTCCGTGTGTCCCCGCGAAGGCGGGGACACATCTCCCGATGGTTGCTTCTGGACCGGCCGGTGATGGACCCCCGCCTTCGCGGGGGTGCAGGGATTGTCACAACACCCCAGTACAGCGGCCCATCGCAGAAATCGCACGCCGACCTTGCGCCCGCGCGCGCCGAGCCCCAATAAGCCCTCCATGGCTTCACCCGAGGTTCAGGCGCGCGGCGCAAGGGAGGCGGCGATGACCGCTTTTGAGAAGCAGACTGCGCCCCGCTCGCACGCGATGCGTCACCTGCTGCGCATCTTGCTGACCCTGTTCGCGATGATGCTGGTCGCAGTGCGGCCGGCGGCGGCGCAGTCGATTCTGCGCGATGCCGAGACCGAGGCACTGTTCCAGGACATGATGGACCCGCTCGCCGTCGCGGCGGGGCTTCAACCGGGGCAGGTGCGCGTACACCTGCTCGGCGATCGCAGCATCAACGCCTTTGTCGCAGGGAGCCAGGATATTTACGTGTTCAGCGGGCTAATCGAGGCTGCTGACAGCGCCGAAGAGGTCCAGGGCGTGCTCGCGCACGAATTGGGGCATGTGATGGGCGGCCACGCCATCCGCATCAACGACGGCGCGAGCGCCGCATCGAGCATTTCGCTGCTCAGCCTGCTGCTTGGCGCCGCGGCGATTGCGGCGGGCGGCGGCGAGGCCGGCATGGGCATTATGATGGCGGGGCAGCAAGCCGCACTCGGCAAGTTCCTGGCGTTCAGCCGCGTGCAGGAATCGACCGCCGACGCGGCGGGCGCGCAATATCTGTCGGCCGCGGGGATCAGCGGTCGCGGCAGCCTCGCCTTTTTCAAGAAGCTCCAGAATCTGGAGTTCCGCTACGGGATCAAGCAGGACGACGATCAGGCCTATGGACGCACGCACCCGATGTCGGGCGACCGTATTCAGACATTGCGCGAAGTCTATGTCGTCGATCCCGCGTGGGACAAGCCCGCCGACCCGGCGATCGAAAAGCGGTTTCAGCGCATCAAGGCGAAATTGTCGGGCTATATGGCCGAACCCGAGCGGACGCTGCGCAAATTTCCCGAAAGCGATCGCAGCATCCCGGCGCGCTATGCCCGCGCCTATGCCTGGCACAAGAGCGCCTATCCGCAAAAAGCATTGGCGGAGGTCGAAGGCCTGCTCGCGGCGGATCCCGACGATCCCTATTTCCTCGAGCTCGAAGGACAAATCCTTCTCGAATCGGGGCGCCCCGGCGAAGCCATCCCGGCGCTGCGCAAGGCGGTCGCCCAATCGCGCTCGCAACCGCTGATCGCCGCCACGCTGGGCCATGCACTGATCGCAACCGAAGATCCGGCCAATTATGCCGAAGCTGAAAAGGTGCTGAAAACCGCGGTCGCGCTGGACAACCGAAATCCCTTTGCCTGGTATCAGCTCGGCATCGTTTACGCGAACAAGGGCGATCAGGCCCGCGCCGCGCTCGCTTCGGCCGAACGCTATAATCTCGAGGGTAGACAGCCCGCGCTGGCGCTGCGTAATGCCGAAATGGCGATGCAGGGTCTGCCCCAGGGATCGCCCGACTGGATCCGTGCACAGGATATTTCGCTCGTGGCCCGTGCCGAGGTGGAACGGACACGCAAACGGCGCTAGATTCACGGGAACCAGGCGGGATCGCATCGCCATTTCCGATGCGCAAGGGCAACAAGTGACAGAGAATAAGGACGAATATTATCAGCCGTGGCTGCGCGACCCCGCGCCGACGCCCGGCGTGGGCGGTCCGCCGCCGGGCGAAGGATTGGCCAAGCCCAAGGATGAACCCCCGGTCGGCATCGACCTGACGCAATACAGCAAGCCCGAAAAGCCGCGCAGCGAACCGCTGGTGAAGCCCGAAGCAATCCGGGCGGGCGCAGCGCGGCTGTGGAACGGTACTCGCAGCGCCGCCGAAGCCTTTGCCGATTGGACGATCCGCGTCGGCGAGCGCGCCGACATCCCCGCGCGGGTCGAGGCGATGGAAATCCCGCGCCGTTTGCGCGAAGCCACTGTACGCGCGGGCGCCGCGACCGCAAGCGCCGGGCGCGCGGCCGGGCGTGGAACGGCGCGCGCGGGACGCGCGGTCGCACGGGCCAGCTCGGCTGCCTGGGCGAAGCTGGCGCTCGCCGACAAGGCCCGAAAACTGTCGAACGACGCGGGGCGCGGGCTTGGTGCGGTCGCCGGAAAGACCAGGGCGGGGGTTGCCGACATCGCCAAGGCGGGGAGCGACAGCCTGCGCGAACAATTGGGCGAAGCCGCAACCAAGCTGCGCCCGGCGCCGCGCGAGGAATTGGCGCCGCCGCCATCGGGACTCGAGCAATTGCTGGCGCGCGAGAAAGCCGAAGTCGAAGCGAGGGCGCCGGCCGCGCCCGACCTGCCGCTGTTTGCCGCCGAAGCCGCCCTTCCCCCGGTTGCAAAACCAGAGCCCGAAGCCGCCGATCAGGCGGCGGCGGGCATGATGGACGGTGATGACCGTTCGCCATTGCCGGGAAAACCAGCGACACGTAACAAAGCCATCACGGCGGGTCGGCTGCCCGAATGGAAGGGGACAGACATGGGGGGTGGCTCGATGCGTCTGTGGGCGCTCGCGGGGGGCGGGGTCCTGCTGCTAGCGCTGGCCTTCTGGCTCGGCGGGCGCCTGGGCGGCGGACTGAGCAAGAGTGAGGTCGAAACCGTCGTCGCCGACTATATCAAGGCCAACCCGCAGATCATTCCCGAAGCACTGGAAGCGCAGCGCGGCCGCGAAGTTGCGAGAGCCATCGACGCCGTGCGCCCCGCGCTCGAAAAACCCTATGCCGGCGCATGGGCGGGCAATGCCGACGGCGACGTCACGATGGTGGTGTTCACCGATTATGCCTGCGGCTTCTGCCGCGCGAGCGTACCCGACGTCGACCGGCTGCTGCGCGAGGACAAGCGCCTGAAAGTCGTGTTCCGCGAACTGCCGATCATCGCGCCGCAAAGCCGCGACGCCGCGATCATGGCGCTCGCCGCCGCGCGGCAGGGCAAATATGACGCCTTCCACCACGCGATGTTCGCGGCCAGCTCGCTCGGCCCCGACGCGATTGCCGCCGCGGCGGCGCGCGCCGGCGTCGTCACTGACGGCAGCGCCGACGCGACCGCGAACGAGGCGCTGTTCCAGCGCGAGATCGACAGCAATATGGCGATCGCAACGCAGCTCCAGCTCAACGCCACGCCGACCTGGATCGTCGGCGATCAGTTGCTGCAAGGGCAGGTCGGCTATGACGTTCTGCGGCAGGCCGTCGCCAAAGCCCGAAGCGCGAGCTGAGGCACGGCATTGGCGACGGTCACGCATGACGCGGCGCTCGCCAACGCCCGTCGGCTGCTGAATGGCGCGCCCGCTGCCGCGCTCGAACAGGCGCGCGCAATCATCGCCGCGGTGCCGACATCGGCGGCGGCGCACCGGATCGCGGCCGAAGCGCTGCGACGGCTCGGCCGCAAAGGCGAAGCCGCCGACGCCGCGCTCGCCGCGGTCGGCGCCGCCGTCCATGACGAAGCGATGATCGATGCAGCACTGGCGCTCGCCGAAAACCGGCTGCCCGATGCCGAAGCGGCGCTGCGCGCGCGGTTGAAGGAGGATCCGACCGACATCGCGGCGATCCGTATGCTCGCCGAAGTCGCGGGACGGATCGGCCGCTATGGCGATGCCGAAAAGCTGCTGTCACGCGCGCTGGAACTCGCGCCGGGTTTCGGCGCGGCGCGCGCCAATCTGGCGACCGTGCTGTACAAGCAGAACCGTTATGCCGAAGCGGTCGAAGCGCTCGACGCGGTGATGGCGGGTGATCCCGACAACCCGGCCCACGCGAATCTCAAGGCCGCCGCGCTCGGGCGGATCGGCGGTTATGACGAAGCGATCGCGCTCTATGCCGCGCTCGTCGAGCGTTTTCCCGGCCACGCAAAGCTGTGGATGAGCTACGGCCATATGTTGAAGACCGTCGGGCGACAGGACGACAGCATTGCCGCCTATCGCCGCGGGCTCGATGCCGAGCCGGGCTTGGGCGAAATCTGGTGGAGCCTCGCCAATCTCAAGACCGTTCGTTTTGCAGAAGCCGACCGGCAGGCGATGGAGGCAGCGCTTGCCGCGGCCGTCCCAGCCGATGCCGCGCGCGAGGACGACCGGCTGCACCTGCATTTCGCGCTCGGCAAGGCCTATGACGATGCGCGCGACCATGGCGCGGCGTTTCGCCATTATGAAGCGGGCAACGCGATCCGCGCAGGCCAACTTGGCTATGACGCCGCCGACACACGCGCGGTGGTGGATGCCGCAATCGCGACCTGCACCGCCGGTTTTTTTGCCGAACGCGCAGGACAGGGCGACCCCAGCCCCGACCCCGTGTTCATCCTGGGTATGCCGCGCGCGGGATCGACGCTGATCGAACAGATTTTGGCGAGCCATTCGGCGATCGAAGGCACGATGGAACTGCCCGACATTCCTGCCATCGCCCTCGGCCTTGGCCGCGAGGCGAAGGGCGAAGGCCGCCACTGGGTCGCCGCGCTCGCCGAAGCGTCCCCCGACGCGCTCGCCGAAATGGGCGCGGCCTTTCTGCGCCGCACCGCGGTGCAACGCAAAACCGCCAAGCCCTTCTATATCGACAAGCTGCCGAACAACTGGCTGTACGTGCCGTTGATCCGGCTGATCCTGCCCAACGCAAAGATCATCGACGCGCGGCGCCACCCGCTCGATTGCTGCTGGTCGAACTTTCGGCAGCATTTCGCCAAGGGACAGGCGTTCAGCTATCGCCTGTCCGACATGGGCGCCTATTACCGCGACTATGTGCGGTTGATGGCGCATCTCGATAGCGTGCAGCCGGGCCGTGTGCACCGCGTGATTCACGAGGCGCTGCTGGACGATCCCGAAGCCGAAGTGCGCGCGATGCTCGCTTTCCTCGGCCAGCCGTTCGAGGCGGAGTGCATGGCGTTCCACGCCAATGCGCGCGCGGTGCGCACCGCGTCGAGCGAGCAGGTCCGCCGCCCGATCAACCGCGACGGCGTCGGCCAATGGCAACCCTATGCCGAATGGCTGGGGCCGCTTGAGGACGCGCTGGGACCGGTTCTGAACGCCTATCCGGCGATTCCCGACGCGTATCGCGGCATCGCAAGCTGAATTCGTTGCCTTTGGGCAACATCTCGCGACATTTTCGACCAATGGGCAGACGCGCCGACGAACTGGACTTGCGCTGGGACGGCGCGGCGTCATTCTCCGTCATATAAATGTCAATAGGGGGCCATTATGCGGAACATGAAAGCATTGCTGACGCGGAACGGCGCCATGCTGCTCGGCACCACCATGATTTGTACGTCGGGAACGGCGCTGGCGCAGCAGGCCGCCAATACCGGCGGCGACAGCGATATCGTCGTCACGGCATCGAAGCGCGCGGAAAATCTGCAGGACGTCCCGCTGGCGATCACCGCGATCGGCAACGAACGACTGGGCGAATTGCAGGTCAAGGAATTTCAGGACGTCGTCAAATTCCTGCCGTCGGTGACGATCCAGACGCTCGCGCCGGGGTTCAGTCAGGTCTATTTCCGCGGCGTCGCGTCGGGGGAAAACGCCAACCATTCGGCATCGCTGCCGACGGTCGGCACTTATTTGGACGAAATGCCGATCACGACGATCCAGGGCGCGCTCGACATCCACGCCTATGACCTTGCGCGCGTTGAGGCGCTCGCGGGGCCGCAGGGCACCCTTTATGGCGCCAGCTCGATGGCGGGCACGATCAAGCTCGTCACCAATCAGCCCGACACCAGCGGTACCTATGGCTCGCTGGGGCTCGAACTCAACAGCGTGACGCGCGGCGGCATCGGCGGCGTCGCCGAAGGGTTCGTCAACGCCCCGCTCGGCGAGCGCGCCGCGCTGCGCCTCGTCGGCTGGTATCGCCACGATGCGGGTTATATCGACAATATCGCGGGCAGCCGTACCTATCAGTCGAGCGGGATCACGCAGGACAATGCCGCATTCGTCGAAAAGGATTATAACGACGTCGACACCTATGGCGCGCGCCTTGCGCTCGGCATCGACCTCGACGACGACTGGACGGTACGCCCGACGCTGATGGGACAGGTGCAGAAGGCGAATGGCAGCTTTGCGCAGGAGCGCTCGACCGCGGTGACGCGCAAATTGCAGACGGTGCAATATAATCCGGAACGCAGCGACGACAAATGGATCCAGGCGGCGCTGACGATCGAGGGCAAGATCGGCAGCTGGGATCTGACCGCGACCGGCGGCCATCTGCGGCGCAAGACCACGACCGAGAGTGACTATTCGGACTATGCCTATTTCTATGACGCACTCTATGGCTATGGCGCCTATTTTTATGACAACAACGGCGACCTGGTAAATCCGAACCAATATATCCAGGGCGTCGACCACTATAAGCGCAGCTTTGCCGAAGTGCGCATCGCCTCCCCCGCCGACGCGCGCATCCGCTTTATCGGCGGGCTGTTCTGGCAGCGTCAGTCGCACAATATCGAACAGAATTACATCATCGACGATATTGCCGATTCGATCACCGTTACCGGGACCGACAGCAATATCTGGCTGACCAAGCAGCTGCGCATCGACCGCGACTATGCGGCGTTCGGCGAAATCAGTTTCGACATCACCGACAAACTGACGCTGACGGGCGGCGGGCGCGTGTACAAATTCGACAACAGCCTGGTCGGATTTTTCGGCTATTCGGCGGGCTTTTCGAGCCGCACGGGCGAGGCGGCCTGTTTTGCGGGGCCGGTCGTTTCGGGATCGCCGTGCACCAATCTCGACAAGAGCACGAGCGACACCGATTTCATCCACAAGCTGAACCTGACCTACAAGATCACCGACGATGTCATGGTCTATGGCACCTGGTCGCGCGGCTTCCGCCCCGGCGGCATCAACCGCCGCGGCACCCTCCCGCCCTATGGTCCCGACACGCTCGACAATTATGAATTCGGGTGGAAAACCAGCTTTGGTCCGGTGCGCTTCAACGGCGCCATCTATCAGGAGGACTGGAACAATATCCAGCTGTCCTTCCTCGGCGCGAACGGGCTGACCGAAATCCGCAACGCGGGCATCGCGCGCATTCGCGGGATCGAGGCGGACCTGAGCGTCCGCCAGGGCGGTTTCACATTCAGCCTCGGCGGCAGTTACAACGACGCGACAATCCGCCGCGATTTCTGCCGCATCGCCAATCCCGATTTCGACTGCTCGGTCGACGCCGATCTCGATGGTAGCGGCGCGATCGATCAGCCGAACGAGATAAACGATACGCTCGCGCCGCGCGGATCGCGCCTGCCCGTCACCGCGAAGTTCAAGGGCAATGCCGTCGCGCGCTACGAATGGCCGGTCGGCGACCTGAACGCGCACGTTCAGATTGCGGCCAATCATGTCGGCAAGCGGCGGTCGGACTTGCGCCCGTTCGAGAATGACATTGTCGGCAATTTCAAGGCCTATACCACCGCCGACCTCAGCATCGGGGTCAAGGGCGAAGGGTGGAGCGCGGAGGCCTTTGCGACCAATTTGTTCAACAGCAACGGCGTCATCAACAGCGCGGTCCAGTGCGGCGAATCGATCTGCGGCGACCCCGACGGGATCAGCAACACGGGCGGCGTTTTTTACGACAATGTCATCCGCCCGCGGCTGATCGGGATCAAGGTTTCCAAGGACTTCTGACCGGGTGACTGCGCCCGCCGATCGCCACGAAGGGCCGCGCCGCAAGCTCGGCCTTTCGATGGCGATCGCGCTCGTCATGGGCAATATGATCGGGTCGGGGGTTTTCCTGCTCCCCGCCAGCCTCGCGCCCTTCGGATGGAATGGCGTCGCGGGATGGGCGATCACGATCGGCGGCGCGCTTGCGCTCGCCTTCGTTCTCGCGCGGCTGACCGTGGCCTATCCCGACGCGGGCGGGCCGACCGGGTTCGTCGAGCGCGCCTTTGGCCGCATCCCCAGCTTTATGATCGGTTGGGCCTATTGGGTGTCGGTGTGGACCGCGAACGTCACGCTGGCGGTCGCGGCGGTGAGCTTCCTCAGCCTGTTCGTCCCCGTGCTGGGACAGCATATGGCGCTATCGACGATCGCGCTGATCTGGATCGTGACCGCGATCAACTGGCGCGGCGCGCGCGCGGCTGGGCAGTTCCAGATCGCGACGCTGCTGATCAAGCTGATCCCGCTCGTCACCGTCATCGTCCTGATCCCCATCGCCTTCGGCCGCAGCGAGCCGGTCGCGCTCACCCCCTTTCCCGCCGAAGGCCTGTCGCTCGCGGCGGTGAGCGGGTCGGCGATCCTGACCCTGTGGGCGCTGCTCGGCTTTGAATCGGCGAGTGTCGCCGCCGACAAGGTCGACAATCCGGCGACGACCATCCCCCGCGCGACGATCATCGGTACGCTCGCGACGGGCATATTATATCTCATCGTCTGTTCGGCGATCGCGCTGATGCTGCCCGCGGCCGAGGTTGCCCGATCACAGGCGCCCTTCTCGCTGTTTGTCGAAACCTGGTGGGCGCGCGAGCCGGCGCTGTTCATCGCCGCCTTTGCCGCGGTGAGCGCGCTCGGCACGCTGAACGGCTGGACGCTGATCCAGGCCGAGCTGCCCGCGACGCTGGCGCGGCAGGGCCTGCTGCCCGCCTGGTGGGCGCGCCAGAACCGTCACGGCACCCCCGCCGCGGCGCTGCTGCTGTCGAGCGCGATCGCCACCGGATGCGTGATCCTCAACAACAATAAGTCGACGAGCGAGATGTTCACCTTCATGGCGGTGCTCTCGACCTCGGTGACGCTCTGGCTCTACCTCGCTTGCGCCGCCGCCGCGCTCCGGCTGCGCGTCGCGATCCCCGTGGCGCTGATCGGCCTTGGCTATGCGCTATGGACGCTGTGGGGCGCAGGGCTGGGCGTGAGCGCGATGAGCCTCATTCTGATGGCGGCGGGGTTGCCGCTGTACGTCTGGACCCGCCTGTCAGCGCCAGCGCGGCGCGAAGAGTCCCCGGTCGCGTAGGATCACCTGCGCGGCATTATGCCCCGGCGCACCGGTGACGCCGCCGCCG
>JBGTUD010000084.1:0-10229 GCA_041939405.1 Sphingopyxis sp. | reverse complement strand
GCTTGTGCCGCGAATAGCCGATCCCGCCATGAACCTGCATCGCGCAGTCGGCGGCCTCGCAGACGAGGCGGTTCGCCCAATAATTGCACATGCTGACCTTGTCCGACAGCGTGCGTTCGATCTCCTTGTGCGGCGTGTTGTCCATGTCCCACGCGGTCTTGCGGATCAAGAGGCGCAGCATTTCGGCCTGCGTCGCGAGCTCGACGAGCGGGAACTGGATCGCCTGATTCTTTGCCAGCGCCTCGCCGAACGGCTTGCGCGTCCGGGCGTATTTCACGCTCTCCTCGATGCAATAGACTGCCGCGCCCAGCGAGCTCGCCGCCTGCCGGATACGGTTCTGGTGGACGAAACTCTGCGCGATCGACAGGCCGCCATCCTCAGGCCCCAGCCGCGCGCTGTCGGGCACCCAGACGTCGGTAAAGCTGACGCGCGGATGGTCGGTGGGCATGTTGAAGGTCCAGAGATATTCCTCGATCTTGAGCCCCGGCGACGGGTTCGGAACGAGCAGGCAGGTGATGCCTTTCGCGTCGCCATCGGCGCCGCTGGTGCGGCAGAAGGTCGCGCAATGCGTCGCGACGTGCATCCCCGTCGTCCACATCTTTGCGCCGTTGATCAGCCAGCCCTCCACGCCATCGCGGGTTTCGCGTACCGCGCGCGTTTCCATATGCGTCGCGTCGCTGCCATGCTCGGGTTCGGTCAGGCCGAACGCGGTGCGGCGCTTGCCCTCGAACCCGCCCAGAATGAACTCAGCCTTCTGCTCCTCACTCGTCGCAAACTGCTCGAACATTTCGACGAAGGGGAAATTGCCGACGATGCTGTGCTCATTCTGCAAATCATTGTGCAGCCCCAGCCCCTTGGCCGCGAAATGTTCGCGGATCACCGCCATCCACAGATTGCTGCCGTCCTTGCCGCCATATTTTTTGGGCGCCGAAAAGCGCCAATGGCCCGCGGCGTCGGCGCGGCGCGTCGCCTCCTTGAGCAGCGCCTCCCACTCGTGCCGCGGCAGCCCCTGATTGTCCCAGTCCGTGCGCGCATGTTCGCGGCGATGGTCGAAAAAGCGGATATTGTCGTCGGCCAGCTCGAGCGGCTTGATCTCCGCCGCGATGAAGGCGTCGAGTTCGTCCAGATAGGCCTGCAAATCGGCCGGAACCGCAAAATCCATCGTCTCTCTCCCTTGTTTCTATTCGCCCCATTCGGCGCGCGCCGCGGCAAGCGCGGCATATTTCGGACTGTCGACCGCGCATTTATCCAGCGCCGCGCGGCGCAGCTCTGCCAGCAGACCGGGCCGCGCGAGCGTCGCCGTGCCCGCGAGCAGTTCGTCAGCGAGCGCTTTATCCTCTGCGCGCACCCCGGCATCGAGATCGCGCAGCACGATGCCGAGCGCGTTCATCGCCACCACCGCCTCGAACTTGGCGTGCCCCGATGATTGCGGTTTGATCGCGCTTTCGATCCAGTCGCGCACCGCCCGCACCATCTCGCCATTGGTGGGCTCACCGGTCGGAACCGGCGCGGCTGGCGGCGACGGCGGTAGCGGGCGCGCGCGCTCGATGGCGGGTACCTCGGCCTCCAATAGCCGCACGAGGTCGAGTTCCTGTTCGGCGGTGCGGCGCCCGACGACGACGCGCTCGACCGTCGTGTCGGCACCGCTCCTCCACGCCTCGCCCATCTGGAGGCAGCCGAGCGCCCACCAGAGCGTGCGATAGATCAGCCAGAAACGGAACCGCTCGCGGTCCACCGGCCCGCCGCCTGCGCCCTCATATGCGGCAAAATAATCGTCGAGACTGCCAAGGCCGAAGGCCGGTCTGTCGAGCTGGCCGAACCGCCATACGGTCATGCAGCCAAAGGCCAGATCCTCGTGCGCGTCGCCCAAATGCGCGAGTTCCCAGTCGAGGACCGCGGCAAGACCGTCGGCATCGACCATGACATTGCCCATGCGATAATCGCCGTGGACGAGCACCGGGTCGGCGGGCGCGGGCAGATGCTCCTCGCACCACCGGATCGCGAGCGCGATCACCGGGCGGTCGCCGCCATAACCGACGAAGCGTGCTTTGAGCGCCGCCAGCGCCTCGGCCGTGTCCATGCGCGGTATCGCGGCCGGGATGTCGGCCAGCGGCAGCGCGTGGATGCGCGCCAGCTCGCGCCCAAGGTCGGCGAGCAGTGTCGGCGGCGGGTCGGCCAGAATCTTTGCAGGCGCGACCTCCGCGATCACGCGGCGCATGACATAGCCCGTGCCGAGCCCGTCGGCATCGTCCAGCACCCCGATCACTTCGGGCGCCTTCACCCCGCCCGCGCGCGCGGCGATGACCAGCGCCGTCTCGTCGCGGTGTCCGAACGGGCGGTCTTCCATATAAGCCGCCGACGGCGCGCGACGCAGGACATAGGGCGCCGCGGCCACGCCGCTGCGCCATTCGAACGCCCAGCTTTCCATATTGGCGCCGCCCGACAGCCGCGAAAGCGCGGAAAGTTCACCCTTCCCCGCAAATCGCCGCATCGCGGCCGCCAGCCGCTCCGCAAAGTCGCTCATGCCTCCACCCCGCATCCCATGCGGTCAAACCATTCGGAAAATTCCCGCATTTGCAATCCCCGACGGGCCGACCCTGCCACGCCCGACAGGTTGATCCAATTACTTAGCATTCTAACAATATAGGGCGAACGGGATTCAGGCAAGACCCGTCAAGGCGCCGGTTCGGCGAGGGCATCGTCCTTCGCACCAGCCGCCGCGCCGATCGACGACACCATGATAAGGCCGATCGCCAGCCATTGCGCGGCCGACAGAATCTCGCCCAGCATCAACACGCCGATGAGCGCGCCGACCGCGGGCTCGGCGCTGAGCAGGGTCCCGAAGCTGCTGGGTGGCAAACGGCGCAGCGCGACCATTTCAAAGCCATAGGGGATGGCGCTCGACACCAGCCCGACCGCGAGCCCCAGCGCCAATATCTCGGGCCGGAGCAGCGCCGTCCCCGCCGCAAGGATACCGGCGGGCGCGACGAGAACCGCAGCGACGACCGTGCCCGCGGCGGCGGCGGCGGGACCGTGCTCTACGCCGGCACGCTTGCCGAGAAGAATATAGGCCGCCCAGCAGGCGCCCGCGATCAGCGCGAGCGTGACGCCCCGCCAATCGAGCGCGGCGGCGCTGTCGCGCAGCGGCAGGAGGAGGAGCAGTCCAACGACTGCAATGGCGATCCAGATCAGGTCGCTGCGGCGACGCGACGTAAACACCGCCACGCCCAACGGCCCGATGAACTCGATCGCAATCGCGACGCCCAGGGGGATGTAAGAGAGCGCATGATAGAAGCTGAGGTTCATCGCCCCGAGAACGACGCCATAAAGCAGAATCGATCGCCAGCCGGTGCGCAAGTTGAGCCGCCACGGCCGCAGCGCAAGCGACAAGAGCAATGCGCCGAAGATCAGGCGCAGCGCGGTTGCGCCCGCCGGTCCGACCAGGGGAAACAGGCTTTTGGCCAGCGCCGCGCCGCCGGTCACCGACACCAGCCCGATGAACAGGGCGCCGAGCGCGAGCAGATCGACGCGGCCGGGCGATGCGGATTTGGGGGAGGAGGCGTCCATCGATTCTCGTTGTCGTTGTGAAGCGCCTGACTAAGCGGTCAAACCGGGCGTGGGAAGCCGGCTCGTCATTTCAGAATGTCCGAACGGCTCCAACAATCGCAATTTATGGTTGCGGCGCGCAGCCCGAACGGGTCAAGCTGGCGGCGCCATGATCCAGAAACGCTCCGTCGTCATCTCTGCCGAGCTGACCGCCTATATCGGTCGCGGCGCGTGCGATCTTTCGGCGCTTCCCGCCGCGCCGCTGATCCTGGGTTTCGGGGACATCGGCGAACCCGCGGTCGGTGTGATGACGCCGGGCGCGCTCGGCGCCGAGGCGCATGACGATCTGGTCGTCCTTGCAATCAACCGCGCGGCCTGCCGCCGTCTGTTCGGCCTTGTCCCCAAGGCGGGTGGCCGCTGGTATCTTCCCGCGGACCTGCGCGGCATCGGGCGCGCGGTGGTCGCGGTCGAGGGCGACGGCGAAGCGGTCACGCTGCTTCGCACGGCACGCAGCCTCGAACTGCTGTGCCAATTGTTCGAGGCGCTGAAGTCGGGCCGGATGGTCGAGGCACAAGGCCCGACGACGCTCAGCGAGCGCGAGATCGCCCTTGTCGCGGCGGCGCACGAGCTGGTGCTCGAAGCTTGGCAGGACAAGCTGACCGTCGACGGCATTGCGCGCCGGTTCGGGCTGGGCAAGGCCAAGCTGACGCAAGGATTCCGCGAACTCTACCGCTGCACGGTGGCCGAAGCTGTCAGCGAACGGCGTCTCGAACACGCGCGGCAGCTGCTCGCCGAAAGCGACCTGCCCGTTGCCGTCGTCGGCTATCGCAGCGGTTACACCAGCAATGCGAGCTTCACCCGCGCCTTCGCGCGCAGGTTCGGCATGGCGCCGACCGAGTTGCGCCGCCGCGCGAACGACCGGCAAAGCGCGGCTTAGGATTGATGGCCTGGCAGGGGCAGCAGGACTCGAACCCGCGACCCTCGGTTTTGGAGACCGATGCTCTACCAACTGAGCTATGCCCCTAGGCCGGAGTGCGCCCCTAACCCGATTGGCGGGGCGGAGCAAGGGGAATGACGGGGAAATGACGCGGGATGACGACTTGCGCGTCCGGGCGGGGCTGATATGCGCAAAGACCGCATGGCCGCCGCTTTACCCCCCGCCTCCTCCGATGGCCCGCCGCAACATTATCTCGGCGGAATCGCGCTGCGGCTGCTCGCGATGATCAGCCTTTCGCTGATGTTCGTGCTCGTCAAATATGTCGACGCCGCGGGGGTGCATATCGTCGAGAGCCTGTTCTGGCGGCAGGCGCTCGTCCTGCCCTTCCTGCTCGCCTGGGTGATGGCGACAAGCGGGCTTTCATCGTTGAAGACGCGGCGCATCGGCGCGCACGCGCGGCGGATGGCGATGGGGCTTGCGGGAATGGCATGCAACTTCGGCGCGATGATTCTGCTGCCGATGGCCGAGGCGACGACGATCAGCCTGTCGGTACCGATCTTTGCCGTGATCTTCGCCGCGCTGCTGCTTGGCGAGGCGACGGGATGGCAGCGGTGGAGTGCGGTGATCGTCGGTTTCGTCGGCGTGCTGCTGGTGCTCGATCCGATCACCGGCTTTGCCGGGGGCTTTGGCGGCGAACACGGGATGGGCACGATCGTCGCGCTTGCCGGCGCGATCCTGACCGCGCTCATCACCATTGCCGTGCGCGATCTGGGCCGCACCGAAAATGCTGCGACGATCGTTTTCTGGTTCAGCCTGTTGTCGATGATCCCGCTCGGCATCGCGCTGCCTTTCGTCATCACCCCGCATGACGGCCGCGAATGGCTGCTCCTAATGGGGCTCGGTTTTCTCGGCGCGGTCGTCCAGATGTCGCTGACTGGCGCGCTGCGCCTCGCCCCCGTGTCGGTCGTGATCCCGATGGATTATTCGAGCCTGCTCTGGTCGATTGCGGCCGGCTGGTGGTTCTTTGGCACGCTGCCCGCCGATACAACGTGGATCGGCGCGCCATTGATTGTCGCGTCGGGCCTGTTCATCGCATGGCGCGAGCATCGCCGCCATATCGAACGTCCGAAGGAACTTGCCGCATGACATTGCCGATCTTCTATCATTGTCCCGACGCCCGCTCGCTCCGCTGCCTGTGGGCCATCGAGGAGGTGGGGATCGACGTCGATCTTCGTCTGCTCAAATTCCCGCCGCGCGCGTTCGAGCCCGATTATCGCGCGGTGAACCCGCTGATGACGGTGCCCGGCTGGGTCGAGGACGGGCGGTTGATGACCGAGTCGGCGGCGATCTGTGAACGCATCGCCGAAGGGACGCCGCTGGAGGTGCGCCGCGACGAGGCCGATTATTGGGATTATCGCAACTGGCTGCACCGCAGCGACGCAACGCTGACCTTTCCGCTGGCGATCATGATCCGCTACACGCGCGTCGAGCCCCCGGAGCGGCGGCTGGCGCAGGCGGTCGAGGATTACAAAGCCTTCTTCAGTGGCCGCGCGAAGAGCATCGAAGCGGTCCTTGCCGACGGGCGCGAATGGCTGGTCGCTGGGCGCTTCACCATCGCCGACATCGCAATCGGCTATGCGGCTTTTCTCGCGACGGCGCTGGGCGCGGACGATGTGCTGGGCGATGCGACAAAGGCGTGGCTTGGACGCTGCACGGCGCGCGAAGGGTTCCGGCGCGCGCGTGAGCGGCAGGCATCCGCCTGACGAAAAAGGGCTCCACCTTGGGGTGAAGCCCTCTGTGCCCCCGGTGCATGGCATGGCGACGGGGAAACGCATCGGCCCTTCGGGGGTATGGGTCGCGTGAAGGGCCGTATGTGCGACCGATTTTATGCGTAGCCCGACAGGTTGGCTTTCACATTCTCACGCCCCGATACAGCTCGCTGCGAAAGCGCCTCGGCTTTCAGGACTCCCCTGCGACGAAGCAAGGAAGCGGACAACCGATCAGATCGCGAAACTGACGTGGCCATTTTCATCGATGGGCCAGTCCGGATTCCACGCAATCTCCCAAGCATGGTCGTCGGGATCGGCCACATAGCCTCGAAAGCCACCGTGCGGCGGGGCGTCCGCCGGTCTGATCAGGCGTCCGCCAGCGTTGACCAGTTGGTCGATCGCGGCTTCGACGTCGGTGCGGTTTCGCACATTATGCGCCAACGAAAATGCGCCGGGAGAGGCCAGGCCAGAACGGTTCATGTCTTTTTGAAGGGCCGACTTCTCCCACGTTCCGAGCACGAAACCGTTCATCTGGTAAAAGATGATCTCGTCATTCTCGAACACCGGCGTCCAGCCAAATCCCCTGGTATAAAAGCGGCGGGAGCGCGGCAGATCGCTGATGCCAAGGGTGATAACGGAAATCTGATGCTGCATATCCAAGGCCTTTCTTTCGCCGCTGCACCCTTGCAACAGCGTTCAAGGTCTTGGGACTCAACGCCGCAGCGAAGGTCAGGGCCCGCCTCAGCGGGGACCGGGCCAACCGCACCGACCTCCCCTTTTTCGACAGCTGGCTTTTTAGCGGCGCCATGCTGGACCGGCAAGGTCCGCTATCGGTCGACAGCGGCTATTCGCGTCAATTCACCATCCGCTCATAGCCCTTCCAATAGGGCGCGCGCAGATCCTTTCGCAAAATCTTGCCGCTGGCATTGCGCGGCAGCGCGTCGATCACATCGACGCTGCGCGGCGCTTTGAAGGGGGCGATGCGCTCGCGGGCCCAGGCGATGATGTCGGCTTCCTCGACGCTGGCGCCGGGCTTGGCGACGACCACGGCCTTCACCGTCTCGCCCCATTTTTCGTCCGGAATACCGATCGCCGCGACCTCCTGCACCGCGGGATGGCCGAAGATCGCGCTTTCGACCTCGGCCGGATAGACATTCTCCCCGCCGGTGATGATCATGTCCTTCATCCGGTCGTGGATATAGAGATAGCCGTCCTCGTCGAGATAACCGGCATCGCCGGTATGAATCCAGCCGTCGGCGCTCAACGTCCGCGCGGTGGCGTCGGGCAGGTTCCAATATCCCAGCATATTGTTCGACGAGCGCGTCACGACCTCGCCCACCTCGCCGGTCGGCAGGGGGTTGCCGTCGCCATCGACGATCCGAATCTCGACGCCGGGAAGCGCCTTGCCCGCCGACCGCATTCTTTTGTTGCCCGCGGGATCATGGTCCTCGGGCGGCAGCATCGAAATGGTGCCGGTGGTTTCGGTCATCCCATAGGCTTGGATGAACTGCGCGCCGAACATCTGGATGCACTGGCGCAGCAGCTCGAGCGGGATGGGCGCCGCGCCATAGAGGATATATTTGAGCCGGCTATAGTCGACGCTGGCGCAGCGGGGGTGCATCAGCAGCATCTGGAGCGCCGCGGGCACCATGAAAAAGCGGGTGACCCCGTGCTGCTCGACCGCATCGAACACGCCATCGGGGTTGAATTCGGCAAGCACCACACCGGGCAGGCCCGCCGCGAGCGCCATGATGCCAAGCCCGGTGCCGCCGATATGCGCGCAGGGCATCGCAACCAGCACGGCCTCGTCATCCTCCCATTTGGTATAGGGCATGTCGAGCTCGCCCGAGTGTTTGCGCAGCGCGAAGAGATTGCGGTTCGACAGCACCGCGCCCTTCGGATTGCCGGTGGTGCCCGAGGTGTAAAGCTGAAGCACCGCATCGTCGACCGCGGACGGTTCGAAGGGCGCCCGCGTCGCGCCTTCGATCATCGCCCAGGCCGCGGCGGCGGCGATGATCGCGGGATCGTTCGTCAGCCTGCCGGCAAGCTGATCGGCCAGCCCCTCGAACCCCGGCCCCGCGAAGACCATCTTCGCCTGCGTGTCGTTGACGATGAAGGCCCATTCGGCGGGGGACAGCCGCCAGCCGATCGGCGCCATCACGATCCCCGCCCGCGCCGCGCCATAAAAGAGGATGAAATACAGGTCGCTGTTCTTGCCGATCCACGCGATGCGATCACCCTTGCCCAGCCCCGCGCCCAGCAGCGCCGCGGCGACGCGCGCGGTCAGATCGTCGAGGTCGGCATAGCTGTAGACGCGATCCTCTTCGCGCAGCGCCACACGATCGGGCCGCTCACCCGCCCAATGGGACAGAAATTCGTCGAATGTGAACAGGTCCGATACGTCGCGGGCCATCGCCTCTCTCTCCTCGAATCGCGTCGTTTGCGCGTTTGGATAGAAAGCTAGCGATTGAGGCGGCGACGTAAAGCGCCGATCCCCCTACCCTGTCATGTCCGTCAGGTGCGGCGAAAGAGCAGCATCAGATTATTCGCGGGCATGGCGCGCCGGTCGGCGAAAGCCAGGCCGGCGTCCGCGGCTGCGGCCTCGACCGCGTCCCTGTCGCGCAGCCCCCACTCGGCGTTGCGTGCACGCAGATTGGCGTCGAAGTCGAGGTTGCTTGCCGCGGTCGGCACATCGGCCTCGATATAAGGGCCATAGAGGATCAGGGGCGCACCGGGCGCGAGCAGGCGCGCGGCCCCGGTGAACAGGCCGAGCGTCGCTTTCCACGGGCTGATATGCACCATGTTGATGCAGAGGATCGCGTCGGCGCGGCCGACGGGCCAATCGGTCGCCGCGGCATCGAGCGCGAGCGGCGACGCGAGATTGGCCAGCCCGGCCTCGGCGCGATAGGCCGCGATGGAGGCCAGCCCGGCCGGGTCGGGGTCGCTCGGCTGCCAGTCCAAGTGCGGAAAGGCGGCGGCGAAATGGACGGCATGTTCGCCCGATCCGCTCGCGACCTCCAGCACCGTGCCCGACGGCGGCAGCCAGTCCGCCAGAATCTCCACTATGGCATCGCGGTTGCGCAGCGTTGCGGGGGCGTGGCGCTTGGCGGCGGTTCCGCCATCCTCGGGCATCCAGGGCTGCGGCGCTTTGCCGTCTGTCACGCTGCTTTCGCCTGCGCTTTCGTCTGCGCTTTCGTCTGCGCTTTCGTCTGCGCTTTCGTCTGCGCTCGCGCGCGGCGCTCCCGGACGACCAGCCAGGCGAACAGCCCGACCGGCCCGACGAGCAGCGTCAACAGCAGAAAGGGGAATTGCACCACGCGGCTGAACCCCTTTTGATCGGCGTCGCGCGCGATCCACATGCCTGTGAACAGGTCGAACGCCAGATAATGCGTCCAGCCGATGACCGCGCCGCCCTTGGTATCGAACAGCGCCATCACCCCCGCGAGGGTCGAGAAGTCGGCCGCACCGCGCGCCCCGCCGGGATCCATGCCGCCCGACATGACACCGATCAGGAGGATGGTGTAGGTCAGGCAGAGCAAGGCGACGCCCAGATAGAGGATCAGCGCCAGAATCTTTGGCCCGCGCGGCAGGAAAACGAGCGCCAGCCATGCGGCAATCGCCCAATAATTCACCAGCAGAAACAAGCTATCCCAGCTCATTTTCTCTCCCCATCTTCGTCATCCCGGCGAAGGCCGGGATCTCGCCATTGGAACTTTACGCGCCGGCGAGATCCCGGCCTACGCCGGGATGACGGCGCAAGCCAGATTCGCGCGATCTACCAAGGCGGCTTGGCTACGATCTTGTCACCCCTCCCACGCCAGAACGGGCTTGCGCGCCGCAGCGGTTTCGTCGAGCCGCGCGCGCGGTGCGAAATGCGGAGCCGATTTGAGCGCGGGATCGCCATTCTTCGCGCGCATCGCGATGCTGCGCAGCGCGCCGATGAACTGGTCGAGCACTGCCTTGCTCTCGGTCTCGGT
>JBGTUD010000083.1:0-10316 GCA_041939405.1 Sphingopyxis sp. | reverse complement strand
GGCATAGGCGTCGGTCTCTTCGGCGGTCAGCCCCATGCGTTCGGCGGCCCATTCGCCGAGCAGCCGGTTGCGCCGCGCGGTAATGCGAAACTGCACCTCCTGGTCGCGCGCAAATTGCGTTTCAAATGCCCGTTCACGATCGTCGAATGCGCTCATCATATCCTCGCGGTTAAACCCTTCTCCCGCAGATAGGTGGCCTGTCCCTTTGGCGCAAGCGGCCTGTGCGGCAGATCACTTCCCTTTCGGTTACGAAGGGTTTAGGGTCGCCCCAAGGGAATGGGTCGCGCCACAGCAGTGATGCTCGCACCGTACCGGCCATGCGCCGGGACGGAGGTTTGAGCGTGGGTTTGGGGGATTGTGATGGCCGTTCGACATTGGCACGGGCTATCGGCACTCGCGATCGTAGCCTTGATCGCGCCCGGAGGCGCTTTTGCGCAGCCGGCCGACCCGACACTCCGCGACAGTTTTTCGATCGGTTCCGAAGGCGGTTCGCTGTGCGAAGTGCAGGCGACGGTTCGCGACGATGTCGTCAGGGGCATGTTCGATC
This sequence comes from Sphingopyxis sp., assembly GCA_041939405.1. Taxonomy (GTDB): domain Bacteria; phylum Pseudomonadota; class Alphaproteobacteria; order Sphingomonadales; family Sphingomonadaceae; genus Sphingopyxis. The sequence continues at coordinate 9,769 of JBGTUD010000083.1, read as the reverse complement.
GTGCCTGGACGGTCGTGTGCCGCGACACGAGCCAGCCCGTCGGCACCATTCGCCTGTTGCGCGCCGGAGCCGACGAGGCGCGGACCCGTATCGAACGCGCGCGCGCGGATCGCGTGGCGTGCACAGCCGATAGACGCTGCCATTTGCTCGGCAGCGATCTGGCGTGGACGACGCGGATCGAGGCGCAGGGAAAGGATGTCTATTCGGCCGAAGGGATGGAGGCCTATGCCGACGCGCTGAACATCGCGCTTGAATCGGTGCGGCAACGCCGTGTCGTCCCCGGCGTGATCCGCGTCGCAACCACCTCGGTCGGCGGCGACGATGGTTTTGCCCGCACCCTCGCCGGGGCGATCGACATCGACAAGGCGCTGGCCGAAGGATATCGCCGCAACCACAGCGGCGATTATGCCGAGGCAGCCGAATTTTTCGACGCGCTGTCCCGCCGCGCGGCGGACGAACCGACCGCGACGGGCATCGACGCGACCGAATTTACGCTCAACCGCGCGCTCCAACGCTCGAACCTTGGCGAGTTCGCCGAGGCCGAGCGTCTGTTCGCCGAAGTGGAAGCGATTCCGACGAGCGATCCCGTCCAGCTGCGCCTGCGGCGGAATTTCCGGGCGATCCACGCGCTCAACCAACGCGACTTCGACACCGCCGCCGTGCGGCTGCAAACGCCCATCCCGCCGCTCGTCGCCGGCGTGACGGCCACCGACGGCGCGGTAACGCTGGCGCCCGAAATCGTCGCCGGAGTCAACAGCGGCGACGACGGCCGGCTTGTGCAGGGGGGCGACCGCGAGCGGCTGTCGCCGACCGAAAGGGCGCAGATCATCGACGCCCAGGCGGTCCACCTGCTCGGCACGGTCGAGCGGCTGCGCGGCAATGCCGCCGCGGCAAAAAATGCGCAGATCGAAGGGCTGACCAACGCCCTGGCGGTCCGCGAAGGGCGCGTGACGTCGATCATCCGCCTGCGCTCGCAGATGCTGGGCGAATTGGCGATGGCCGAAGAAGCGCTGGGCGACGCCGCCGCGGCCGATGCGCGGTTCCGCGAAGCGGTCGACCTGCTCGCGGTCGAATATCCCGAAACCACGGCGCTTGCCTCCGCTCGCGCGCGTTACGCCGCCTTTCTGACCCGGCAGGGGCAGGAGGACAAGGCGATGGGCATTTATCGCGAGGTCGTCACCGCCCTCGCCGAAACGAAGCGTTCGACCGCGGGCATGGCGAACATGATGGCGCCCTATTACCGGATGCTCGCCGCCCGCGCGGCGTCGGATCCCGCCGCAGTGCAGGATTTCTTTGTCGCCAGCCAGCTTCAGATCCGCCCCGGCGTCGCCGATACGCAGGCCGTACTCGCGCGCGAACTGTCGAGCGGCAGCGACGAGGGCGCGCGGCTGTTCCGCCAGGCGACGACGCTGAACCGCGACATCGAGCGCGCACGGATCGAGGATGCGCGCCTCGCGCAATTGCCGCAATCGTCCGATATTGTAGCGCAGCGCGCCGACATCCGCATCCAGCTCGACAATCTGGCCTTTCAGCAGGCCGAAACCATCGCCCGCCTGTCGGCCTTTCCGCAATATCGTGTCGTCGAGCCGGGCAAGCTCGACCTCGCCGAACTGCAGGCAGTGCTGCGCAGCGACGAAGCCTATTTGAAGATGCTCGTTGTCGGCGACAGCGTCTATGCGATGCTCGTCGAACCTGGCGGCGCACAGCTCTGGAAATCGGACGTCAGCGCCGCGGCCCTCGAAAATGCGGTCGACGCGATCCGCTCGACCATCTCGATCGTCGAAAATGGCCGCCGCGTCACCTATCCCTTCGACGCCGCGACCGCGCACCGCCTCTATGGCCAGCTTTTCGGTCCCGTTGCCGCGCGGCTGCCTGCGGTGCCGCACCTCATCTTCGAACCCGACGGCGCGATGCTGCGGCTGCCGGTCAACCTGCTCATCACCGCCGATACCGGGCTCGCGGCCTATGAACAGCGCGTGCTCGATCCCGAAGCCGACCCGTTCGATATGCGCGAGATCGCGTGGCTGGGCCGCGCCACGCGCCCCAGCACCGCGGTGTCGGCGCTCGCGTTTCGCAACGCGCGCCAGGCGGCCCCCTCCAAGGCCGCGAATCAATATTTCGGCCTGGGCGAAAACGCGCCGATCGGTGATCGGCTGCCCTCGCTCGGCACGCGCGGCGCCGGGGGCAGCGCGGCGGGCGGGATGGACGCCGATTGCCTGTGGGACGCCGCACAATGGGCCCGCCCCATCTCCGCCGACGAGCTCGTTACCGCGCGCAACGCGATGGGACGCGCCGCGGGCACCTTGCTCACCGGCGGCGCCTTTACCGATACCGCGGTCAAGTCCCGCGGCGACCTTTCCGACTATCGCATCATCCATTTCGCGACGCACGGCCTCGTGACTGCGCCGCGCCCCGCCTGCCCGGCGCGTCCGGCGCTCGTCACCTCTTTCGGCGGCCCGGAATCGGATGGTCTTTTGACCTTTCAGGAAATCTTCGACCTCAAGATCGATGCCGATCTCGTCATCCTGTCGGCGTGCGACACCGCGGGCGCGGCAAGCGTTGCCGTCACGCGCGAGGCCGGGCTGTCGGGCGGCGGCAACGCGCTCGACGGGCTGGTGCGCAGCTTCATCGGTGCGGGCGGCCGTTCGGTGATCGCAAGCCATTGGCCGGCACCCGACGATTTCGATGCGACCGAGCGGCTGATCGGCGGGCTGTTTTCGGGCCGTACGGGGGCCAGCGTCGCCGACGCGCTGTGGGCGACGCAGCAACGGCTGATGGACGATCAGAAGACGTCGCACCCCTATTATTGGGCGGGTTTCGCGATCATCGGCGATGGCGCGCAGCCGCTGCTTCGTGGAGCGGAGACCGCACAGCAAGGACCGGCGGCCGTCCGCGCCGCTCGCTGAACCGATGAACGCGCCCGAAACCCAGCTTCGTGCCGCCGACGCGGCTGCCGCTGGCGAGCCGGACGACCGCCCGCCCGCGGTGCCGCTGCGCAAGCAGCTGCGCCGGTTGGTCATGCAACTCGGCCCGTCGCGCATGGCGGCAACGATCCTGTTCCTGGTCGTCGCGGTGCTGATCGCGCGCTTCAGCTGGCAAATGCCGCTGATCGACGCCGCCGAGCGTGCCTTGTACGACGCGCGCGCGACGCTGATGGCGCCCAAGGTCCGGCAGGATCCGCGCATCCTGCTCGTCACCTATAATGACGAGACGCTGTTCAACACGGGCATCCGTTCGCCGCTCGATCGCTCGCTGCTTACCGCCGCGCTCGCCAACATCGACCAGATGGGGGCCAAGGCGATCGGCATCGATATTGCGTTCGATTCACCGCGGCCCGACGACGAGGCGCTGAAGACGCAGCTGCGCGCGATGCAGACGCCGACCTGGCTCGCCTATGCCGAACAGGCGAGCAATCCGAACACCATCTTCTACGAACAGCAGAAATTCCTCGAAGCCTTCATCGCCGACGTCGCGACCGCCAACACCAGGGCGACGAGCGTATTGTTCCGCACCGACGACGACAGCGTGATCCGCAAATGGCCCGACCGGCCGCCGGGGCTGCCGCCGCTGATGTCGAACGCACTCGCCCCCGTCGACAAGGCCCATGCCGAATATCAGGGCGCGATCCGCTTCCTCGTTCCCGCCCGCGCGGGGGATGGCCAGGTCGAACCCGTGTTCGCCAACATTCCCATCGACACCTTCGCGCTGCCGATGGATGGCGACATGCGCGCCGGCTTTTCGGATCTGGTGAAGGACCGTTATGTCCTGATCGGCGGCGACATCATCGACAATGATCAGTTCAACACGCCACTCAGCCGCTTTCCCGACGCCATCACCGGCGAACATGAAACGATGATCGGGCTCGAAGTCCACGCGCATATGCTGGCGCAGCAACTCGACGGCGCCTGGGCGCGGCCGCTGGCGCCTTGGTCGCTTTGGACGCTCGCGCTTCTCATCGTGCTGGCCGGCGGCCTCACCAGCCTGATCGACCTGCGCGCGCGCTGGGTCGCGCTGGCCTTTGTGGGCCAGATGGCCTTTTTCGTCGCCTTCCCCTTCTGGTTGCAGGGCCGCGGGGTGGATACGACGACGCTTCCGACCTTTGGCTGGGCGGTCGGCTGGCTGTTCGGCTATGCCGCCGTCGGCACCGCGGCGCGCACGATCGGGTCGCGCCAGCGCGCCTTCGCGCAGTCGGCGCTGGGCAAATATCTGCCCGCCGATGTCGCGGCGCAGATCCTGCGCGATCCCGACCAGCTTTCGCTCCACGGCGAACGGCGCAATATCTTCTGCGTCTTCACCGACCTCGAAGGTTTCACCAAATTGAGCCATGCGGTGACGCCGGAAACGGTCGCGCGCCTGCTCAACGAATATCTCGACCGCCTGTCCGACATCGTGCTCGACCACGGCGGCACGATCGACAAATTTGTCGGCGACGCCATCGTCGCCTTTTGGGGCGCGCCGATCAGCCGCCCGGACGACGGCGAAAAGGCGGCAGCCGCGGCGCTCGCCATGTATCAGGCGGGCGAAAAATTCCGTGTCGACCTGGCCGCCGAAGACATTCCGCCCATCGGCATGACCCGCGTGGGGCTGCACGTCGGCGACGCGATCGTCGGCAATTTCGGCGGCGAAGGCCGCATCCAATATACGGCGCTCGGCGACAGCATGAACACCGCCTCGCGGCTCGAGGCTGCCAACAAGAGCCTCAAGACCGGCGTGCTCATCTCGGCCGAAGCGGCGGCGCGGTCGGGTCGCGAAGATCTGGTGCCGATGGGCCGCGTGACGCTGCGCGGCCGCGCGCAGCCCGTCGACGTCTTCACCCCGCGTCCCGATCTTGCGCCGGACCAGCGTGCGCGCATTGCCGCGCTGGTCGCTGCGCACGCCGCGGGCGACAAAGACCGCCGTGTGACGCTGGCCACAGCGCTGGCTGAAGACATGGGGCAGGATGCCGCCATTCAGTTCCTGATCGAACGCCTGAATGAGACGAAAAGAGGAGAAAGCTATGTCCTTTCCTGACTTCCGGACGCGCCGCCTCGGCCTTGCCGCCGCTGCTGCCGTCTCCGCGCTGGCGATGGTCGGCACCGCCGCCGCGCAGTCGATGGTCGTCCGCTCGACCGGCCCGTCGGCGAGCAAATATCCGACCGGCGCGAAGCTCAAAGCGTCCGACCGGCTCACCCTCGTCGCGGGCGACCGTGTCGTACTGATGCAATCGGGCAAGACGCGGACGCTGTCGGGGCCCGGCACCTTCAGCGCCACCGGCAGCATTCAGGCGAGCCAGTCCCTCGGCAGCAATGTCTCGCGGATGCTCGCCAAGGGTCCGTCGGTCCGCTCGCGCGGCGGATTTTCGCGGGGCCCCGACGATCCGATGCCCGCGGAACTCCGCGCGCCCAACCTGTGGCTGCTCGATTATCGCGAGGGCGGCACCTTCTGCGTCGCCGATCCCGCGACGCTGCTGCTCTGGCGCCCCAATATGGAGGGCGATACCGCGCTGGAGATCGAGGGAGGCGGCAAGAAGGCGACGATCGCGATCGTCGCCGGCGCCAATTTCCGCAAATGGCCGACCGACACGCTGCCCGTGCAATATGGCGTCGATTATCGCCTGTCGGGCGCGGGGCTCCGCCAGCCGGTCACGGTGCGCTTTGCCGCGATGGAAACGGTCCCCGAAACCGTCGAGGCGTCGGTAGACATATTGATGGCCAAGGGCTGTACACCGCAGCTCGACCGGCTGGTCGATACAATGTCCGAAGCCGAGGGCGGCCAGGGGTGAAAACCGATGGACGGGGCGGCCATTGTCGTCGTCCTATCCATCTGATAATCAAGCAGGGAAAACCGCCGGTCGCGTGGCGGACATTCCTTGGGTCGAAATTCGTGCTGCCGGACGCCGGCCGCACCGGTTGAATTGGCGCATCGTGACCGTTGCGGTGCGCCCGAACGCAAGGGGTGGTGATGGCCGTGTCGGGGGATGTGCGACAATATCGGATTGGCGGGAAGCGACGCCTTCGCCGCCTGCTCATCGGATCGGCGGGGCTGATCGCTGGGGCATCGCCTGCCGCCGCGTTCGCCCAGGCAACACCGCAAGTTCCGACGCGCGAAGAAATCCAGCGCCCGCCGCTCGCGCCCGCGGTGCAACCCGGCGAACGGATCGTCGCCCTCGATGACGAGATCGAACGCGCGCCCTGCCCGCTTGCAGCGCCCGAATTCGCCAATATCCGCTTCACGCTCCGCGCGGTCGAATTTTCGAGTGTCGAGGGCATCGACCCGGCGATGCTCGCGCCCAGCTGGTCTGACCGCGTCGGACAGGAGCTGCCGATCGCTGCTGTGTGCGACATTCGCGACCGCGCGGCGACCGCGCTGCGCGCGCGGGGTTATCTGGCGGCCGTGCGCGTCCCCGCGCAGACGATCGACGACGGCATTGTCCGGCTCGACATTCTGGCCGCGCGGATGACGCGCGTGGAAGTGCGCGGCGATGCCGGCGCCAACGAGCGGTTGCTGCAACGCTATTTGGCGCGGCTCGACGACGCGCCGGTGTTCAATATCGCCGATGCCGAACGCTATCTGCTGCTTGCGGGCGACATTCCGGGGCTGGACGCGCGGCTGACGCTGCGCCCCGGCGGTGCAGCGGGCGAGGTTGTCGGCGAAGTGACGGTGACCCGCACCCCCGTCACCTTCGATTTCAACGCCCAGAATTTCGGGGCGCGCGACGTCGGGCGCTGGGGCGGCAATGTGCGCGCGCGCTTCGCCGGGCTGACCGGCATGGGCGACCTCACGACGCTCAGCTTTTATTCGACCCCCGATTTCGACGAGCAGAAGGTGGTGCAGATCGGCCACGAGCTGCGCGTCGGCGGCGAAGGGCTGCGGCTCGGCGCCAGCTACACCTATGCCTGGACGCGCCCCGACCTCACCGGACTGTCGATCAAGTCGGACACCCAGATCGTCAGCCTCTTCGCATCCTATCCGCTGGTGCTGACGCAGGCACGGCGGGTGACGATCGGCGGCGGGCTCGATTTCATCGATCAGGACATTGGCGTCGCGGGCATCCCGCTCAACGAGGACCGGCTGCGCGTTCTGGCGCTGCGCGCCGATGCGAGCTGGGTCGATCCCGACTCGATTACCGGCCGCAGCGGCTATAGCGCCAGCGAACCGCGCTGGTCGCTGAGCAGTTCGCTCGAAGCGCGAAAAGGCATCTCGGCCCTTGGCGCGAGCGACGATTGCGGTCCCGGCGGCACGGCCTGTTTCCTGCCCGGCGCAGTGCCGCTGACGCGTATCGAGGGCCAGCCCGACGCCTTCCTCGTCCGCGCGCAGGCGCTCGCCGAATGGCGCCCCGCCAAAGCCTTCACCCTGTCGGCGGCGCCGCGCGCGCAGTGGGCGAACGATCCGCTGCTGGCCTATGAGGAATTTTCGGGCGGCAATTTCACCGTCGGGCGCGGTTTCGACCCCGGCACGGTGATCGGCGACAGCGGCGTCGCCGTGGCGCTGGAGGCACGCTATGGCTCGTTCGTTCCCGCCAACCTCAAAGCCTTTGCCATTCAGCCCTTCGTCTTTTTCGACGCCGCCTGGGTTTGGAACAAGGATGCGGTGTTCGACGGGCTCGATCCGCAGAAACTCTATTCGGCCGGCGGCGGCGTGCGTGTCGCCTATGGCGATGTCGCGCGGCTCGACGTGACGCTTGCCGTGCCGCTGAACCGCGGCGGATTGCTGACCGAGCGACCCGACCCGCGGCTGCTCGTCTCGCTTACCACTCAGTTCGGCATCAGGGCGCGCTGAGCCATGACCTATGCATCGAGGACGACTGCCATGCGTTCCACCGCCACCCCCTCGCCCCGCCGCGGCCGCAAACGGCATCTGCTGACGAGCTGCGCCATCGCGGGCGGTTTGATCGCGCTCGCGCATGGCGGTGCGGCGCTGGCACAGGTCGCGGGCACAGGCGCGTTCGTTACCGGCGGGGGCGGCAGTTCGATCGTCGACAATCCGGGTACGAACACCACGACGGTCACGCTCGGCACCAGCCAGAGCGTCATTAACTGGGTCCCGACCGATAACGCACCCACGGGCGGCACGATCGACATACTGCCCACGGGCGCGAACTGGGAATTCATCGGCAACGGCGACTATACGGTCCTCAACCGCTTCGTCGACGGATCGGGCGGCGCGCTCAGCCGCCAGATCGCGCTCAACGGCACGGTCAATTCCTATATCGGTTCGCCAAACGGACCACGCGGCGGCAACATCTGGTTCTACAACGCCGGTGGCATATTGATCGGCGCCAGCGGGGTGATCAACGTCGGCAGCCTGATGCTGACCACGAACGACATCGACACGAGCGGCGGGCTTTTCGGGCCGGGCGGCACCATCCGCCTTGCCGGCGCATCGGGCAGCACGTCCGCGATCACCGTCAACGGCGCGATCAACGCCAATCATGGCGGCAGTCCGGGCAGTTCCTATGTCGCACTCGTCGCGCCGCGGGTTGTCCAGGCCGGCGCCGTGCGCGTCGACGGATCGGCCGCCTATGTTGCCGCCGAGCAGGCGAATATTCGCATCAACGGCGGGCTGTTCGACATCGACGTCACCGTCGGGGCAGAGGGCGGAACGGCGATCAGCCACACGGGAACGACCACCGGCCCCGCGCACCTCGACACCAACGGCAACCAGAGCCGCGTCTATATGGTCGCGATTCCGAAAAATGACGCGGTGACGATGCTGGTCGGCGGCGCGATCGGTTATGACGATGCGGTCTCGGCACAGGTCGATCCCGACGGCGCGGTGCGACTGTCGGCGGGCTATAATATCGTCGGCGGCGAGATTGCCGATACCCCGGCAAACGCCACCGCCGCGAACATCACCGCGGCCGACACGCTGTTCCGCAGCGACACGGTCGCGCGCGCCAGCGGCACCTTTGCCGCCGGACCGGCGCAGACCTTGCCCGCATTGCCGCCGCCCCTGTCGTCCGCCGGCCAGTTTTTTGTCGAAGGCAACGGCAGCTTCACCGGCGACGCGGGCGCGTCGCTCATCCTCGGCGCGGGGCAGCAGGCCGGTGCCACGGCCGGCTTCACCTTCCAATCGGGCGGCACCGCCGCCGCCGCGGGCAATGCGGCGATCAATGTCACCGGCGGCGCGCTCACCGCAGCATCGCTGAGTGTGCTCGCCTCGGGCACCCCCGATGCCGTGACCGGCGATGCACAGGGCGGCACCGCCAGCCTGACGATCACCGGCGGCAGCGTCAGCACCTCGGGTGTCACGGTCGAGGCCAACGGGATCGCCGATCTGGGATCGAACGGTTCGACGGGCGACGGACGTGGCGGCAGTGCCAGCATCACGGTCAGCAATGCCGGTAGCAGTCTTATCGCGGGCAATATCTTCATCAACGCGCGCGGCAGCGGCGATGCGAGTTTTGTCAGCGGGCCGCCCGCGATCAACGGCGACGGCATCGGCGGCAACGCGACGCTGACAATCACCGATGGCGGCAGCGTCGGTCCGGTTACGCTGCTGTCGCTCAACGCCACCGGGACCGGCGGCATCGGCCTCACCCAATCGGGCGACGGTATCGGCGGCACGGCGCGCATATCGGTCACGGGCGCCCGCACCTTCCTGTCGGCCACGCAAACCTTCGTACAGGCGGGCGGCGACGGCGGCGGCAGCCTCGGTTCCATCGAATCGCTGAACGGCGGCGACGGGATCGGGGGTATCGCCGAAATCGCGATCGACACCGATGCGGCCTCGACCATTTCGCTCGGCGCGGTCCTCGCATCGGCGCTCGCGCGCGGCGGCAATGCCAGCG
>JBGTUD010000082.1:0-10334 GCA_041939405.1 Sphingopyxis sp. | reverse complement strand
CAGGCTGCCGCCCTCGCCCTTGTTGTCGGCGCGCATGATCGTCATCACATATTTGAAGGTGACGACGAGCATCATCGACCAGAAAACCAGGCTGAGCACGCCATAGATGTGCAGCCGGTCAGGCTCGATCGAATGATGCCCCGCAAAGGTTTCGCGAAACGCATAAAGCGGGCTGGTGCCGATGTCGCCGAACACGACGCCGATCGCGCCGACGGCAAGCTTCAGCCTGCCGTCGCCCTGATGCCCATGGCCGTGATGGCCGTTATCCGCGGCGGCCTCGATCGCGCTTTGCGCGCCATCGGCCGCCTGTTGCGACTCAGCAGTCATCGCGCGCCTTTAGCCGAGCCGGGCGGGTTGGAACAGGTTTCAATTTGGGACGCCTTCCGCGCCGCGATCCACCGGGACGGGCGGCGGTCCGAGTGCCTGCCGCAGCTGCGCGAGGCGCATTTCAAGATCGGGGCGCCAGGGCGCATCCGCCGGGCTGCGCACGAGCAATTCGCTCCACACGGCCTCCGCGCCCTTAAGGTCGCCGCTCTGCGCCAGCGCCAGCCCGGCGAAAAAGGGTGGGGCCGGATGCGACGGGTCGCGCCGCGCCGCTTCGTCGAAGGCGAGCGCCGCGGCAGGCGACATCATGCCCCCGCCATGCGCCGCAAGCGCATTGCCTAGACCGACCCAAAGGTCGACATTGTCCGGGTATTTCTCCAGACCTTTCTCCAGCGTCTTCGCTGCCAGCTCGGTCTTGCCCGTGCGCGCGAATCCGTCCGACATGCCCAGCCATTGCGCCGCGGCACCAAAGCGTTCGGCCATCCCCTGCCGCTGATCGGTCAGCGCTTCACCAAACCCCTCGGGCTCGGTGGCGGCGGCAACCGGCTTGCCGGGCAGCGCCGGACTTCCTTGCAGGGCATAGCCCGCAAGACCCAGCATCACCGCCGCTCCTGCCAGCGGACGCGCCGCGGAGGGCAGTCGGCCAAGCCAGAAAATGCCGCCGATTGTGAGCGCCGCGGCCAGCATCACCCACAGCCACGTCACGGCCGGTCCTCCGCATCGCTCTCGCCGCGCCGGAACCGCCCGAAGGCGAGCCAGCCGCCGATGCCGAGGAAAAGCAGCGGCCCCAGCCAGAGCAGCGCGGTCGCGCCGTCGAACGGCGGGTCATATGTCACCCAATTGCCATAGCGCGCGACGAGCCATGCCTTGATCTCGTCGGGGCTTTCGCCCGCGGCGATCTTGCTACGAACCTCGTGCCGCATGTCGCCGGCGAGCGGCGCGTCGCTGTCGGCAATCGACTGTCCCTGACAGACTAGGCAGCGCAGCTCTTCCATCAGTGCCTTGGCGCGCGCTTCCTTTGCAGGATCGTTTAATTGCTCATAGGCATAGGGCGCAGGCGGCAGCCGGTCCTGCGCGAGCAGCGGAAACGCCAGCGCTGCCAGCAGGCCGAGGAGTGCGAGCCGCCAGCTCATTTCATCGCCTCGAGCTTCGCGACGATCTCGGGCACCTGATCGGCCAGGATCACGCCCTGGATTTGCTCGCGGATGATCCCCTCGCCGTCGATCAGAAAGGTTTCGGGCACGCCCGACGACCCCAGGGCGATCTGAACGCTGCTTTGCATATCGGCGCCGATGCGGTCGAACGGATTGCCATATTCCTTCAGGAACTGCGCGACATCTTCGGGCCGGTCGCGGATGGCGATACCGTCGATCGGGACGCCCGCGGCCTTCAGCGCCTCGAGCTGCGGCGCCTCGGCACGGCACGGGATGCACCAGCTTGCGAACACATTGACCAGCCGCGGCCGCCCGTCGGCAAGCTCGCTGCTCGTCAGCCCCGGAACCCCCGCGGTCGCGGGCGGCAGGTCGAACAGCGGCATAGGCTTGTCGATCCACTGCGACTGGATCAGCGTCTCGGCCGGCGTCACCAGCCGATAGATGAAGGCGCCGAACAACAGCCCCATGATCGCCAGCGGCACGAACAGGACCCAGCGGTTCTTCATGGCGCAAAAGCCTCCTGCGATTTGCGGTACCGGCGTGCGCGCCACAGCGCCAGCAATTGCGCGCGACCGAGCAGCGACAGCGCGGCGCCGAGCGCGATCAGTCCGCCCCCCAGCCATATCCACCACACCAAAGGTTTCCACCAGAGGCGGATCTGGTAGCGGTCGGTGCGCCCGTCGGCGCCCGTTACCGGCTGGCCCAGCACGGCGTAAAGCTGTCCGCCAGGACGCGTCAGCAGCGCCGCCTCGTTCGTTTCGGTTGGCGCCGTGCCCATCAACCCCGGAAAAGTCCGTGCCTCGGGTTTCATCACAAAGCGGTCGCCCGACGATGTCGTCGCGACCAACGTACCCTCGATCGAGGTGAAGTTCGGCCCTGCAACGGGTTTCACCCCCTCGAACCGGACCGCGAAATCGGCGATGCGGATGGTTTCGCCCGGCGCCGCCGCGACCAGCCGCTCCTTGATGAAGGCGCTTTCGGCGCCCATTCCAGCGAGGCAGACGGCAACGCCGAAATGCGCCACCACCATGCCCCAGGTGGGGAGCGGCGTGCGGCGAAGATTGCGACCCCACAGCGGCGCAAGGCTTGCGACCGCGACGACCCCGGCCACGGTCATGCCGAGCAGCGGCAGGATGCCGACCTTGCCACCGAACAGGACCAGGGCGAACAGCACCACCGCCCCGACAAGGACCGCCGGGGGCAAGCGCGACCAGAGCCGCTTCCCGTCGTCCCTCCGCCAACTGAGCAACGGTCCTGCGACCATGACGAGGCAGAGGATCAGCGCAAGCGGCCCGGCGACGCGGTTATAATAGGGCGGCCCGACTGAAATCTTCTCGCCCATCGCCTCGGCGACGATCGGATAGAGCGTACCGAGCAGGACGAGCGCGAGGATCGTCGTCAGCAGCAGGTTGTTGATCACCAGCGATCCTTCACGGCTGAGCAGCGCGAACTTCTTGCCTTCGGCGACCGCCCCGGCACGCAGCGCGAACAGCGTCAACGCGCCGCCGATATAGATTGCCATCAGCACGAGCAGGAAGGTCCCGCGCTCGGGATCAACCGCAAAGCTGTGCACGCTGGTCAAAAGCCCCGACCGGACGATGAAGGTGCCGACCATCGACATCGAAAATCCGATCACCGCGAGCATCACCGTCCATGCGCGCAGCGCATTGCGCGTTGCCGTCACCGCAACCGAATGAAGCAGTGCCGCGCCCGCAAGCCACGGCACGAGCGAGACATTCTCGACCGGGTCCCAGAACCACCAGCCACCCCGGCCCAGTTCATAATAAGCCCAATAGCTGCCCGCGGTGATGCCGAGCGTCAGAAAAATCCAGCTGCCGAGCACCCACGGCCGCATCGCACGCGCGAAGGCCGGGCCGATCTCGCGCGTGATCAGCGCGCCGACGGCAAAGCTGAACGCGACCGACAGCCCGACATAACCGACGTAAAGCGTCGGCGGGTGAAAGGCCAAGCCGATGTCCTGCAACAGCGGGTTGAGCCCCTGCCCATCGGGCGGCGCGACGGGCAAGCGCTTGAACGGATTGGACGAAAAAAGCAGAAAGGCAAAAAAACCCAGGCTCAGCGCCGCCTGCGCGCTGAGCGTCGCCACCAGCGTATCCTCGCGCAGCCGTTTTTCGAACAATGCAATCAGCGCGCCCGACAACGACAGGATCATCAGCCACAGCAGCATCGATCCTTCGTGATTGCCCCACGTCCCCGCGATCTTGAAGATCATCGGCTTCAAACTGTTGCTGTTCCGAGCGACCAACTCGACCGACATGTCCGACCGTACGAACAGCGCGATCAGCAAACCGAAGGCAGCGGTGGTGAGCACGCCCTGCGCCACGCTCGCGGGGCGCACCAGCGTCCCCAGATCCTTGGGGCCGCCGCGCAGGAACATTGTGCCCGCGACCAGCGACAGGCACGCGAGCGCAGCAGCGATCCACAGCAGCGCGAGGCCGGTTTCGGCAATCATTGGATCACTCCGTCGCCCCCGCGAAGGTGGGCGCCGCTGGCAACATAGTGCAAGGCCGATGGCGACCCCCGCCTTCGCGGGGGCGACGAACAAATAATCGCCGTCACGCGGCCGGCGCCTTCATATTCTTCGGCATATCGCCCATCTGCGGCGGCATGTAACGCTCGTCATGCTTGGCGAGGATGCGATCGGCGACGAAAACTCCGTCGGCACGCATCCGCCCGTCGGCGACCATGCCGCTTTCCTCGCCAAAAAGGTCGGGAACGATGCCCTTATATTCGACCGGCACCGACGCCCGGCCGTCGGTCGCAACGAAGCGGATCGTCAGCCCGTCGGCCTGCCTGTTGATGCTGCCCTTCGCGACCATGCCGCCCAGCCGCATCGCCTCCCCGACCGCGGCCTTGCCCCCCTGCACCTCGACCGGCGTGCGGAAATAGGCGGCCTCCTCGCGCAGCGCGCTCGCCGCAAGCACGCCCGCGCCGGCCACGCCTGCCAGCGCGACCAGCGCCAGCACCAGCCGTTGATGCTTGGCCTTCACGATCGGTCCTTCCGCAAAGCATCGCTGCGCTTCTCGGCCTTCGTCATCGCGCGCCAGCTTGCCCAAAGCACTGCGCCGGTCAGCGCCGCCGTCAGCGCATAGGCTGCGGCAACGAACGCCCATTGGCCGCTCCCGCTGATCATCCCCGTCACGCGTCAATCCTCCTCGTCGGCCAGCCGCCGCAATCGCGCCGCAACGCGATTATCGGCGATGATCCGCCGCATCCGCATCAGGACGATCGCGCCGAACAGCAGCGAAAAGCCGAGCAGCGTCAAACCCAGCGGCCACAACAGCGCACCGTCGATGCTCGATCCACGCAGCGTAATGCTGGGCCCTTGATGCAGGCTGTTCCACCACACGACGCTGCGGTTGATGATCGGAATGTTGATCGCGCCGACCAGCGCATAGATTGCCGCGCCGCGTGACAGCGAACCGCCCTGCCGCTGTCCCTCATCGCCGCTCGTCAGCGCGATAAAACCTGCATAGAGGAACAAAAGGACGAGCATCGACGTCATCCGCCCGTCCCATTCCCACCAGGTCCCCCACGTCGGCTTGCCCCATATCGATCCCGTCACCAGGCAGAGCGCGGTGAACAGCATCCCCGGGACCGCAATCGCGCGCGCGGCAATACCCGAAAGCGGGTGCCGCCAGACAAGCTGGATCAGACCCCCAATCGCAAGCGAGGTCCACCCCCCCATACCGAGCCACGCCGACGGCACGTGCACATACAGGATGCGCGCGGTTTCACCCTGTTTATAATCGCCGGGCACCATCGTCAGGCCCGCGAAGGCGCCACCGATCGCGAGCAGCAACCCCACGCCGAGCAGCCACGGCGTCAAAGGTTTGGCGATCGCCAGAAAACGGTTCGGATTGGCGTAGGCGTGCATCGGTTCGGCGTCGTCCTTAGGCGAGCCGGACAGGAGGGTCCAGCAATTTGCCCGGCGCGACCCGGTAGCGATGTGTTGCTTGCTGCGCGCGACAGGTCAACTCTGCGATCACCATCCTGGCCCGGCGGCTGAGCCTACATACCGGACGGCGAGTTTCGGCCGAAAGCCGCCCTCAACTCTATCGTCATCCCGGCGAAGGCCGGGATCTCGCCGGTGCGGCAAATCGTCAGGGTGAGATCCCGGCCTTCGCCGGGATGACGGATAAAGGAAGGTCGGGAAACCACCCCTAACCAAACTCACCCCTCCGGCCGCGTCCAGATCCAGCTGCCGCCGACCGCTGACGCGACGATCGGCGCCATCATCCAGGGCCGGGGCGCAAAGGCGACCGCGAGCCCAATGCTCACCGCGAACGCCAGCGTCGCCGCGATCTTGCCCTTGCGGCTGATCGCGCCATGGTCGCGCCAGGCGACGATGTGCGGTCCAAAAGCCGGATGCTCGACCAACCACGCCTCGAGCCGCGGCGACGAACGCGCGAAGCAAAAGGCGGCGAGGATGACGAACGGCACCGTCGGCAGCAACGGCAACACCGCGCCGATCGCCCCCAGGCCGAGCGACAACCAGCCCGCCACCAGATAGAAATGCCGTTTCATGCGAAGGCTGGCTTAGCGGATTTCCTATCCCGCGCCAGCCCTTGCAAGGGGTTAGCCGCGGCCGATCAGCTTCTGCGCCATGCGGTCGGCGACGACCGACGCCGGCGTTCCGCTCGCCTTGCTCTCGGCCCAGATTTCGGCGAGGCGGCCGGGAATCTGGTGGATGCGGCTTTCGACTTCCTCGCGGCTTCCCTGCCCCAGATATTCGAGCGCGACGTTGATGATCCCGCCGGCATTGATCACATAATCGGGGGCATAGACGATCCCGCGATCATGCACGCGCTGGCCGTCGAGCGCGGTCGCAAGCTGGTTGTTCGCACCGCCCGCGACAATCGGCACGCGCAGCTTCGCAATGCTGTGTTCGGTCAGGATCGCGCCGAGCGCGTTGGGGCTCAGCACGTCGGCCTCGACCTCCATGATCGCCGCCGAATCGGCGAGGTCGGCGCCGAGTTCCTCAGCAAGCGCCTTCGCGCGCGCCAGATTGACGTCGGCGAGCGTGAGCTTTGCTCCCTCGGCCGCGAGCCGCCGCGCGACGCCGCCACCAACGCTGCCCACGCCCTGGATCGCGATACGGACATCCTTGGCGCTGTCGGTTTTCAGCCCCTCGCGAATCGCCGCCTTGATGCCCAGATAGACGCCGAGCGCCGTAAACGGTCCCGGGTCGCCGCCGGCATCGGCGCCGCTCGCCACCGGCAGGCCGCTGACATGCTTTGTCTGCTTCGAAATCTCCACCATGTCGGCGTCGGTGATGCCGACGTCTTCGGCCGTCACATAAGCGCCGCCGAGCGATTCGACCGCGCGGCCGAACGCCGCGAGCAGTTCGGGGCTCTTCACGCCCTGTTCGTCGGCGAGGATCACGCCCTTGCCGCCGCCCATTGGCAGCCCGGCCATGGCGTTTTTATAGCTCATGCCGCGCGACAGGCGCAGCGCATCGGTTATGGCCGCGGCGCGCTGGGGATAATGCCAGTATCGAACGCCCCCTGCGCCGGGGCCGAGGTGCGTCGAATGGACCGCGATGACAGCCGTAAGTCCGCTCGCGCGATCGCGGAACATGTGGACATGTTCGTGGTCGTCGAAATCGGCGAAATCCCAGACTGCGGACATTGGCTCATCCTCACGTTAAAAAATTACGTGAAGGCGTAATAATCAAACAGTCGAGCCGAGTCACCTCAAAAGCGCCCCCAAATTTCGGACGCGCGGCGACGGAGAAAATGGGGCGATCAACGGGGCTCGAACCCGCGACCTCCGGTACCACAAACCGGCGCTCTAACCAACTGAGCTATGATCGCCACATGCCGGGCGGAAACGCGTCCGACAGCGCGCGGCGATAGGCGCGACCCAACCCTTCGTCAAGCATTGTTCGCGCCGAACCAGGCCGGTAAAAGCGCCGCATGGCTGGCAAAGATCATGTCGACTTGGCGACCTCGGGCGCCGACCGCACCGCCGAACGGCTCGCTGCCGTTCCCGGCATCCGCCGCGCGCCGACGCCAAAGCTTCAGCAGTTCATGCTTTCGCGCTTCCTCGATCCAGAAAGCTGCGCCGCGCTGATCGCGCAGATCGACCGCGACGTGCATCCTTCGACCATCGCCGACCCGAACGGCGACGAGGCGTTTCGCACCAGCACGACCTGCGACCTCGACCACCGCGACCCGCTGGTGATCGCGGTGAACCAACGGCTCCACGACCTCACGGGCATACCGCTCGCCTACGGCGAACCGATGCAGGGCCAGCGTTACGACGTCGGACAGGAATTCAAGGCGCATACCGACTATTTCGACCCGCACGGCGCCGATTGGGAGACCTATTGCGCGGTGCCCGGCCAGCGGAGCTGGACGCTGATGATCTATCTCAACGAACCGGCGGCGGGCGGCGCGACCCGCTTTCTTTCGACGGGCAAGATGCACCACCCGGAAGTCGGCAAGCTGCTCGCCTGGAATAATATCCGCCCCGACGGAACGGCGAATCCCGACACGCTTCATCACGGAATGAAGGTGCGCAAGGGCCGCAAATATATCATCACCAAATGGTTCCGCGAACGCCCCTGGCCGTGGGCCGAGGGCGAGTTGGGCTGATCTTCAATATCGCGTCACCCCGGCGCAGGCCGGGGCGACGCGATCGGGTTACCGCACCAATCGATACTGAAAATTGAGCGTCAGGCTGTTCGACACGCGCCCCGGTTCCACCGGCGTCGATTTGGCGTCGGCGGCCATTTCCATTCGCACCATCGGCATCGGGGGCTGTCCCCCGCCAAGGCCGCCTTCGCTGATCGACACCAGCTCGGCGCCGCGAAAGCCCGCGAGCCGCGCATAGTCCGCAGCCTTCGCTTCGGCCGCCTTGATCGCCTCGCCGCGCGCGCCGGCAAGCACAGCGTCGGGATCCTTCACGCCGAACCACGGTCCGTCGACATTGGTGCCCCCCGCCGCAACCAGCGCGTCGAGCAGCGGGCCGATGTCGGCGATGTTTCCGGTGGTCGCGCGCACCGAATTGCTCACCTGATAGCCGATGAAGCGCGGCGGCTGGCCCTCGCTGCGGTTGTTATAGTCATATTGCGGCGACAGATTGATGCCACTGGTCTGGATGTTTTCAGGCTTGATCCCGCGCGCCTTGGCGGCAGCGATCAGCTTGTCCATGGCCGCGGCGTTGAGCCGCATCGCCTCGACCGCGGTGGGCGCCGTCGTGGTGACGCCCGCGCCGATTGTCGCCTCGTCGGGGCGCGAGCGCACCTCCTTGGTAACACCGAACGATAGGATCGGGCCTTGCGCGGTCGCGGTGGTCACGGTCGATCCTCCTGGCTGGGCGATGGCGGGGGCGGCAGCGGTCATAAGACCAGCGGCCAGCGCGACGAGCATTTGCTTCTTCATTTCAATCTCCTGTGCGGCCGGCGATGCGGCCGGTTGCTTTACCCACCCCTAACGCAAGACGGAGTAGGCGCGTTCCGGCCTTTGCACCGACGACGCTTGCATCAGACTGAACGTATCGGTAGCGCGCCGTTCATCATGGCAGCACCGATCTTATCTTATGAAGGCCTCGGCCTTGTGCAAGGCAGTGGCTGGCTGTTCCAGGATCTCGACATCTACGTCGGCCAGCGCGATCGTCTCGCGCTGATCGGGCGCAACGGTGCGGGCAAAACGACCTTGCTCAAACTGCTCGCCGGGCGGATCGATCCCGACAAGGGCAAGCGGACGATCGTGCCCGGAACGCATGTGGTCATGCTCGAACAGGAACCCGATTTCGGGCCGTTCGCCACGCTGATGGATTTTGCGATCGCCGGAAAGGACGGCCCGCCGCCGCACGAAGTCGCCGCCATCGCCGATCAGCTTGGCATCGACATGAGCCGCACCGCCGCCAGCGCTTCGGGCGGCGAACGCCGCCGCGCCGCGCTCGCCCGCGCGCTTGCCCAGAACCCCGACGTTTTGCTGCTCGATGAGCCGACCAACCACCTCGACCTCGCCGCGATCGACTGGCTGGAAAGCTGGCTGTCGCGCTATACGGGCGCCTTCGTCGTCATCAGCCACGACCGCACCTTCCTTACCCGGCTGACCCGCCAGACATTGTGGCTCGACCGCGGCAGCATCCGCCGCAAGGAAATCGGCTTCGGCGGCTTCGAGGAATGGACCGAGGCGGTCTATGCCGAGGAAGCCCGCGCCGCGCAAAAGCTCGATTCGAAACTGCGGCTCGAGGCGCATTGGCTCGAACGCGGCGTCACCGCACGGCGCAAGCGCAACCAGGGGCGGCTCGAAAAACTCAAGGAGATGCGCGCCGCGCGCGCCGCGATGGTGGGTGGCCCCGGCGTCGCCAAACTGGGCCTCGCCAACGACGATGTCCGCTCGAAATCGGTGATCGTCGCCGAAAATATCTCGAAGAGCTTTGGCGATCGCACAATCATCAAAAATTTCGACTTCCGCGTCCAGCGCGGCGACCGCATCGGCATCGTGGGCGCCAACGGAGCGGGAAAGTCGACCCTGCTCAAACTGCTGACCGGCGAGATTCAGCCTGACAGCGGCAGCGTCACCCTCGCCCCAACGCTCGACGGGATCGTCATCGACCAGCAACGCAGCCTGCTTTCGCCCGAAAAGCGTGTTCGCGACGTGCTTGCCGACGGCGGCGACTGGGTCGAGGTGCGCGGGGTCAAAAAGCATATTCAGGGCTATCTGAAGGAGTTTCTCTTTGACCCCGGCGTCGTCGAGGCGAGCGTCGGCGCGCTCTCGGGCGGCGAGCGGTCCCGGCTTTTGCTGGCGCGCGAATTTGCCCGCGAATCGAACCTGCTCGTACTCGACGAGCCGACCAACGACCTCGACCTCGAAACGC
>JBGTUD010000081.1:0-10436 GCA_041939405.1 Sphingopyxis sp. | reverse complement strand
CAGCACGAAGGACGCGGTCTTGCCCGTGCCCGTCTGTGCGATGCCGATCATGTCGCGCATCATCAGGACAGAGGGGATCGCGCCCGCCTGGATGGCCGTGGGTTCGTTATAGCCCGATTCGTCGATCGCGCGCAAAAGTTCGTCGGAAAGGCCGAGGTCGGCAAATTTCATGTGGCATCATGTCCGGAAGATAGGGGTACGCTCCGCCGCCCACGCAGGCGAGCGTGCCGCGGCCAATGGGCAAACAGCGACAAAAAGTCAAGGAATGCCGGTGAAAAAGACGATCAATCGTCGCCCCGCACCGGAACCATCAGGCGAAATTTGTCGATCTCGCACTTCGCGCCGGTGCGCGCGTGAATCTCGTCGCGATCCTCACACAGCTTCCCGTCCTTGCTGCCCTGCATGTAAAAGCCCGCATAAAAATCGAGCGCGCGGCACCCGCGGTTGAGCTGCGCGCGGAGCCTTTGTTTCTGCCGGGTGATCAGGTCGATGCTGTCGCGCTGCACCGCGCGCATTCCGACGATGTTGCGCATGGCCACGCATTTCGGGCCCTTTTTCTCTTTCCATTCGATCGGCACGTCGGCGATGCGCGGCGGCGGCGGGGCGGCGAAATTGTTCAGCTGCGATCGCTGCGCGGGGACGCGGATGATCATCTGCTGCTCGATCACTACCTGCCAAAAGGAGCGCGGATCATCGAGTGCGGGGGGCGCGACCGGGACCAGGACCTCCGGAACGGCGACCGGCGGCGCGGCATCGGCCGCGGGCGCGGCCATGATCCACAGGAAAGCCGCCGTCAGCACCTTTGCGTCACCGCCATTTCCACCTTGTCATCCATATTCCGCCCACCCATCATCTTCGCATCCGCCCCCCGGCTCATCCCGGCTGGACGCAGAGACCCTATTCGTTCATCGCGGCATTACCAGATATGATTGAACATCATATGAACTGCCGCGGCCGGTCGTCGGCGCGGCGATCAGGCAAAAGCGGAACCCTACGCCATGACCAGCCCCCCCACCCCCCTGTTGCTCGACGCGCTCGCGGCCCGGCTCGGGCCCAAGGGCTTCACCACCGACGCCGACACGATGGCGCCCTGGCTCACCGACTGGCGCGGCAAATATCATGGCCGCGCCGCCGCGATGCTGTCGCCTGCAACGACCGAGGAGGTCGCCGCCGCAGTGCGCCTCTGCGCCGACGCCGGGGTGGCGCTCGTGCCGCAGGGCGGCAACAGCGGGATGGTCGGCGGCGCGACGCCCGACACCAGCGGCGACCAGTTGCTGCTCAGCCTTCGCCGCCTGAACCGCATCCGCCACATCGACGCCGCGGCGCAGGTCGCGGTCGCCGAGGCCGGCGTGATCCTCCAGACTTTCCACGACGCCGCGCTCGCTCACGGCCTGCGCTTCCCGCTCACGCTCGGCGGCAAGGGGTCGGCGACGATCGGCGGGCTCGTCTCGACCAACGCGGGGGGAACGCAGGTGCTGCGCCACGGGACGATGCGCGCGCTCGTCGCCGGGATCGAAGCCGTGCTGCCCGACGGTCAGATATTCGACGGCCTTGCCCCGCTCAAAAAGGATAATCGCGGCTATGACCTCAGGCACCTTCTGTGCGGGGCCGAGGGGACGTTGGGCGTCGTCACCGCGGCGGCGCTGCATCTCGTCCCCGCCGCCGCGGCACGCCGCACCGCGTGGATCGGCATCGCCTCGCCCGAGGTCGCGCTCGCGCTGCTCCGCCGTCTCGATGCCGCGATCGGCCGCTCGCTCGAGGGGTTCGAACTTATCCCGCACACCTGCCTCGATGCCGTGCTGCGCCATATTCCGGGCACCCGCGCGCCGCTCGCCGCCGCGCACCCTTGGTACGTCCTCGCCGAACTCGCGGGCGACGACGATGGGGCGCTTGGCGAAATGCTCGAAGCCCAGCTGGCCGCGGCGCTCGACGCGGGGCTGGTACGCGACGTCGCGCTCGCCAAGAATGATCGCGAGAGCGAGGATTTCTGGCGCCTGCGCGATTCGATCTCGGAGGCCGAACGCGCCGACGGCCCCGCGCTGCAACATGACATCAGCGTGCCCGTCGACCGGATGCCGGCCTTTATCGCCGACAATCCCGCGCGGCTCGCGGCGGCCTTTCCCGGCGCGCGCGCATTGTCCTTCGGCCATCTCGGCGACGGCAATGTCCATCACCATGTCCAGCCGCCCCCCGGCGTCGACGGTGCGGCATGGATCGCCGAACATGGCGCCGCGCTCAGCCGCATCGTCTATACCCATGTGATCGAAATGGGAGGGTCGATCTCGGCCGAACATGGCATCGGCCAGATGAAGCGCGACATTCTCGCCGAACTCGACAGCCCCGCCCGGCTTGCTGCGCTCCGCGCGGTGAAGCAGGGCCTCGACCCCGCCGGCCTCTTCAATCCGGGCAAGCTCATTGGCTGAAGCGTCGTCCGCTTCACATCATCGCCCCCTTGCGCCGCGCGCGCCGGGTCAATAAGGCGCTTTATCTTTTTGCGTTCCGCTCGCGGGACAAATTACCGGAGTTCGATCATGGCCACCGCGCCCGCACCTGCCAACCTGCCGCTTTTCTACAAGGACCTCACCCCGCTTTCGAGCGTCGATCACGCCGATTTCCACGCGCGCCCGCTCGACAGCGCCGAATTTCTGGTTGGCCAGCATGCGGTTCCGCTGACCTCGGACGAATTTGTCTCGGCGTGCCGCTTTTACCCGATCGTTTTTTCGGCGGGCGACAACCCCGTTCCGCTCGCGCTGATGGGCCTCAACGAAGGGATCAACACTTTCGTCGACGACGAAGGCAAGCTGATCAACCCGGTCTATGTCCCTGCCTATATCCGCCGCTATCCCTTCCTGCTCGCCAAGCTGCAGCCCAACACCGATGAACTGTCGCTCTGCTTCGACCCGACCTCGGGCGCGATCGGCAAGTTCGACGAAGGCGATGCGCTGTTCGTCGACGGCCAGCCGTCGGATCAGGTCAAGGCGGTGCTCGAATTCTGCAAGAATTTCGAGGAAGCCGGCCAGCGCACCGGCATGTTCATGGAAGAGCTGAAAAAGGCCGACCTGCTGATGGACGGCGAAGTCGCGATCCAGCAGGAAGGCAACGACAAGCCTTATGTCTATCGCGGTTTCCAGATGGTCGACGAAAACAAGCTGCGCGAACTGCGCGGCGACGTGCTGCGCAAGCTGATGCAGAACGGCATTCTCGGCCTGATCTTCGCGCACCTCTTCTCGCTGCAATTGATGCGCGAGGTTTTTGCCGAGCAGGTCAAGAGCGGCAAGATGCCGCTCGTCACCGAAGCGCCGGCAGCCTGATCTTCGGGACCAAACCGCCTCGGCATCGCGCCGGGGCGGTTTCCTTTGCGCCGCGGTCAGAAATCGACCGCGATGCCTTTCAGCTCCCAATCGCCATAGCGTACCGGATTGCGCCCGCCCGGTTGGTCCTCGGCGCGCTCTTCGCGGATCGGCGCGGGCGCGGGAACCGCACTGTTCGTCCAGCTTTCGGGCGGTTTCACATGCGCGGGGCGCTTTACAGCGCGCGGCGTTCCGCCGATGGTCATAGTCTCGCCACTCTCGGTCATGCCCGCTCTATAGGATCATCGATGCGTTCCGCCAACCATACCCCGGCCCGCCATGGCTGATCTCCGTTCCGACCGGCGCCGGAGGCCGCGCGGCGCCGCCGATCCCCCCGGCCTCGCGCCGCGCCGCGCCGCGCTGCGCCTGATCGACGCGATTCTGCGCCGCGGCGACCCGCTCGACGTCGCGATGCACGCCGCCGCGCAGGGGCTTTCCGGTCCCGACCGCGCCTTTGCCGTCGCCATCGTGTCGGAGGCACTGCGCTGGATGTCCGACATCGACGCGCTGATCGACGGCGCGACCGCCGAGCCGCTGCCGGACGACGTCAAATCGCGCGCCGTGCTTCGCCTCGCGCTCGCGCAGCTGCTCATACTCGAAACCCCCGGCCATGCCGTCGTCGCAACGGCGCTGCCGCTCGTCGACGGCGGGCCGCGCCGCCTTGTCCACGCCATCCTTTCGCGCGCGCAGCAGGAAAAGTGGACGCTGCCCGCGCGCGCGGCGCTCCCTGCCCACGCCGCCGCGCGCTGGGCGGAGCAATGGGGCGACGCGATCGTCGATGCCGCCGCCCAAAGCTGGAGCGCGCCGCCGCCGATCGACCTCAGCTTCGCCGCCGAACCCGGCGCCGACGAATGGCCCGATGCCGAAACGCTCGCGCCGCGCCACCGCCGCCTGCCGCGCGGCCAGGCGGTCGAGGCGATGCCGGGCTTCGCCGAAGGCGGCTGGTGGGTACAGGATCTCGCCGCCAGCCTGCCAGCGCGGCTGCTTGGCCCCGGCGAGGGCCGCCGCATCCTCGACCTGTGCGCCGCGCCGGGCGGCAAGACGATGCAGCTCGCCGCCGCCGGCTGGGCGGTCACCGCGGTCGATGCCAGCGCCAAAAGGCTGGAGCGTCTCCGCGCCAATCTCGCGCGCACGGGTCTCGCCGCCGATGTCGTACAGGGCGACATCCGCAAATGGGAACCCGCCGCCCCCGCCGACGCCGTGCTGCTCGACGCCCCCTGTTCGGCGACCGGCATTTTCCGCCGCCACCCCGACGTCCTCCACCGCATCGAACCGCACCAGATCGCGGAGATGGCGGCGCTGCAATCCGATTTGCTCGCGCGCGCGGCAAGCTGGGTCAAACCGGGCGGCACGCTCGTCTACGCCACCTGCTCGCTCGAACGCGCCGAGGGGGAGGATCAGGTCGCAGCCTTCCTGGATGCCCACCCGGACTGGATCGTCGATCCTGCGCGCGCGGACGAGCTTCCCGCCCAAATCGCGCCCGATGCGGATGGCTTCGTCCGCACCCTCCCCGGCCAGCTCGCCGATGTCGGCGGCCTCGACGGCTTTTTCATCGCGCGCCTTCGTGCGCCGTCACACTGAACGCGGCGACAGGCGATACAGCGCGAGCTCGCCATAGCCCTTGGCGAGCTGCACCTTGCCGACATAATCGCACGCGAAATCCGCTTCCTCGCCAAGCGCCAGCATCGCCGCCAGCGGCTGCGTGCAATAGACCTGCCCGACCAGCGTAACCGGCTCGATCCGCGCGGTGCGCGTAACCTCGGTGCCGTACCACAGCTCGCTGCCGACGACATGGTCGGTGCCGCGATAGATCGGGCCGAAATGGATGCCGATGCGCATCCCGGCGCGCCTGCCCTCCAGCCCCAGTCCGGCGGGCAGCACCGCCAGCGCATCCTGCATCGCCAGCGCGATCTTTGCGGCAGTCGCGGGCGTGTCGATCACCGCATAGACGGCATCACCCCAGCTGTTGCGAAACAGCACCGCCTCGCCAAATTTGTCGAGGATGCGGCCGATCCTGCCCATCACCTCGCGCGCGAAGACGGGCAGCTGGGCCTCGCCAAGCTTCGAAAAACCGGCAAAATCGGCGAATAATATCGCGTAAAGCCCGCGCCGCGTGCCTTCGGGCGCCTGCGGCGCGGGTGGAAAATCGAGCGAGCGGTCGAGCGCCTCCGCCGCGATCCCGATCGTCTTGCCGCCCTGCTGCTGCCACAAGGCGACGTCGGCATTGGTTCCGGCAATGGCTCCGGTCGATCGCGCCGCGCCGTCGATCACCGCGAACTGCACCGCCTCGGTCTCCAGCTCGCGTGCGCGCAGCCGCGCCAGCCCCATCATCGTGTGCGATCCCAGGAGGAACTGGCAATCGTCGCTGACATAGCGCGCGCTGCTGGCGAAATGAACCGTCGCCGCCGCATCGCGGCACGCCTCGTAACGCGGAAGCCAGTCGGCGCCGCCCGACACGACCGACTGCGCAATGAAATCCTCCTCGGCAAAAGGCAGCACGACCGACAGGTCGATGCCGCGCGCCATCGCGGCTTCGGCGAACAGAATATCGGCGCCGCACGCCAGCGGACCGATCAGCGCCGACAGCGGCTGCGCGTCGAGCGCCGCCGCAATCGCCGCGCGGGCGTTGGCTTCGCCCGCGCCGCCCGCGCGGAACATCCGCCCGCAATAGACGCCGACGGGCGGCGGGCGAAGCTGGTCGAGCACCGCCGCCGCATCGCCCGCGTCGACGGCACCCGCCGCGGCGAGCCGCGCAATCTGGCGGCAGGTCGACGCGCGATCGCCGACGCGCCGCGCGGCCTGTGCCCGTGCTGCCGCGGCCGCGCCGCGCGCCTCCTCGCCGCGGCCGAGCAGCAGCAACGCCTCGGCCAGCGTCGCCTGTTCCCAATAATCGTCGCCTGCCCCGGCGTCTGCAATCGGCGCCGCCAGCGCCGCCGCGCGTACGCGGTCGCCCAGCATCGCATGAAGGCTCGCAGCGTTGATTGCCGGGAAATCGGCGCCCGACAGGGCCAGCGCCTTTTCATAGGCCGCGGCGGCGCGCGC
This sequence comes from Sphingopyxis sp., assembly GCA_041939405.1. Classification (GTDB taxonomy): domain Bacteria; phylum Pseudomonadota; class Alphaproteobacteria; order Sphingomonadales; family Sphingomonadaceae; genus Sphingopyxis. The sequence continues at coordinate 4,044 of JBGTUD010000081.1, read as the reverse complement.
CAGCAATTTGGCCCGGCGCGCGCCCGTCTGGTCGAAGGCAGCGTCCTTCCAGATGCGCCCGGCCAGCGCGACGCAATCGACATCGTCCGACGCGTCAAGGCCCAGCCGCTCGTACAGCGCCATCGCGCCCATGCTGTCGCCCGATGCCGCGAGCGCGCGCACCATCTGATAGCGCAGCCGCGCGCTGTCGGCGCCGCCGCGATGCGCCGCCGCCGCGCAGTCAAAGGCGGTGAGCGCGTCGCCTTGCTCCAGCCGCCGCGCAACCTCGGCTTCGGCGGCCGCCACCCGATCGGGGGTGGCCGTCACCGCGCCGCGGCTTCGGCCGATTTCAGCAGCGCGACATTGGCCTTTTCGATGTTCGACAGCTCAACGCTTGCACGCGCCGGGCGATACCAGTCGAACCGTTCGAAATGCGCGCGCAGCGCGGGATCGCTGAACCGGAAGCCGTGCCGCGCGAAAATCTCGTTGCGCGCGATCCTCAGTTCGGGAGCGCCCAACCCGCGCAGGTCGCCCGCGGACAACAGCCGTTCCGACGAATCGGGAATCACCACGCCGCTGCCGCCGACGTCCGCGGGCGCGGCAATCGCGGCAGGGGCCGCGCCGCCTTCGATCAGGCGGATATATTTGCGGTACATGAACCCCGTCGTGCCGTCGGCCTTGCGCACACGCCACCACGCGCCCGGTTGCCGATAGGTCAGAAAGGTTTCACCCTCCAGCACCTTGCCCACAATGGCGTGGCTGGTGCCCCTGCCCGCACGGATGTTGGTGAATCCGTCGGGGTCGTCGATCACCGCGGCGAGCGTGAACGCCTCGGCGGGCGCACTGGTGGTCGGCGCGGCTGCGGTGGCGGATGGCGCGACGGCGGCCCCGGCCTCCTTCTCCGCCACGGCGGGCGGGGAATCGGGCGCCGCAGGGGCAGGCTGCAACAGCTTCCACGCGAGCAGCGCCACCGCAATCGCCGCCAGTCCCAGCAGCGCCCAGGGCAGGAAGGAGCTACGCGGCGGCGCCGGCGTCAGGGGGCCGGCCACGGGCGGCGTGAGCGGCGGAGTGACCGCAGCGGGCCTTGGCTGCGGCGGCGGCGCGGTCACCGCCTCCCGCCCGCACAGCTCCTCCAGGCTCATCAACACCTTGCGCCAACCCCCATGCGCCGGGTCGCCGGTCCAGTCGCTCAGGTCGGCGAACTGGATCTGGTTGAACGGCAACGGCGGCATCACATCGTCGATCGCCGTTTGCACCAGCTTTTTCTGGTTGCGCGCGACATCGGCCTCGGCGCGCACCCATTCGGACTGCGCCGACGCCTGCGACCAGACGACGATCGCCGCCTTCGCGCTGCCGATCTTTTCGGTGATGACGTCGCCATAGGATCGGTGCGGCGGCAGCTCCGCATCCCACCAAACATCATATCCCGCCGCGCTCACCGCCGCGGCAATATCGGCCACCCGCACCTTGTTGTCGCGCGAATAGGAAATGAAGACATCGACCATCACTTCGCCCCCTCGCAAAAAGGCTAGCGGCGCAAACGCCGATTCGCCAGCATCTCGGCCTCCGCGACGCATCAAGCCATCTGGACAGCCGCGAAAAGCCGTTTAGGTGAAGCGCGATGGCGACGATCCCTCCCCCCGAAGGCGTAGACCCGGTGATGCCGGAGGCAACGCCCAAAGCCCCCTCGCCACTCAGCTTTCCCGACTTCCGCTATTTCTGGTTCGCGCGCTTTACCGCGGTGATGGCGACGATCGCGATGGTCGTCGTCATCGGCTACCAGCTCTACGACACTGCGCGCAGCGACTATGGCATGTCGATCAAGGAGGCGTCGTTCCAGCTCGGCCTGCTCGGCCTGTTCCAGTTCGTGCCCCTCGCGCTGCTCACCCCCGTCGCGGGCTGGGCCGCCGACCGGTTCGAGCGGCGGCGCGTCGCGATCTTCTCGAACCTCATCGACCTCGTCATCGCCGCGACGCTCGGCTGGTTCACCTGGACCGATGGGCTGACGCTGTGGCTGCTCTTCGCGCTCGCCGCCTTGCACGGCGTCGCGCGCGTCTTTTCAGGCCCGGCGATGAGCGCGATCGCGCCCAACATCGTTCCCGCCGCGGTGCTGCCCCGCGCCATCGCAATGAGCAGTATCGCGTGGCAGTCCGCCTCGGTGATCGGCCCCGCGGCGGGCGGGCTCATCTATGCCGCGCATCCCGCCTCGGTCTATGTCTTCGCCGCAGCGCTCCTGGGCATTTCGGCCCTCACCTTGAGCCGTGTGCGACCCGTGCAGCCACCGCCCGCCGAGGTTCGCCGTCATCCGCTGCGCGAAATGGTCGACGGGTTGCAATTCGTCTGGGTCGAACGCTTCCTCTTGGGCACGATCACGCTCGACCTGTTCGCGGTGCTGCTCGCCGGGGCCACCGCGATGTTCCCCGTTTTTGCCCGCGACCTGCTCGATGCGGGGCCAGAGGGCGCGGGGCTGATGCGCGCGGCGGTCGCCTTTGGTTCGGTTGCGGTGGCGGTCGGGCTCGCGATCCGGCCGATCGAACGCAACGTCGGGGTCAAAATGCTGTGGGCGGTTGCGGTGTTCGGCGCGGCGACGGTGGCCTTCGGCTTCTCGACCAGCCTCCTCCTCTCGCTGGCCCTGCTCGTCCTCATGGGCGCCGCCGACATGTTCTCGGTGTTCGTGCGCGGCACTTTGATCCAGCTCAACACCCCCGACCATATGCGCGGCCGCGTCAGCGCCGCGTCGGGGCTTGCCATCTCGGCCTCGAACGAGCTTGGCGAAATGCGCGCGGGCGCGATGGCCGCGGCGCTGGGTCCGGTGGGCGCGGTGGTGATCGGCGGCGCTGGCGCGATCGGCGTGACGGCGCTATGGGCATGGATATTCCCCGAACTGCGCCGCGCGCGCACCTTTGAACCGCTCGAAAAGCATCCAGGCTGATCCGCCTGGCCGACTCGTTCCCGAAAAGCCATGGACATCGGTTCGCCGCAAACACCCAACTCTTCGCCACAAAGATATTGTCAATTAAATTTGTTGAATTAAAGTTAGGCTACCCGTCACCGCGGTTTCTCTCCCTTCGAATGGAGCAGCCGTCATGCATACCAACGCCATCCGCCACAAAATCCTGACCATCCCCGGCCTCAACAATAGCGGCCCCACTCACTGGCAGAGCCTGTGGGAACATAAATACCCGCAGATCGATCGGATCGACCTTGGCAGCTGGGACGCCCCCGACAAGGATCAATGGGTCGACCGAATCGCTACGGCATTCGCCGGCGAGCCCGAACCCGTTCTCGTCGCCGCCCACAGCCTCGGCTGCCACGCCTTCGCCTACTGGTTCGCCAGTGCCAGCGCGCTGACCCGCGACCGGGTCGCCGGGGCATTGCTCGTTGCGCCGCCCGACCTGTCGCGCTTGCGCCGCGACCAGGGGGTCGCCGGTTTTGCCGATTCCCCCGCCTTCACCAGTCACATTCCGATGATCGTCGTGGCCAGCGACAACGATCCTTATGCCCAATCGTCGCATGTTTGGCGCCTCTCGCGCCAATGGGACGCGCGCTTTGTCAACGCCGGTCCGTTCGGCCACATCAATGCGGATTCGGGCATCGGCGACTGGCCTTATGGACAGTATCTTCTGGCCTCGTTACAACCCGCGCCGGCACCCGCGCTGGCGGACGAGACGGGTTGGCTTCGCGTTGGCGACTGGCCCAATCGCGTCCGCCGCGATCCGCGGTTCGAATTCAACGAAAGAGCGCACCGACCATGAAAGCCAATTCCATCCTCGAAACGATCGGCAACACGCCGCACATTCGCGTGGCAAAGCTGTTCCCCGACGCCGAAGTCTGGGTGAAGTCGGAACGCAGCAATCCCGGCGGGTCGATCAAGGACCGCATCGGCCTCGCGATGATCGAGGCGGCGGAGCGCGACGGCAGCCTGAAAACCGGCGGCACTATCGTCGAGCCGACGTCGGGCAACACCGGCATCGGCCTTGCGATGGCCGCGGCGGTCAAGGGTTACAAGCTGATCCTCGTCATGCCCGAATCGATGTCGGTCGAACGCCGCCGCCTGATGTTGGC
>JBGTUD010000080.1:0-10605 GCA_041939405.1 Sphingopyxis sp. | reverse complement strand
CGAGCCGACCAACCATTTGGATGTCCATGCGATTGAGTGGCTTGAAGGGTTTATTAAAAAATCGAAAAAACCGGCTTGAAGAGCGCGGTCCAGTTATCGCGCGGGCCGTGGCCGTTGACGAGGAAAGTGTAGGTTGAACCATTGACGTCGGCGACGTCGGTCGGGTCCATCCGCATCGCGCCCCACTCGATCCGGTCCTTCAGCGGCTGGTCCTTACCGGCAAGGAGACCGCTCAGCGTCTGGCGCTGCATGTTGAAATGGCCGGGATTGACCTTGAGCTTGCGGAAGATCGCCTCGGGCGACAATTGACTGTGGTCGGACAGGACGACGACATGCTCGCGATCATAACCGATCGGGTCGGCGCCAGCAGGATCGATGACGATCGGGCCATAGTGGCCGAGCTGCTCCTGGAGACCCGAGTGACTGTGATACCAGTAGGTCCCCGACTGGACGACCGGGAATTCATAGACGAATTGAGAGCGCGGTTTGATCCCCGGAAAGCTGACGCCCGGCACGCCGTCCATCTGGAACGGCAGGATCAGGCCGTGCCAGTGAATCGAGCTGTCCTCGTCGAGATCGTTGACGACGGTCAGGCGCGCGGTCTGTCCTTCCTTCAGCCGGACGAGCGGCGCGGGCACGGTGCCGTTGATCCCGATCGCACGGCTGACCTTGCCGTCGATGCGCATAGTCTGGCGCGCGATGCGCAGCGTGATGTCATTGCCGGATACGGTCGGAAGAGGCGCGGTGATGCCCGACGACACCGGCTGGGCCCAGGCCGGGAACCATGCGGCCATCGCCGCAGCCGCCCCTCCGCCCAAAGCTCCACTGACGAACCGGCGCCTTTCCATCTGCATATTCTTTCCGACCGTTACTGACTGTTCCTAAAGCTATACGCAGGCGGCACCGCTGCCCCTCAATAAAAATGCCGGACGATGAGGAGATGCCGCCTGAACGAGCAGTCGAACCCTCAACCCTCGGCGCTCGCGGATGTTCCCGCGAGCAATTCCCGGAGCCTGGTCCGCGCTCGATAGAGACGGGTTTCGACCGTTTTCTCGCTGACGCGCAAAATCACCGCGGTTTCGGCCTGGCTGACCTCGTCGACACCGCGGAGGAGCAACACCTCGCGCAAATTCTGTGGCAGCTGGTCGATCGCCCCGCGAACCCTGGCAAGCTCTCGCCTGTCGGTCGCAGCGGAATCGGGCGCAGGACCATCGCTCGCTATGTGATGCGCGCTCTCGAGTGGGAGCGCGCGGGAGAAAAAGGCCCGAACCTTTCGCCGTCGTGCCCAGTCGCGACATTTGTTGAGCGCGATACGCGCGATCCAGGTACGAAAGGGCCGATCGCCATCATAGCGATCAAGCGCAGAAAAACCGGAGACGAAGGTCTCCTGCGTTAAATCCATCGCCTCGTCGGTATCGCCGATCTGCTTTGCGATGAGCCGGTATACGCCCGTTTTGTAACGGCGCAGCAACTCGCGATAGGCGTCCTCGCGGTGCGCGCGCGCAAACGTCGCTAAATCCTGGTCGCTATATTGCGATAGGTCGGCGCTCACCGCGCATCGGCGGTCAGCGCCTTGACCACGCTCTTGTCGAACATTTCCGCTTGATCGGGGTTGAGAACCCCTCGCATCGCGAAGAGATGCTGGAGCGTTTCCTTCTGCAATGTCCCCATCACCTCATGCGTCTCGTCGATCGCCTCGGTGACGCGCGGTCCATAGCCATGTTCGGCTTCGATCGCCTGCGCAAGCCGGACGTTGGCGGCGCGCATCTCGAGTTCGAGCGCCTGGCGGCGACCGGCGAAGTCGGCTTCGATCCGCTCGAGTTTCACTTCCTGCTCCGGGGTCAGGTCGAGTTGACCGTGGAGAAGCGCATGAAGTTCGGTTTCGCTGGCTCTGGGCGCATCGGCCACCAGACGGCCGATGAACACGCCGGCAATCGCGGCGGCGAAAGCAATGAGCCCTAAGAGAAGAAGACGGCGCGACGGCATTGCTACTGCACATCCAGCAAGGTGGAAGGCGCCAATGCGCTAGGCGGACCGAACGGGGTAAGCGGACTTGCCGCGACCGCCGGCTGGGAAATCGCGCTCCCCGCAAAAATACCGCCGCCAAGCGAGACAAAGGCCGCGAGCGCCATCAGGCGGCGCGTCGCAACCGCTTCGCGCCGGCGGATCGCCAATGCACCCATGATGCGATCGTCGAGCGCGTCGAGCGCTGCGGGCAGATCGATCCTGTTCAAAATGCGAAGCTCCTCATCCATCGATCGTCTCTTCAAACCTTTCCATCATTGTACATACGCGCCGAAACGCTTCACCCCTCACACCGGAATATTTGAGGGCCATGCCGATATCCTGCGTATTAGCAGGACAGACACGCAATTGGAGGTGTTCATGTTCAAGTCTCTTCTCCCCTCTGCAGCCGCGGCTTTCGCACTGCTTATCACGCCGGTCGCAGCGAGCGCCCACACCAAGCTCGTCAGCTCGACGCCGGCCGCCAATTCGACCGTTTCGAAGGTCACGTCGGTCAATCTGCAGTTCAACGAAAAGATCGTCGCCTCGACCCTCAAGACCGAGCTGGTCATGACCGGCATGCCCGGCATGGCCAATCATGCACCGATGAAGGTGCCTTACTCGTCGATGATGGGCAAAGAGGGCAAGTCGGCGATGCTGATGCTCAAGCGGCCGCTGACAGCCGGAACCTACAAGGTCACATGGTCGGCGGCGGGCGCTGATACCCACCGCATGGGCAGCGAATTCAGCTTCACCGTAAAGTAAAAGACGGTGGGGGACCCCGTTCTGATCGGCATCAGGTTCGCACTCTATGCGGACCTGATGCTCATCGCCGGTCTTGGTGCGTTCCCGCTTTTTGCGCTGACACGGAGCGAACGCCTTGCGCCGCAGCCGATGATGGCCGCGATCTGGCGCGCAGAACGGTGGCTCTGCACCATCGGGCTCCTCGTCTCCACCCTCGGAATGGGCGTGCTCGCGGCCTCGATGCAGGGCGTGGGCATCCTCTCCCTGGAATTCCAGCCATTCTGGGACCTTGTTCGCGAGACCGACGTCGGCACAGCCTGGGTCTACCGGAGCGCAGCGCTGCTGCTCGCGCTGGCAGTCGCGATCTGGATGGTCCGCTGGCCGACCACTTCGGCCGCCGTACTCGCGGGCGCAGGCTCGGTGGCCGTCGCGAGTCTGGTCTGGTCCGGCCACGCCGGCGCGACCGAAGGCACCGCGGGCACCATCCACCGGATCAGCGATATATTGCATATGATCGCGGCCGCGGTCTGGGTTGGCGCGATCGGCGCCTTTCTTCTCCTGATTTCGCCGCGACGCGTCCGCGACTGGCCGGACGGGCTCGCTGTTGCCGCACGCAGCCTCGATCGATTTTCCCTGGTCGGTACGGTCTGCGTCCTCATCATTGCCGTGACCGGGCTCATCAACAGCCAGCTCATCGTCGGCGCCGAGAACATCGGCCGGTCGCTCGGCTCGCCCTATGGACAATTGCTCCTTGCCAAGCTGGCGCTGTTCGGACTGATGCTGGCCCTCGCCGCCGCCAATCGCTGGCGCCTCACGCCGGCGCTCGCCGCTGCGGTGGCGGGCGGCGATGCCGAAGACATCGATACCGATCCAGACGCTGCGCTCGCGGCCATGCGCAGGAGCCTGATCATCGAAGCGCTGGCCGCCCTCGCCATTCTCGCGCTGGTCGCGTGGTTCGGCACGCTCGAACCATTTGTCGGCGCCGACGCGGCTTGACCGCCGGCACCGCGCCCTGGTCGGGTTCGATCACGCTCGGGGCCGGCTGGGCTTTGATCGATGCCCGCATCGGAACCAGCCGCCCCCATAGCCATCTGGCGCATCAGATCAGCCTCGCGGTCGAACAGGATCTCAAGATTTCCGGCGACGTCGACATGACGGTCCCGGCCGGACAGGCGGTCGTTTTCGCGTCGCATGTTCCGCACCATCTGGGGCCGCAGGGCGCAATGGTGCGGTCTTTCTATCTCGACCCGCTCTTTCGCGCCGGTGCGCGGATGTCGGCCGGATCGGCACCCAGGCTGCTGCCACCGGCGGAAACGGCCGGCCTCGGCGCGATCGCCAATGGTGACATGCGAAGTGCTGGGCCTCCTCCCATCTCGACCGGACGTCCGGAGATCGGATCGATTCGCGCCTGTCCTCGGCGCTCGCGAACCCCGGCGATCTGTCGACCGCCCGCGCGCTCGCCGATGTCGCCTGTCTCTCGCCTTCGCGCCTGCGCGAAATCGTCGGCCGGGACTTCGGCGTGCCGCCAGCGAAATTGTTGCAATGGCTCCAGCTTCAGCGGGCGCTGCGCGCGCTTGTCGGCGGCGGCGGCGGCCTCGCCGACGCGGCCGCGGCGGGCGGCTTTGCCGACCAGTCGCACTTCACCCGCCGCTGTGCGCAATGGCTCGGGGTGACGCCTTCGGCAGGCCTCGCGGCGTTCGCTTTCGAAATCGTCCCCTGAGCGGCGGCACCCGCAGCGCTGCCCCGGCGAAACGTTCAAGACCGGAGCCGTGACCGGCTTCTATGCGGCTTATCCATGCTGGCATCGGCGGCATAACGCAGCGAGTCAAGCAGCAGGGAGGAGTGGAACGATGCCCGAACCCGCAGGCGCTGACCGAAGCTACACGCCGGCGGCCGGCTATCATTTTCTGACGCCGCTCTATGATTTCGGCGTCGCCGTCACAACGCGCGAACGCCTGTGGCGTGACCATCTCGTTCACCATATGGCGCTAGCCAAGGGCGAGATCCTTCTCGATATCGGCTCGGGAACGGGGAATCTCGCGCTGGCGATTGCCCGGCGCACTGACGGCGTGCGCTATCTCGGCATCGACCCCGATGAGGCCGCGACGCGCATTGCCCGAACCAAGACGGCGCAGCTTGATCCCCTGCCTGAGTTTCGCGTCGGCTTTTTCTCGGCGCCAGCGGTCGCGGACTGGCCGCCCCCGTCGACGATCGCAATCTGTCTCGTCCTCCACCAGGTGGGAATGGAGGAAAAGGCCCGGCTGCTGCGCGAGGCCTGGCACAAGCTCGCCCCTGGCGGCGCGCTCTATATCGCCGACTATGGCGAACAGCGCAGCCGCCTGATGCGCTGTCTGTTCCGCTTGACGATCCAGCAGCTCGATGGTGTCCACGATACCCGGCCCAACGCCGATGGCTTGCTGCCAGTCCTCATGCGCGAAGCCGGTTTTGACGATATTCGCGAACTCGAGAATTTTCGGACGCCCACCGGCGCCATCGGCATTCTGCGCGCCAGAAAGCGCGTAGCCTGACGGCACCGCCAAGAAAATCCAAGGGGCAACGGCTTGCCTTGCGTATCGATAGGAGCGGCCTCATTCTGCTGCCGCAACGATGGCCACGGTCGGGAAGCCCGACCGGCAAGCCCGCGCGCGACCTTTCCCGGCCACGCCGAGGCAGCGACAGGAGCGATGGCGGTGCACGATCATCAGGACGCAGGAGAAGGCAGCGACAACACGACCGATCCGGTCTGCGGCATGACGGTCGACCCCGCGACCACGCCGCATGTCGCGACGCATGACGGCGCGCATCATTATTTCTGTAGCGCGGGCTGCCTCGCGAAATTCGAGGCCGACCCAGGGCGCTACATTACCGGGCGTGAGCCGACCGAGGCCAAAGCGGTCGAGGGCGCGATCTGGACCTGTCCGATGCATCCCGAGATCCAGCGCCCAGGGCCCGGAAGCTGTCCGATTTGCGGCATGGCGCTCGAGCCCCTCATGCCCGAGGCGACAAGCGGTCCGAGCGAAGAATATCGCGACATGCGGCGACGCTTCTGGGTCGGGCTCCTGCTCGCCCTTCCGGTTTTCGCGCTCGAGATGGGCGGCCATATGACGGGCCTTCACGAGATCCTCGGCCGCCAGACGAGCAACTGGATCCAGATGCTGCTCGCCACTCCGGTTGTGCTGTGGGCAGGCTGGCCCTTTTTCGAGCGAGCATGGCTCTCGATCCGTAACAAGAGCCTCAACATGTTCACCCTCATCGCGATGGGGACGGGCGTCGCCTGGGGCTACAGCATGATCGCGGCGCTCGCACCGCAGATTTTCCCGGACGCGTTCCGCGCGGCCGACGGGTCGGTCGCGGTCTATTTCGAGGCCGCGGCGGTCATCACGGTGTTGGTCCTGCTCGGACAGGTGCTCGAGCTGAGGGCGCGCGAGACGACAAGCGGAGCGATCCGCGCCCTTCTCGACCTGACGCCCAAGCTCGCGCGGCGCGTCCGGGGCGATGGAAGCGACGAAGAAGTCGCACTCGAGGCAGTTGCCGTCGGCGACGTGCTGCGCATCCGCCCGGGCGAGAAGGTTCCCGTCGACGGGGTCGTGCTCGAAGGCCGCGGCACGGTCGATGAGTCAATGGTCACGGGCGAATCGATGCCGGTCACCAAGGAAGCAGGCGCGGCGCTCATCGGCGGCACGATCAACCAGACCGGCGGGCTGCTGATGCGCAGCGAGAAGGTCGGCCGCGACACGATGCTGGCGCGCATCGTTCAGATGGTCGCCGATGCGCAGCGGAGCCGCGCACCGATCCAGCGGCTTGCCGATACGGTTTCGGGCTGGTTCGTACCCAGCGTCATCGTCGTCGCCGTCATCGCCTTCATCATCTGGTCGCTTGTCGGCCCTTCTCCCGCCATGGCCTATGGCCTGATCGCGGCGGTCTCGGTGCTGATCATCGCCTGCCCGTGCGCGCTCGGCCTTGCGACGCCCATGTCGATCATGGTCGGGGTCGGGCGCGGCGCCGAAGCCGGCGTGCTGATCAAGAATGCCGAAGCCCTCGAACGGATGGAGAAGGTCGATACGCTTGTCGTCGACAAGACTGGAACCCTGACCGAAGGCAGGCCCTCGGTCGTGGCGATCGAGGTCGCGGACGGATTTGATGAGACAGACCTCCTCCGGATCGCCGCCAGCCTCGAGCGCAGCAGCGAGCATCCGCTCGCGGCCGCGATCGTCAAGGCCGCCGAAGATCGGGGCCTCGCGCTCGTCGAGCCGTCGGGGGTCGACCAGCCGGTCGGCAAGGGCATCGTCGGGGCGGTCGACGACAAGGCCATCGTCCTCGGCAACGCCGGCTTCCTCGAAGAATATGATGTCGATCCCGGCGCGCTCGGCGAGGCGGCCGACCGGCTGCGTGCGGACGGCGCGACGGCGATCTACATCGCCGTCAACGGGACGGCGGCCGGCGTCATTGCGATCGCCGACCCGGTCAAGGAGACGACGGGTGCAGCGCTCGCGGCACTGCGCGACGCGGGAATCAGCGTCATCATGCTGACCGGCGACAATCGTGTTACCGCCGAGGCGATCGCCCGGCGGCTCGGCATCACCGATGTTGAGGCTGACGTCCTTCCCGACCAGAAGAGCGCCGTCGTGCAGCGGCTGCGCGAGCAGGGGCGGGTGGTCGCGATGGCGGGCGACGGGGTCAATGACGCCCCTGCGCTCGCCGCCGCCGATGTCGGGATCGCGATGGGTTCGGGAACCGACGTCGCCATCGAAAGCGCGGGCGTCACGCTGTTGCGCGGCGACCTTATGGGTATCGTGCGGGCACGGCACCTCAGCCATGCGACGATGGCGAACATCCGCCAGAATCTCTTTTTCGCCTTTGCCTATAATGTCGCGGGCATTCCGGTGGCGGCGGGCGTGCTCTACCCGGTCTTCGGGCTGCTGCTGTCGCCGATCATCGCCGCCGCCGCGATGGCGCTTTCCTCGGTCAGCGTCATCGCCAATTCGCTGCGCCTGCGGTTCGTGAAAATCTGATCAAAGCACTGCCGCAGCCTTTGGGTCGCGGCGATCACAAAAAGGGAGAATGAGGATGAGAGGTTTCACAATGGCGGCAATCGGGCTGGCGCTGGTCATGGCGATTCCCGCCCATGCTGCCGAGGCTCCGGATTATGAAACGGCGACCGCGACGCTGGCGCAATATAAGCAGGCGATCGAGAAGCGAGACCTGTCGGGCGTCGAAGCGCTGTTTGCGCCTGGCGCTCAGATCTTCGAGTCGGGCGGCATCGAGGGCAATTTTGCGCATTACCGCGACCATCATCTCGCGCCCGAGCTCAAGGCTTTCAAATCTTTCGCATTTCGCGACTATAAAGTCGCGGTGCGCGGCGAAGGCGAGGTCGCGATTGCCACAGAGACCTATTCCTACACGATCGTCCTCCCGAACGGCGAGACCATCGCGCGCGACGGCGTCGCGACGAGCGTCCTCAAATGGATGGGCGACAAATGGCAGATCATCAGCCTGCATAGCTCCTCGCGCAAGCCGAAGGCTTGAGCGCGTTGGCGGCGCGGGATACTGTTCGCGCCGCGGTCAGGACCGTGGGTCATAGAAGGTCGGGTTCGGATGTAACCGCGGCGGGCCTGTCGGCGAATAGGCCCGCAGTTCCAGTTTCGAATTGACGCCAAGTTTGACAAGGATCATGCTTCAACCGTGAAACGCTGGCTTTCCTTCCTGCTGCTTTTCGGAGCCGTACTGGGCCTTTTGGGCCAAGAGGCCGCGTTCGCGTCTGCTCCGGCAATCCCGGCGTCCGGCATGACGATCGCAGCGCCAGCGATGAGCGATGAATGCGCGGAAATGATGGGCATCGACAAATCCGGGGACGGCGTGCCCTGCAAGGGCCTGACGTTCGACTGCATCGCCAAGATGGGCTGTGCGCTCCCGCCCATCGTCGTATCGCCGCCAATGATGATAGCGGCAGCGACTCACGTGCCGGGCTTGCTCGATCCGCTTCCGATCCAGCGACTGGATGGCCGGACATTCGGCCCCGAGCCCGATCCACCGCTAATTCTCGGCTGAATTGCGCGACGCGCGCTGGCCCGTTCCGGCGCGCGTTTCCTGCCTTTTCAACTGAGGAATTCAACATGAAACCGTTTTTTGCCGTTGCCGCGTTCGCGGCAGCAACCCTTGCAGCTCCCGTTTTCGCTCAAGAGCAATCGGGCGGCCATTATGAATGGCAGACCCGCCAGGTGCCGGGACCGAACAAGTCCAATACCAACTCGCGATTCCGCGTCTGGGTCAAAGACAAGCCGGGACAGATGGCACATTGCGACTGCGACATGATGAAGGTGAGTCCGGCTGACTGCATGAAGAAAATGTCCGGCGACCATAAGATGCCCCCACAAGGGTGACGGTCTTTCCTCCCCGGCGTACATCCGCCGGGGAGGCATTCGTCCAGTCCACAACAGGGGGACATCATGCGCCTATTCTTTACGGCAGCCTTGCTCGCGCTGCCCACGGCCCTTCACGCCGAGCCGATGACGCTCGACACGGCGCTTGGGCTGGCAGCGACGCGCGCGCCGGAACTGCAAGCTCGCGAAGCCGGCATCGACGCCGCCCAATCGGCGGCGATCGCCGCCGACCGGCTGCCCGACCCGAAACTCAATATCGTCCTGCAGGACTTCCCGGTGACCGGGCCCGATGCGGGCCGGTTCAATCGCGACGATTTCACGATGCAGGTCATCGGCGTCAGCCAGGATTTTCCGAACCCCGCCAAGCGCCGCGCGCGCGCAACGCGCGCGCAGGCCGATATCGGAATCGCCCGCGCCGACGAGGCGGTCACTGCGCAGGACATCAGGCTCGCGACCGCGCTCGCCTGGGTCGATCTCTTCTACGCCAAGAAGCGCCTCAAGGAACTCGACCTGCTCGATACCGGCCTCGAAGACCTTCAAGCGACGGTGACCGCGCGGCTCGCCAGCGGCGCGGCGCGCCCGGCGCACGCGCTCGAGCCCGACCAGCTTCGCGCCGCGATCGCCGATCGCCGCAGCGCGCTCGCCGCCGAGATCGCCCGAGCCCGCGCACAGCTCGCCCGCTTTACCGGCGACCCCGCCGCCGATACGCTCGGCGATTTGCCGCCGCAGATGATCGACGAGCAAGGATTGCGCGCCGGGATCGACGCCCTGCCAAGGCTACGCGCGCTCGACGCCCGCGCGCTCGCGGCCGATGCCGAGACCGGTCTCGCGCGCGCCGACAAGCGCCCCGACTGGAGCGTCAATGCGGCCTATGGGCGGCGCGAACCCAATTTTGGCGACCTCGTCACGGTCGGGGTTACCGTCGACCTGCCCTTCTTCTCGAAGAAACGGCAGGACCCGAAGATTGCCGCGCGCGCCAGCGAAGCGGCGCGCGCGCGGCTCGACCGCGAGGCGGCCAAGCGCGACATCGCGGCGGCGCTCGACGCCGATCTCGCCGATCACCGCATGCATCATGAGCAGCTCGCCAATGCGCGCACGCGGCTCGTGCCGCTCGCGAAGAAGCGCGCCGAGCTCGATCTTGCAAGTTACGCCGCCGGAAAGCTCGACCTCGGGACCGCACTGCTGTCGACCCTCGCGCTCGCCGAGGCCGAAGTCGATGCGCTGGCGCGCGAAGCCGAGGTCGCGCGCGACGCGATCCGGATCAATTATGTTTATGGGGAGGCAGGTCGATGACCGATGCAACATCAGCGGCGCGTTGGCGCGCCGGAATATTGGCCGCGGTGCTGATCGCGGGCGGCGGCGGTTACTGGCTCGGACAGAGCGGCCAGGGCGATGCGCCAACCGAGGCGGCCGGCAGCGGCGGGCGCAAGATCCTCTATTATTATGATCCGATGTTCCCGAACCAGAAGTTCGACAA
>JBGTUD010000079.1:0-10738 GCA_041939405.1 Sphingopyxis sp. | reverse complement strand
GTTTCCTTGCCGAGATAATGGTCGATGCGGAACACGCGGTCCTCGGCAAAGGCATCGCCGACCTCGGCGTTCACCTCGCGCGATGAGGCGAGGTCGTGGCCGATCGGCTTTTCCATCGCGATGCGGCATTCGGCGCAGGCGATGTTCGCGGCCTTTAGGCCCTGCGCGATCGGGCCGAACATCGACGGCGGGGTCGAAAGATAGACGCCGATCGGTCGCGCCATCCGGTCGCCGAGCAGCGCCGCGAGTTCGTCATATCCGGTGCCCGCGCCCGCATCGATCGCACAATAATCGATACGCGCGAGAAAGCTGTCGACGACCCCGCCCTCGATCCGGTCGGCGGGCAGATGCTCGGTCAATGCGACCCGGACCTGCGCGCGAAACGCATCGCGATCGAGCGCCGACCGCCCCGAGCCGACGATCGTGAGCGTCTCGGCAAGCAGCGCGTCCATGTGCAGGTTATAGAGCGAGGGGAAGAGCATACGCTGCGCGAGATCGCCCGTCGCCCCGAACAGCACCAATGTTTCGACTTTCACGCTCACGATCGTCCCCTTGGATGATATTCAAGGAATTGGGGGATACACGAAGCGAATGCAACGCGCATACGTAAGCCGCATATCGTCGTCATCCCGGCGAAGGCCGGGATCTCACCGTTGCCATCGGACGCACTGGCGAGATCCCGGCCTTCGCCGGGATGACGATTTTCGAGGATGGATTCCTTTTCGCCGCAAACGATTCTAAGACCCGACCCCATGGCCGAACCGCCCCAACCCTATGATGTCATTGTCGTCGGCGGCGGCGTCAACGGCGCGGGGGTCGCGCGCGATGCCACCGGGCGCGGCGCGCGGGTGCTGCTGATCGAGGCCGGCGACCTTGCGCAAGGCACCTCGTCGAAATCGACCAAGCTGATCCACGGCGGGCTGCGTTACCTTGAACATTATGAGTTCGGCCTGGTACGCGAGGCGCTGAAGGAACGCGAGACCCTGTGGGGCATCGCGCCGCACATCATCCGTCCGTTGCGCTTTATCCTGCCCTATCGCGACGGGTTGCGCCCGCGCTGGCTGCTGCGGTTGGGCCTCTTCCTTTACGACCATATCGGCGGGCGCAAGACGCTGCCCGCGACGCGATCGGTCGATCTGACCCGCCACGCCGCGGGTGCGCCCTTGCAATCGCACTATGTCCACGGGTTCGAATATTCGGACGGCTGGGTCGACGATGCGCGGCTCGTGCTGCTCAACGCGCGCGACGCCGCCGATCGCGGCGCGCGGGTCCGCACGCACACGCGCGCCGAAATGCTCCGCTGCGAAGGGGGGCTGTGGGTCGTCGAGGCGGCAGACGATCAGGGGCATCGATACCGCTTCACCGGGCGCAGCGTCGTCAACGCCGCGGGGCCCGCGGTGCTCGACCTTTTGAAACGCGCCGATGCCGAGCCCGACCACCAGATGCGGCTGGTGCGCGGATCGCACATCGTCGTGCACAAGCTGTTCGACCATGATTATGCCTATTTTTTCCAGCTTCCCGACGGGCGCATCTTTTTCGCCATTCCCTATGAGCGGGATTTCACGCTGATCGGCACCACCGATGTGGACCATGACGGCCCCGCCGAAGCGGCGACGGCGAGCGCCGAAGAAATCGCCTATCTGTGCGAAGGGGCGAGCCTCTATTTCCGCACCCCCGTGACCCCCGCCGACGTGGTGTGGAGCTTTTCGGGCGTCCGCCCGCTGGTCGAGGATGGATCGGGGCGCCCCGAAGCCGCGACGCGCGGATACCGGATCGACGTCGACACGGACGAAGGGGCGCCGCTGCTCACCATCTATGGCGGCAAGATCACCAGCTATCGCCATGTCGCCGAAGAGGCGGTCGACGCGCTTGCGGACCATGTCCCGGCGCTGACGGGCCAGCATTGGACCGCGAAGGCGGCGCTTCCCGGCGGCGATTTTCCCGTGACCGGCGCCGCGGCGCTGGCGGCCGACTATCGGCTCGCCCACCCCTTCCTCTCCGCCGCGACCGCCGAACGCATCGCGCGCGCTTATGGCACCGACGCGCGGCGCTGGCTGGGCGATGCCGGCGACTGGGACGCGCTCGGCGGCGAGATCGCGCACGGCCTCAGCATGGCCGAGGTTCGCTGGATGGTCGAACGGGAATGGGCGCGGACCGCCGACGATATTTTATGGCGGCGGAGCAAACTGGGGCTGCTGTTCGGCGACGCCGAAAAGACCGCGCTGGAGGCGGCGCTGCGCGCGCTCCGCTAATCGACCCCGAATTGCGCGGCGAGCTTCGCGCGGCGGACCTTCCAGGTTTCGGCGAGCACCGGAATGTCGCGAAGCGCGCTGAGGTCGGCCAGGCGCGCCCTGGCTTCGCCGCCGATCAGCAAGGCAAAGAGCGAGGCGAGCGGCCAGCCCGGGAAAGGCCGCTCGACAAGGGCCAGTGCATCGCCGGCCTGCACCGTGCCGGGTTCGAGCACGCGGTAATACCAGCCCGTCCGGCGGCTCACGACGACCTCTGCCATCACGCCCTTCGCGCCGAAGCGGTGATCGAGCTTCCAGCACGGCTGGCGCGCCTGCGTCACTTCGACGAGCGCGCTGCCGAGGCGGAAGCGATCGCCGAGGCAGACATTGTGCTCGTCGAGGCCGATGGTCGAGATATTCTCGCCGAACGCGCCCGCCGTATCGAGCAGCGGCGCGTCGCCCAGCCGCGAACGCCAGTGCGGATAATGGTCGGCGGGATAATGGTGGATCGCCTTGTCGATGCCGCCATGGACGCTGCGGTCGGCCTGTTCGTCGCCCGCAAGCCCCAGCGCCCCCACCGCGACGGCGCCCGCGACCGGCCGCTTGCCGATGGCCGAGGCCTCGTCCCCGCGGAACGGGCGCGACTTGCCGGTGAGGACGGTGTGAATCAGAGCTTCCATGGCGCGATGGCATAGGACGCGCGGCGCAAATGGCAATCGCCGGACTTTGGCGTCAGGCTTTGGTAAACGCTGGCGATCTTTGCACCCGCGTCACCAGCACGATGGCAAGCCCGGCAAGCGCCATCGCCGCGCCCGTGACCGAAACCGCCGGATAGCCGAGGCCAAGCCCGATCACCCCGCCCCCGACCGCGGCGCCCACCGCGTTGCCAAGATTGAAAGCGCCGATATTGACCGCAGAAGCCAGATTCGGCGAGTCCGACGCCGCCTCCATCACGCGCATCTGAAGCGGCGGAACGATCGCAAAGGTCGCGACGCCCCAAGCAAAGATGGTGATTGCAGCCGCGAGCGGCTGATACATCGCGGCGGCGAAGATGACGAGCGTTGCGGCGAGACCGACGAGCGAGACGATCAAGGTGCGATCGATCGATCGGTCGGCAAAGACACCCCCGAGCCAGTTGCCGATGGTAAGGCCGAGCCCATATATCACCAGCATCGCAGTGACGAACAGCGTCCCTGCCCCGGCCGCGTCGCGCAGGATCGGCGCGATATAGGTGAAGACGGTGAACATCGCCGACGAACCGATAGCAGTAAGCGCGAGCGCGATCAGCACGTCGCGGCGCTTCAGCACGCCGAGTTCGGCGACCATGTTGCCACCTTCGTCACGGCCGATGTTGGGAAGTGCAAAGCGCAGCGCCGCCATGGTGATCAGCCCCCAAAGAGCAATACCCCCGAAGGCCGTACGCCAGCCGAACACCTCCCCGATCCACGGGGCCAGCGGCACGCCGATGACATTGGCAAGCGTCAGCCCCATGAACATTGCCGCGACCGCACTTGCCCGTTTTTCCGGCGGGACAACGCCCGCCGCAACGACCGACCCGACGCCAAAGAAGGCGCCGTGATTCAAGGAAGTGACGACGCGCGCGACCATCAGGATCGTGTAATCACCCGCGATGGCAGACAGGAAATTGCCGAACGTGAAGATTGCCATCAGGCCGATCAGCAGGGTGCGCCGGTTCAACCGCGCAGTGGCGAGCGTTATCAGCGGCGCGCCAAGCATGACGCCGAGCGCATAGGCCGAGACGAGCAGCCCGGCGGCGGGGATCGACACGCCGAGCCCCTCGGCGATGTCGGGAAGCAGCCCCATCGGAGCAAATTCGGTAATGCCGATCCCGAAGGCACCGGTGGCGAGCGCAAGCAACGGAAAGTTGATTTTCATCGCAGAGATTCCTGTCAGACGAGCGGCGGGTTGAGGCGCGCGAAGCCCGCCTGCTGTCGATAGGGCGTGTGCGGATAGGGTGGCAGGACGTCGCTCGCTGCGTCGAGCGCCGCGACTTGCTCGGCGGTCAGCGCCCAGCCGACCGCGCCGAGATTCTGGCGAAGCTGCTCCTCATTGCGCGCACCGATGATCACCGACGAGACGGTCGGGCGCCGGAGCAGCCAGTTGATCGCGACCTGCGGCACCGTCTTGCCGGTTTCGGCGGCAACGGCTTCCAGTGCGTCGATCACGCGGTAAAGCAATTCATCGGTCACGGGCGGCGCAAACTGTTCGGTTTCGTGGAGGCGGCTGCCTGCGGGAACCGGCCGCCCGCGCCCGATCTTGCCGGTGAGGCGTCCCCAGCCGAGCGCGCCGATCCCCTGGTCGGCGGCGAGCGGCATCAAATCGGCTTCATAAGCACGCCCGATCAGCGAATAATAAATCTGGTGCGCGACGAAGCGCGGCGCGCCGAGCCGGTCGGCGGCGGCCTGCGCCTTCATCAATTGCCAGCCCGGATAGTTGGAGACACCCGCGTAGCGCAGCTTTCCCGCAGCAATCAGCGTCGCGAGCGTATCCATCAGTTCGTCGACGGGGGTTGCGGCGTCGAAGGCGTGGAGTTGAAGCAGGTCGATATGATCGGTGCCGAGGCGATGCAGCGACGCTTCGACCGCGCCGATCAACCGGCTGCGCGACGCACCCCAGTCCTGTGGCCCGTCGCCCATCGGCAGCCCCGTCTTGGTCGAAATCAGCACCGCGTCGCGGCGGCCCTTGATCGCCGCACCCAAAATCTCTTCCGACGCTCCGTTCGAATAGACGTCAGCGGTGTCGAACAGCGCCACCCCGGCGTCGAGGCTGATGTCGATCAGCCGCCGCGCTTCGACCGCATCACTCGTACCCCACGCGCTGAACAGCGGCCCCTGGCCGCCGAAAGTTCCGGTTCCAAAGCTCAAGGCCGGAACGCGCAGCCCCGATGACCCCAATTGACGATATTCCATGATTCATCCTTTTGATTGCGTGTCAAACGCATAGATGGACGCTCTCTCATGGCTGGAGTAGCGTCCCGCAGAGCGAAGGATTTTTGAAATGAACGCAAAGATGGAAGGGAGCAGCGACCGCGCGCGATCTATGGAAGTCTTTGTCGCGACGGTCGCCGAGGGCAGTTTTTCAGCCGCCGGACGCTGCCTCGGGCTCACCCCGTCGGCGGTGAGCCGCACGGTCGACCGGATCGAGGCACGGCTGGGTGTCCGCCTGCTCCTCCGCTCGACCCGCGCGCTGGCGCTGACCCCGGAGGGCGAAGCCTATCTGCGCGCCGCGCGGCGCATCCTTGCCGACCTCGGCGATGCCGAGCAGACAATTGCCGATCAGGGCGCGCCGCGCGGGCGGCTGCGCGTGAGCGCGGCGCAAGCGCACGGACGGCTGACCATCGTGCCGCTACTCGGCGAGTTCGTGCGGCGTTATCCGCATATTCTTGTCGACATCAGCCTCGCTGACCGGCTGGTAGACATCGCGGCGGGGCAGGCCGATGTCGCGATTCGCTTTGGCCCGCTCGCCGACAGCCCGCTCACCGCGCGCAAGCTCGGCGAAAGCCGCCGCGTCATCGTCGCCTCGCCCGCCTATCTGGCGGCGCATGGAACGCCGCGGCGCCCCGAAGACCTTCACGATCACAATTGCCTGAACTTCAATTTCCGCCGCGCCGAGCCGGTGTGGCCTTTCCGCGACGGCGAACGCGAGTACGCCCTCTCGGTCCATGGCAATATCGAGGCGAATAATGGCGAGACGTTGGGACAACTCGCCGCCGCGGGCGTCGGCATCGCACGCGTCGGCGCGTTCAGCATCGCCGACCAGATCGCAAGCGGCGCGCTGGTACCGATCCTCGAAGATTATAATCCCGGCGATGTCGAAGCGATCCACGCGGTTTTCGCCGGCGGTGCCAACACGCCGGCGCGGGTGCGCGTGTTTGTCGATTTCCTTGCCGACAGGCTCGGGCGAACGGGTTGAGACAAACGAAGGCCGATGCGCTAGAATCTCGCGATGAACGACGCGACGATCGACCTTTCTCTCCGCCGACTGGGCCTTTCCGAACCGGGCGACGCCGCGATCGAACGCTGCGTCGCGGTCGAGGCGCCGGTGTCGGTCGAGGTCGGTGGCATCGCCTATGCGGTGATGATGGCGACGCCCGCGGACCTTGAGGATTATGCCGTTGGCTTTGCCTTGAGCGAGGGGCTGATCGGGGCGCCTGCCGACATCCGGCGGATCGACGTCCAGCCGATCGAGGGCGGCTGGGCGCTGCGGCTGTGGCTGACGGCCGAACGCAACGCCGCGGCGCTCGAACGCGCGCGGACGCGGGTGAGCGAAAGCAGCTGCGGCCTGTGCGGGATCGCGAATATCGAGGAGGTGCTGCGCCCGCTGCCGCCCGTGACCGCGCGCATCAGCTCCGGCCGCGCTGCCATCGCCGCCGCGCTCGCGGCGCTTGAGGCGCATCAGCCGATCGGCCGTGCGACGGGCGCGGTCCACGCCGCGGCCTTCTGCGCCCCCGATGGCGCGATCCGCCTCGTCCGCGAGGATGTCGGGCGGCACAATGCGCTCGACAAGCTGATCGGCGCGCTGGCGCGGGCGGGGATCGGCGCGGGCGACGGTTTCATCCTGCTGTCGGCACGGTGCAGCTATGAGCTGGTCGAAAAGACGGTGCGCGCGGGCTGCCCGATGCTCGTCACCATCTCGGCGCCGACGAGCCTGGCGGCGAAGCGCGCGGCGGCGGCGGGGCTGACGCTGGTGGCGCTGGCGCGCTCCGACGCGGCGCTCGTCGTCGCCGATCCGCAAGGGATGATCGCATGAGGACATTGGGGGCGATTCTCGCCGGCGGCCAATCGCGGCGCTTCGGGTCGGACAAGGCGCTGGCGCTGCTCGGCGGGCGCAGCCTGCTCGACCATGCGCGCGCGGCGATCGCGCCCCATTGCGACGCCG
The DNA here is from genome assembly GCA_041939405.1 of Sphingopyxis sp. Lineage (GTDB taxonomy): Bacteria > Pseudomonadota > Alphaproteobacteria > Sphingomonadales > Sphingomonadaceae > Sphingopyxis. Next base: position 3,611 of record JBGTUD010000079.1, on the reverse strand, counting down.
TCGTCGTCGTCGGGCGCGCGGGCGGGATCGCCGACTGGCCGCGTCCCGGCATGGGGCCGCTCGGCGCGATCGCAGGCGCGCTGGATCACGCCGCCGCGCACGGGTTCGACCGCGTGCTGAGCGCGCCGGTTGATTGCGTGCGCCTGCCGGCCGCCCTTGCCGCGCTGCTGTCCCCTGCCCCCGCCTTTCTCGACAGCCAGCCGGTGATCGGGCTGTGGCCCGTCACGGCGCTGGATGCGCTGAAGGCGCTGCTGGAGGAAGGAAGCGACCTCGCGGTCCGCGCCTATACCCGCCGCATCGGCGCGCGCGCGGTGCAGTGCGATTTTGCGCCGCCCAATATCAACACCGCCGCCGACCTTGAAAAACTGGCGAAAGGCTGAGCCGGGGCATTTTCACCCGCCGGGTCTTTCATGGCGGAGGCGGCGGAGGCGATGAGCCGTCTATCATGAACCCATGTCGCCATTCCGGCGAAGGCCGGGATCCCGCCGTTGCCTTGGAGCGCGAAGGCGAGATTCCGGCTTTCGCCGGAATGACGAAAGGTAGAGCAAAGTTGAACCGAGCCCGCCCTATCGGCCGGGCGCGATCCGCATCGCCGCGCCGCCGCCGGGGGCGAGCCAGAGCGTGTAGGTGTCGCCCTTTTTCACCTTGACCGTGTCATAGGCGATGTTGCGCCGCGCATCGGTCAGATAGGTCGCGCCCGCGCCATCCTTCCACACCGTCGCGGTATAGGTTTTGCCGGGTTCGAGGAAATCGAACGAGAGCGTCAGGGTGCGCTGCGTACCGTCGTTGACGCCGCCGACATACCAGTCGGCGCTCGCGCGGTCCTTGCGCGCGAAGATCGCATAGTCGCCGACCGCGCCCGCGATCAGGCGGCTTTCGGCCCAGTCGGTCGGCACCTGCTTCACAAAGGCGAGCTCGCGCGGGTGCGCTTCCAGATTTTCGATGAAGTCGGCCGCCATCTGGATCGGTGAATAGATGGCGAGGTAGAGGCCGAGCTGTTTGGCGAGCGTCGAGGTCATCGGCACATCCTCTGCCCCCTTCAGGCTGAACACCCCCGGCGTATAATCCATCGGCCCCGACAGCATCCGCGTGTAAACGAGCGTCGGTTCATGGTCGGGATTGTTGGCGAAGGCGCCCCAGGCATTATATTCCATGCCGCGGGCGCCTTCGCGTGCGACCCAGTTGGGGTAGGTGCGGCGAAGGCCCGTGTCCTTCACCGGTTCGTGCGGATTGACCGCGACCTTATATTTCGCCGCGGTTTCGACGACCTTTTGATGATGCTGCACCTGGCGCTGGCCGTCGTGCCATTCCATCACCTTGCTGCCCGGCGCCGCGCCCGGCGCGATGATGCCGCCCGCGTCGGCGACATAGCCGGTCTTGACCGCCTTGACCCCCAGCTTTCCGTACAGCTTCATCGCTTCTTCAAGCTGCGCTTCATAAACGGCGATATTGCCGCCGGTTTCGTGGTGGCCTATCAAGGTCACGCCCTTTTTGCGCGCATAATCGGTGACGGCTTTCAAATCGAAGTCGGGATAGGCTTCGGTAAAGCTGTATGCGTCGCCATGGCCGAACCAGTTGCTGTTCCAGCCCTTGTTCCAGCCCTCGACCAGCACGCCGCCGAACCCGTGCTTAGCGGCAAAGTCGATATATTCTTTGGTGCGTTCGGTCGTCGCGCCATGGTTCGGCCCCTCGGCCCAGCTCCACGGGCCGCGGATCATGCCCCACCAGATGCCGATATATTTCATCGGCTTGACCCAGCTCACATCGCCCAGCTTGTTGGGTTCGTTGAGATTGAGTTCGAGGTTGCTTTCGACCAGCCCCGCCGCATCGTCCGTAATGCGGATCGTGCGCCACGGCGTCGCAAAGGGCAGGTCGCGCACGACGCGCGCCCCGCGCGACGAGGGCGCGAGCGTCGCGCGGAACTTGCGCCCCTCGACGCGCTTCAGCCACATGCCGGCATAGTCGACGAGCGCGGCTTCGTGGAATGCCAGATGGGTGCCGTCCTCCAGCCGCATCGTGATCGGCGTGTGCGCGGTCGACACCGCGCCGATCGGCGTTTGCTGATAGACTTGTTCATAGCGGTTCCACTCGCCGCCCGCGATCCACCAGGCGGTGCCTTCGGGCGCGATGTCGAATTCGGTGATCTCGTCGGTGATGTGCGCGGTCGACAGCCCCTCCTGTTCGGGCAGCTCGTACCGAAAGCCGATGCCGTCGTCGAACAGGCGGAAGCGCACATTCATCGCATGGCCGCCCCAGCTTTCGTGCTGGCGGAAACGGACGAGCAGTTCGTTATGATGGTCGCGCACGAAACGGCGCTCGCCCCACGGTTGTTCCCAGCGGCTGTCGGCGCGCGCGGTTTCGCTGCCCTCGATCCTGAAACCACGTTGAAGCCCGACGCGATCGGCCATCAGGAACCCCAGTTTCGACGGCGCGATGAGCAGCTTGCCCTTTCGCGAGAGCGACCAGGTCGGGCGCGCGTCATTGTCGGTCGTGACGGTCAGGGTGATGCTGCCGTCGGGCGAGGTCGCGGTGACGGGTGCGGGTGCCTGCTGCGCCGCGGCGGGGGCCGCCGCGAGGGAGAGGAGGGCGAGGGGGGCGAGACGAAACATTTTTATCCTTCCATGATGAGCCAGAGCGCGCCGCACGGTGGCAGCTGCGCAGGGTCGGCGCCGTTCAGCGCCACGAGCGGCGCGCCGCCATCCGCGCGCGCCGATAGGTCGATCGTGCCGCCGCCCAGGTTGAAGAGGCAGCGAATGCGCTGGTCCCCGGCGATGCGGTCAAAGGCGAGCAGGTCGCCCTCGGCCACCCAGTTCGCGTTGCGGCCAAGGCGCAGCGCCGCATGTTCGGCGCGCAGCGCGACGAGGCGGCGCGTCAGGTTGAGCAGCGAGCCGGGGTCGTCCTGTTGCCGGTCGACCGCAAGGTCGCGGTGCGATGGCCCAAGCGGCAGCCACGGGTCGGCATCCGAAAAGCCGGCATTCGCCGCCGCCGCTGCCCACGGCAGCGGGGTTCGCGCACCATCGCGCGCGAGGGTGAGCGGCCAGTTCTTGCGCGCCTCGGGATCCTTGACCTGATCGAAGGGAATGTCGACCTGGTCGAGCCCCAGCTCCTCGCCATTATAAAGGATGATATTGCCGCGCAGCGCGCAGAGCAGCGCCATCTTCATGCGCGCAAAGGCGCCGCGGTCGACGCCTTCGGGCGTCCAGCGCGACACGGCGCGCGGCGCGTCGTGATTCTCGAACGCCCAGCTCGGCCAGCCGACGCCGGGCGCGTCGGGCCACGCCTCGGCCGCTTCGCGCACCAGCTGCGGGGTCAGCCGGTCGGCGTAGAGAAAGTCGAAGCCATAGGCGCTGTTGAGCCGCCGGTCCCCCGCGGTAAACAGCTTCATTTCGCGCAGCGCATCGTCGCCGCCAACCTCGGCGACGGTGAAGCGGCCGTCGCGTTCGTCGGTGAGCGCGCGGATGCGTTCGAGGAACAGCGCGATGTCGGGGTGCGACTGGTTATAGATTTTCTGCTGGAAATCGAACGGGCGCGTGCGGACCTTGTTCGACGGCGCGGCCGGCGGATTGTCGCGCAATTCGGGGTCGTGCATCGAAAAGTTGATCGCATCGATG
>JBGTUD010000078.1:0-10745 GCA_041939405.1 Sphingopyxis sp. | reverse complement strand
TGGATCTAATCCGTGGCCAGAGCGTGGACAAGGCACTGTCTACTTTGCGCTTTTCTCGGAAGCGTATCGCAGGGGATATCGCTAAGGTTCTGCGGTCAGCCATTGCTAATGCGGAACAAAAAGATGGCGCCAGTGGCGATGTCGACCGGATGTTCATCTCGCTGGTCCCGCCGAGCTATGACGGTGGCGACGGCAATCTGGCTGTGCCGGCGGAGGGTTGGGCCGAGATGAGCGGCATCGTCTGCACCGGATCGGGGTCGGTGCTCGCGATCGGCGACGCGGTGCTGCCCGAAACCATGCTGGGCATGACCGGCGGCTATGACGATTGCTATCATCTGACTCCCGCGCGTGTCGTGCGGCAGATCGTGCAACTGGGCTATCGCGGCGACGTCGTCCATTATGTCGGGATGAGCCACTATATGCGGCTGGCGCTGGCGGGTGGCGAGTGGCTTGCGGGGACGGCGGGAGGCGCGATCAACGGTCCCTGCTCCGCGTGGCACCGCGACTTTGCCGCGGTGTGCGCGGCGGCGGGACTGGGGCTGATCTGGTCGCTGTCCTATGAATTGTTCGACGCTTATTGCCCCGCCGAGTGGAAGCAGCGCGACGCCGATGGCGCACCCGCGCTGACCGGATGGGAGCCGCCCTCGACCCTCCTGTCGCCCGCCAATGCGGCGGCGATGGGTTATTTGCAGGCGGTTGCGCGCGCGTTCGTCGCGATCGGACGCGACGCCGGGCTGGCGTGCAAGTTCCAGGTCGGTGAGCCCTGGTGGTGGATCGCCGCCGGGGGGCGGATTTGCGCCTATGATGCCGCGACGGCGGCGGTACTGGGGAGCGCGAGCGTCGCGATCGCCGATGTGCGCGGCGCGCTCGATGCGTCGCAGCGGGCGATGCTCGATGCGCTTGGCGCCCTGCTCGCGGCATCGACCGCGGCGCTGGTCGCGGCGGCGCGGGACGAAGCGGGGGCGGCGGGGCTGGTGAGCCATTTGCTCGTCTACCTGCCGACGGTGCTTGACGAGGCGGCGCCCGAGGTGCGGCGCGCGAACGTGCCGCTGGGGTGGGCGGCGCCGGCGTTCGATGTGTTGCAGCTTGAGGATTATGACTGGGTGACGGGCGGGCGCGGCGGCGAAACGGCCGAGGCACGCGCGGCGATGGCGATCCGGCTGGGCTATCCGGTGGACGAGCAGCATTATTTCGCGGGGTTCGTGTTGCTGCCCGAGCAGCGCGCGCAGTGGAGGGCGATCGCCGACGCCGCCGATGCGGCGCGGCGCGCGGGCGTGGCACGAACCTTTGTCTGGGCGCTGCCGCAGGTGGCGCGCGACGGTTTCACTTTTTTTGACGGGGAGGACGAGGTGCAGGCTTTCGACCCAGTGGATTTTCCGATCGCGATCGGGCGCGAGGCGAGGGCCCTGACCGAATTTTCGACGCAGATCATAAGCTCGCCGGCGGGGCACGAGCAACGCGCGAGCGAATGGGCCGAGCCGCGAATGCGCTACGATGCGGGGCCGGGAATCCGGTCCGAGGCCGATGTGCGGACCCTGGCCGAATTTTTCCGCGCGCGGCGCGGGGCAGCGCGGGCATTTCGCTTTCGCGATCCGTTCGACAGCAGCTCGGCGGTGGATGACGGGTTGCCGACGGCGGTGGACCAGATGCTCGGCACCGGCGACGGCGTGCGGCGGCAGTTTCCGCTGGTGAAACGCTATGGCGCGGGCGATGCGGAGGCAGTGCGGCCGATCCGCCTGCCGGTTTCCGCCAGCGTGCGCGTGTCGGTCGACGGAATCGAAACCGCGGCCTTTTTGATGACCGCGGAGGGCGAGGTGCTGCTCGATGTCGCGCCGGCCGCGGGCGTCGCGGTGCGCGCAGGGTTTCGCTTCGACGTGCCCGTGCGCTTTGCCGAGGACCGGCTGGAGGTCAGCCGCGCGACCTTTCTGGCGGGCGAACTGGCGAGCGTGCCGCTGGTCGAGGTGCGCGCGCCATGGTGACGCCGATCGGGCTGGCTGCCGCGCCCGGCTGGCTGCGCGAGGAGCTGGTGACGCTCGCCTGGTGTTGGCGCCTGTCGCGGCGCGACGGGGTGACGCTCGGGCTGACCTCGCACGACCGCGACCTCTTTCTCGACGGGCTGGTCTATCGCGCGGCGCCGGGGATGAAACCCTCGGCGATCGAAACGCGCGACAGTCTGGACGCGGCGACCATGGACATCGACGGCGCGATTGCGAGCGATGCGATTGCGGCGCGCGATCTCGACGCCGGGCGCTGGGACGGCGCGAAGCTCGAACTGTTCCTGGCCGACTGGACGGCGCCCGAGGTGGCGCCGGTGACGGTCGCGCGCGGATTTTTGGGCACGATCACGCGGCGCGGCGCGGGTTTTTCCGCTGAACTCAAGGGTGTCACGCAGCTTTTGGACCGGCCGGTGTGCCCGGCGACCTCGCCTTCGTGCCGCGCGATGCTGGGCGATGCGGCGTGCCGGGTCGACCTGGCGCCCCTGACACATATGCGGCGGGTCGTCGCGGTAGCGGGGCGCGTGGTGACGCTCGACGCCGAGGCGCCGCATATGGCGTCCGGCGAATTATTGTGGGTCGAGGGTCGCAATTGCGGCCTCGCGAGCCCGATCATCGCCGCCGAGGGAGCCCAGCTGCATCTGGCCGAAGCGCCCCTCTTTGCGCCCGATGCGCCGGTGCGCGTCCGGCTGACCGAGGGGTGCGACAAGCAGCTGGGCACCTGCCGCGACCGTTTTGCCAATGCAGTGAATTTCCGCGGTGAGGCGCATCTGCCGGGCAACGACCTGCTGACGCGCTACCCCGGTGGATGATGTCGGCGCGCGCGCTTTTGCGGCGGCGCAGGGGATGGTGGGCGTGCGCTTCCGATTTCAGGGATGCGACCCGGCGACGGGGCTCGATTGCGTCGGGCTGGTCTGGGCGGCTTATGCAGCGGTCGGAAGGAAGCTGGCGCGGCCGCACGCTTATCCGCTGCGCGGCTGGCCGGGGGAGCGCGTCGAGGCGGCGTTGCGGGCGGCAGGGTTCATGCTTGCGGACGACGATGGGCGAATGGGCGATGTGGCGCTGGTCGCGCTGCCTGCGGGGCAGTTTCACCTGGGCCTGATGGGTGGCGGAACGCTTGTTCACGCCCATGCGGGGCTGCGGCGGGTGGTCGAGACGCCAGTAGACAATGGATTAGGGGGTGCGGCGCGGTGGCGATTGCTGCCTTGCCCACCCCGCTGCGGCTAGGGCGCAAGCGCCCAAGCCTCGCTGTCCCTCCCGCAAGTGGGAGGAGAGGATCTTTTTAGGAGCAGATTGATGGCGACTTTGGTGCTGACCGTGGCCGGGGGGCTGATCGGCGGGCCCGTGGGCGCAGCGATCGGCGCGGCGCTGGGCCAACAAGTCGACGCGGCGATCCTGACGCCCAAGGGGCGCGAGGGGCCGCGGCTGGCCGACCTCAAGGTTCAGGCGTCGACCTATGGCCAGCAGATTCCGCAATTGTTCGGGACGATGCGCGTCGCGGGCAGCGTGATCTGGGCGACCAACCTGATCGAGCGGCGCGAGAAGCGCGGAGGCGGCAAGGGGCGGCCCTCGACGACCGAATATAGCTATGCCGTGTCGCTGGCGATCGCGCTGTCGTCGCGGCGAATCCGAGCGATCCGGCGGATATGGGCCGATGGAAATCTTTTGCGGCGATCGAGCGGAACCTTCCAGGAGCGTTGCATTTTTCGCTGGTACGACGGGAGCGAGGATCAGCCCGCCGATCCGTTGATCGCGTCGGCGCTGGGGCCGGGATCGGCGAGCGCGTTCCGCGGGCTGGCCTATGCCGTGTTCGAGGAGCTGGAGCTCGGCGGATTCGGCAACCGCATCCCGTCGTTGACCTTTGAGGTCGAGGCCGATGCGGGGAGCGTTGATGCGGGGCAGGTGGGTGCGAGCCTGCTCGGCGACGCGGCGATCTGCGTCGGCGATTGGAGCTTTGCGGGCTATGCGGCGTCGGGCGAGCGAGCGCGCGACGCCTTGGCCCCATTGTTCGAGGTCGACGCCACGCGGCTGTGCAGCGGGCCAGGCGGCTGGTGTCTGGCGCCTGCCGCGACGGCGGGCGAGGTTGCCGCACTCGACAATTTTCGCGAAGCGCGGCGAAGCCATGCAGCGGTGACGAGCGCCGAGCGACGGCGCGCGCCGCTGGCGGCTTTGCCCGGAACGATCCGGCTGCGCCACTATGAACCCACGCGCGATTATCAATTGGGCCAACAGACCAGCCGCGTTGCGGGCGGGGGTGTGCGCGAGCAGCGGACCGACCTGCCCGCCGCGCTGTCCGCGGGGTCGGCGCGGGCATTGGCCGAGCAGTTGGCGGGGCGCGCGACCGATGGACGCGAGGCGATCTCGTGTCGCGGCGACCTGGCCGCGGCCGCCCTGACGGTGGGACAGGTGGTGACGCTGCCCGACGGGAGCGGCTGGCGCCTCAGCGAAAGGACGATTCGCGGCGACGAGATATGGTTGGAACTGACGCGGTATCAGCCGCTTCCCGCCGTCGACCTTCCCGCCGATCCGGGGGTCCCGGTGGGCGTCCCCGACTGGCCCGACGCGGCAGGGATCGTCCATGCCTTTGACCTGCCGAATATGGGGAGCCCGGCCGCGACGGCGCCGCAGGTGCTGATCGCGGGGGCGGGGAGCAATGACGGCTGGCGCGGCGCCGATTGCTGGTTCGTGGCGGCGCCCGGTACCGAGCCGATCGCGGTGGGGACGGTGCGCCCGGCGGCCGCATTGGGCCATCTGGCCGCGCCGCTGGCGGCGGGAAGCACCAGTCTGCTCGATCGCGCCCATAACGCGGTTGTCGAACTCTTCAATCCCGCGATGACGCTGGAATCGGTGAGCGACACCGCGCTGCTGGGCGGCGCAAATCGCGCGATGCTGGGCGGCGAGCTTCTGCAGTTCGGCGAAGCGGAGACGGTCGCGCCCGGCGTCTGGCGCCTGTCGCGTCTGCTTCGCGGGCGGGCGGGCACGGCCGACACGATGGTCCACGCGGCGGGCGAAGCCTTTGTCATGCTGGGCGATTCGGCCTCGCCGATGCTTCCTGAAACTCTTGCCAGCTGGGCCGAAAGCGGCGGTGCGACGCTGCAATGGGCACCGCGCGGCGGCACGGATCTCACTGAAATCGGGCTGTCCCCGCCGGGCCGGGCGCTGCGCCCCCTGGCGCCGGTGCACGGGCGGGTTCGCCGCGACGCGGCGGGCGGCGCGGTCATTAGCTGGGTCCGGCGCAGCCGGATCGATACGGGATGGCGCGACGAAGTCGACCTGCCTCTCGGCGAAAACCGCGAGGCGTGGCGCGTCGCGCTGGTGCCGCCGGTGCCGGGAATCGGGCCGTGGGAGGTGGCGTCGCCTGTCGTGACGATGACGCCGGCCGAGGTTGCTGCGGTGCCCCCCGGATCGACGCTGGACATCCGGCAACTGGGCGATTTTTCCCTGTCGCCACCGCTTATTATACCATTTGCATAGGAGGATCGGATGTCTGACACGCCCGCGACCCCGCGCTTTGGCCTGCCGCTGCTTGCGGTGGCGCAGGCGCAGAAGGAAGTGACGCACAATGAGGCGCTGACTCTGCTCGACGCGCTGATTGCCGCTGCCGTCGAGGATGGTCCGCTTTCGGTGCCGCCCCTGACACCCGCCGAGGGGCAGTGCTGGATCGTCGGTACGGCGCCGGCCGGTGCTTGGGCAGGGGAGGAGGCCGCCATCGCGCTATACACGAGCGGCGGCTGGCGATTCCTTGCGCCGCGTGAGGGCATGCAGGTCGTCCGGCTTTCCGATGGCGCGCGCCTGCGCTTTCACGGCGGCGGTTGGAATGAACCCGTCACGGTCACCGCGCCGAGCGGGGGTGCCGTCATCGACGTGGAAGCCCGCGCCGCGCTGGCGACACTGATACTCAGCCTCGAAGCGCAGGGTCTTATGATTTCAGGCTGATTTTGCGTTTTTTCGCGAACCGAGTGCGACTTTTTGGCAACATATTGACGATTTGTTAGCTTGCACGGAACCAAAGCGGCGAGTAGGACGTCTGGCGAGACGTATATCTCAAATTGAAAGGGGAATAATTATGAGGAAGCTTGCCGTCGCTGTGGCGTTGGCCTCCACCACCCTCACGTCGCCCGCTCTGGCGCGTGACGATTCCTGGTATGTCGGTGTTGGCGCCGGCGTGATGATTGTCGAAGACATTGATCTCGACATCGGTGCCACCAACAACGCCGGGTCGCTCGACCACCGTACCGGTTATGATTTCGAAGGCGTCGTCGGCTATGACTTCGGCGGTTTCCGTGCGGAAGTCGAAGTGGGCTATCGCGAAGCCGACATCAAGGCGGGTCGCTTTGCGACTCCCGGCATTCCGCAGACCGCTTCGGGTGCGGGCACGCCGTTTATCGGTTCGACTGCCCTGAACGGCGATTCGAACGTGCTGAGCTTCATGGTCAACGGCATGCTCGACTTCGGCGACGACGACGGCCTGCAGGGCTTTGTCGGCGGTGGTGCCGGTGTTGCGCGCGTCTCGGTCGAACCCGTCTTCGCCGGTCCGTTCCTGGACGATTCGGACACGGGCTTTGCCTGGCAGGCGATCGCGGGCATCCGCGCGCCGCTCAGCAGCAATTGGGACGTCGGCCTGAAGTATCGCTTCTTTAACGCCGACAATGTCGACCTGGTCGATCAGGTTGGCCGCGATGTTTCGACGCGCTTCCGTTCGCACTCGATCCTCGGCACGCTGACGTACAACTTCGGCGGTGCTCCGGAGCCGGTGGCACCCCCGCCGCCCCCGCCGCCCCCGCCGCCCCCGCCGCCGCCTCCGCCGCCGCCGCCGCCGGTCGTGGAATGCGCGCCTGGGCCGTACATCGTGTATTTCGACTGGGATCAGTCGAACATCACGCCCGAAGCGGCTTCGACGCTCGACAACGCGATCAGCGCCTACAACCGTGGTTGCACGGGCACGCAGGTCATGCTCGCCGGTCACGCTGACCGTTCGGGTTCGGCGACCTACAACGTCGGCCTGTCGAACCGCCGCAACGACGCCGTTCGCAGCTATCTCACCGCTCGCGGTATCTCGGATAGCTCGATCAGCGCGCAGGGCTTCGGTGAAAGTCGTCCGGCCGTTGCGACCGCCGATGGCGTCCGCAACGACCAGAACCGTCGCGTGGAAATCACTTACGGTCCGAACTCGGGCATGTAAGACCGGTTTCCATTCCCGACAGGGACTGGAAGAAAAAGGGAGGGCGGCACCAATGGTGCCGCCCTTTCTTTTTGTGCGCCGCCCCGGCCTTCACAGCCACCCCCCCAATCCTTCGCTTGCGCCTTTTGATAAATGTTATACCATTACAAAAAGCGGGAGTGAAACCCGCTGTTCGGCGGGGCGCGGCCCGACGCGCATAGCGCCCCCACAACGGGAGAGAGGTTATGCGCCGACGCCGCAGCATTTTTCGCACCGACCCCAACGCCAGCCCGATCATCAACACGACGCCGCTAATCGACGTGATGCTGGTGATGCTGATCATGTTCGTCATCACCATTCCGCAGCCGACGCATCGCGTGGATGTCGATCTGCCGGGAATCGACACCGCGGCCGCACAAATCGGCCGGGAAAATCGCATCAGTATCGACACGCTGGACGTAATCCGATGGAACGGCGAAGCCGTTGACCTCACCCAGCTGGGCCAGTTGGTGAAGGCGGTGTCGGACCAGCCCGATCCCGCTGCCTTGCTGTTCGAGCCCGATCCACGCGCACGTTACCTGCGCGTCGATCAGGCGATTGGTGCGATCCGGCGCAACGGCGGCAAGGCGATCGCTTTTCCCGGTATCGACCGTTATCGCGATCTGATCTGACCGCGCGGCGGTTCAGGCAGCGGGCGCGGTTCCCGGGCGCAGATAGGCCATCATATAGCCGACATAATCGGCCTTGCCGAGCGGTACGCCGAGATGGCGGAGGATCGCATAGGCGGTGACGAGGTGGAAATAGAATTGAGGCTGCGCCCAGTCGCGGACGTAGGTGAAAGCGGTCATGTCGAATGCCATGCCGTTGGGCAGGTCGAAGCTGACCGGTCGATCGGGATCACCCTCGACCGCCGATGGGTCGACGCCGCCGAGCCACGCGAGCGCCTCCGCAATCTGCGCCTGCAGGCCTGCAAAATCGGTGGCGTCGTCGGCGAAGGCGGGGGCACCCGCGACGCCGAGGCGCGTGGCGGGCTGCACCGCCTGCACACAGCTGAAGCGCACCTGCGCTGCGAGCGGGAACATGTCGGGCGCGAGCCGTGCGACAAGAAGCTGCTGTTCGCTCAACCCATTATCCCGCCCCCAGGCAAGCGCCTTGTCGAGTTGCGCCGAAAGCGCTTTCAACCCGTTGACGTAGGCGGGAAAGGTCGTGTCATATAGCATCGTCGATCCTTTGCAGCGGTGCGTTGGCATATCGGGCGGACGATCAGGCCGTGACAAGATTGTCCTGAAACTGAAGCCGGGCGAGGCGAGCATACAGCCCGTCGGCCGCAACAAGATCGTCGTGGCGCCCCTGTTCGACGATGCGCCCCTCATCCATCACGACGATCCGATCGGCGGCGCGCACGGTCGCAAGCCGGTGTGCGATGACAATGGTGGTGCGGTCGTGCATCAGGGTTTCGAGCGCATCCTGAACGAGTTTTTCGGATTCGGCGTCGAGCGCCGACGTTGCTTCGTCGAGAAGGAGCAGCGGCGCTTTTCGCAGCAGCGCGCGCGCGATCGCGACGCGTTGACGCTGGCCGCCCGACAGCCGTGCGCCGCCTTCGCCCATGAAGGTGTCGAGGCCCTGCGGCAGTTTGCGTAGAAATTCCTCGGCATGGGCGGCGCGCGCCGCGGCCCACAGCTCCGCGTCATCGGCGTCCCAATTGCCGTAGCGCAGATTGTCGCGCGCCGAGGCGGCAAAGATCACCGTTTCCTGCGGTACCATGGCGATGCGCGCACGAATATCGGCCGGGTCGGCATCGACGAGCGGTACGCCGTCGAGCCGGATCTGCCCGGCCTGCGGGTCGTAAAAGCGTTCAGCGAGCTGGAAGAGCGTGGACTTGCCCGCGCCCGAGGGGCCGACGATCGCCACGGTTTCGCGTGGGCGGATCGCGAGGCTGAAATCGTGGAGCGCCGGGGAATCGGGCCGCGTCGGATAGCGAAATTCGACGCCGCGAAACTCGAGCGTCCCGACCGGCGGTTCGGGAAAGGCCCGCGGGCTGACCGGCGGGGCGATGGTCGCCTCGGCGTTCAGAAGCTCGCTGAGGCGCTCTGCGGCGCCCGCGGCGCGCAGCAGATCGCCATAAACCTCGGTCAGCGCGCCGAACGCACCCGCAACAAGGCCGCCGGTGAGGACGAAGGCGGCGATCGTGCCGCCCGTGATCGTGCCCGCCGCTACGCCCTCCGCCCCATACCAGAGCAGGGTCGTAATCGCGCCGAAAAGCAGGCCGATCACCGTTGCGGTGATGATGGCGCGGAGGCGAATACGGCGCTTTGCGGTGGCGAAATTGGCTTCGACCGCGGTGGTGAAGCGCGCCGCTTCCCGGTCTTCCTGGCCGAAAGCCTGAACGATCTTCATCGCGCCCATCTGTTCGGCTGTGGTCGCGCCGATGTCGGCGACGCGATCCTGGCTGGTCCGCGACACTTTCTGAAGCCGCCGCCCAAGGACGACGATCGGCAGGATGATGACCGGAATGCCCAGCAATATGCCCGCCGTGAGGCTGGGCGACAGGCTGAACAGATAGAGGATGCCGCCGATTCCCATGACAAGATTGCGCAGCGCGACCGAGACGGTCGTGCCGACGACCTGTTCGATGATCGCCGTGTCGGCGGTCATGCGCGAGGCGATTTCGGACGGGCGGTTTTCCTCAAAAAAGCCGGGGGCGAGGCGCAGCAGATTGCGTTGCACCGCCTGACGAATATCGGCGACAGTGCGTTCGCCGAGCCAGCTCACGAAATAGAAGCGCAGCGCGGTTGCCAGTGCCAGGGCGATGACGATGGCGTAGAACTGCCGGAAATGCGGCGCGACATCGCCGCCGCCGGCGATGAAGCCGCTGTCGATCATTTCCTTGAACTGCCAGGGGATCGCAAGCGTCGCGAGCGCCGCGACGCCCAGCGCGACGGCGGCGATCAGAAGTTGCAGCGGATAGCGGCTGGCATAATGCCACACCATGCGCAGGCTGCCGAGTTTGCGGCCGGCGACGGCTTTGGAAGGCGGCGGGTCGGATTGGCTGGCCATCGCACCGGCCCTAGCAGCGGTGACAGGCGCGCTCAACGCCGCAAAGTGTAGCTTTTGCTTCAAACGCCGTGAAGCGTCACGAAATGATGCGTTGCACAATGGCGATGATGGCCTAGACTGCGAGGCGAAGGGACGCCGCAAGAGCGCCCGGATGGACGCAAGGAAATCTCGACCGATGCTGTATCACGCTTTTGACATGCAGAAGAACTGGCTCGCGGGTGCCAGCGCTCTGGCGACCGCCGGCGCGCAGGTGATGCAGCATCCGGCCAATCCGCTGGGCTATTTCGGCGGCAGTCCGATGTTCGCTTCGGCGCTCGAGGTATTTGCCCATGCCGCCGCCCCGCGCGGAAAGCCGGGGTTCGGGCTGTACGAAACGATCGTCGACGGCGAACCCGTGCGCGTCACCGAGGCGATTGAGGCGCGCAAGCCCTTTGGTCAGCTCAAGCACTTCAAGCACAAGGGTGTGAAAGAGGCACCCAAGCTGCTGATCGTTGCGCCGATGTCAGGTCATTACGCGACGCTGCTGCGCGGCA
>JBGTUD010000077.1:0-10905 GCA_041939405.1 Sphingopyxis sp. | reverse complement strand
GCCGATCGGGTGGGCGACTTGTGCCGGGATATTGAATTCGTCGGCGAATCGAAAAGGGGGATGCGTGCCGGCATTGTTGACGAGGATGTCGATGCGTCCATATTCGGCGATCACCGCATCGACGAGCGGCTGCACCGCCGCGACGCCTGACAGGTCAGCCGAAAAATTCTCCGCCTTGCGGCCGAGTGCGCGGACCTTGTCCACCGTATCGGTCGCGGGCGAGCGGCCCGCCGCGGCGACATCGGCCCCCGCCCCGGCAAGCGCGAGCGCGATGCCCTGACCGATGCCGGTGTTGGCGCCGGTGACGAGCGCGACGCGGCCCGTAAGATCGAACTGGCTTGTCATGTCAGGCGAGCGCCGCCTCCGCCGACACGCTTTTCAGATAATCGCTGATCGCTTCGTCCTGCGAATTGGCATAGAAATATTCGGCGAATTTCTCACCCGCGATCGCGGCGCGAAGCAGGTCCTGATCGACATTCTTGAGCACGGTCAGCATGTCGTGGCTGGTCACCGCCTTCAGATCCTTCAGGATGCCGCGGTTCTTGCGCATGATTTCAGCGCGCTCTTTCGGATAGCCAAGGCCCGATTCGCCGTCGAACAGCTTGCGATAGCAATCCTGCAAATTGAGCTCTGCCGCCCAGCCGAAGCCCTTGGCATAGGGCATCGAAATCGCGTTGCCGTCGTTGATCTGGGCAAAGAGGAAAGCATCGGTCGGGTCGATCACCAGACCGCAGAAAACACCCGGCATCGCATTGCACGCGAGCATCGAGCCCATGCCGGTGCCGCAGCCCGTCACGACAAAGTCGGCTGCCTTGGAATTGAGCAGGATGCCGGCGAGCAGGCCGTTCATGATATAGGTTAGCGACGCTTTGTCGTCGGCCGAATACATACCATAGTTGAACACCTCATGCCCCAGCGGCTCGGCAACCGCAGTCAGGGCTTCGTGAATGATGCCGTTCTTGGCGGCCTGGCTGTTTTCGGTAATCAGCGCGATCTTCATGATCCTGCTCCTTTGCTGGATTTTGCAGCGGATTAATCATTTTGGTAACCGGTGTCAATGATCTTGGCGTTCTCGATAGGGCGCCCCAGCCCCGACACCGGTATCAAATATCGCCGACCGGGCGTGGTCGCGGTTGATTTCACCGCGCCGAGCGCCCATCACAGGCGCGACAGAGGCTCGGGCGCAATAATCCTGACTTCGCAAGGGGAAGACGCGTATATGGCGGCACAGGGCAAGGGGCCGGGCGGCAAACAGCCGACGATCAACGACGTGGCGGCACTCGCCGGGGTTTCCAAAAAGACCGTCAGCCGCGTCATCAACCGGTCCGAATTTCTCACTGAAAAGACACGCCGCGCGGTCGAACAGGCGATCGAGACCTTGGGCTTTGTTCCCAACCCGCAGGCGCGGGCGCTGGCGTTCCGGCGCAATTTCCTGATCGCGCTCCTCCACGACAATCCCAACGCCCAGACCGTCCTCAATTTTCAACAAGGTGTGCTCGACGCCATCAAGGACAGCGACCTGGCGCTACTCGTGCGGCCGGTCGATCGCGGTTCGGACCGGATGCTCGCCGATGTCCGCACCTTCCTCGAAAAGCAGCGCCCGATCGGCGCCCTATTGCTGCCCCCCATTTCAGAGAATGACGATCTGGCGGCGCTGTGCGAAGATCTGGGCGTACGGTATGTGCGCGTGGGTTCGGCCCCGCTCGACGACGCCAGGCATTGTGTGTCGTCGAACGATCGCGAAATCGTCGCCGATACGGTGCGCGGCCTGATCGCGCTCGGCCATCGCCGCGTCGGCTTTGTGCGCGGACCACAGGGTTTCCGTTCGGCTGCCGAGCGCGAAAAGGGGTTTATGGAGGCGCTGGCCGAGGCGGGGATCGATCTGCCCGCCGCCTACAATGCGGCGGGCAATTATCGCTACGCCAGCGGGATCGAGGCGGGCGAGGCCCTGTTGTCCCTGCCCGAACCACCGACCGCAATCTTTTGTTCGAACGACGAAATGGCCGCCGGGGTGATGAGCGTCGCGCATACCAAACGCATCGCCGTTCCAGGCGCGCTGTCGATCGTCGGGTTCGACGACAGCCCGACCGCGACACATATATGGCCCGCACTCAGCACGGTGCGCTGGCCGATCCGCGCAATGGGGGTGCGCGCAGCGAAGACCCTGGTTCCCGACTTTCTGCCGCTCGCCGGCAAGATCGAAGACAGCGAAGCGGCGGTGCTGCCATCAACCTTTATCCAGCGTCAGTCGGTGGCGGCAGCGCCAGGTTGACGAGCCGATCGGGGGCGCCACTCGCGGGCAACTGCCACCATTGGACGACCTCGACGATCGGCAGGAAACCGCTGGAGGTGCGAGGTTTCACGGGGTTTGCGAGTGGTAGCGGAGGAGGGATTCACACGAAAAACATAAGATACTGATTTATAACAACGTTCTTGATCGTCGTGCCGATAATTCCGCTCAATCCACCCCCAATTTTACCCCTTCGCGACAGGCCGTGCCGAAATATCGACAGGCCGACATGCGCGATCCCTGCTACGCCCGAGAACGCGGCTGTTTACAGTGTGATCGCAGAAAGGACCGCAGACTATCGACAAACACCACGGTTGCACGGCCGACCTTGGCTGCCTCGATGTCGCCGGAAGCGATGAGCTGGTAGATCTTGGATTTGCTGAGCCCCGTCATCCGTACTGCGTCGGGAATGCGAACGCTTATCGGCCCAATCGGGGGCGCGTCGTCGCCATTCGTTGCAGGCTGCCGGGCCGACATCGGACTATTTCTTACGTGCCCGGCTGAACGAGCGGTCGCTCGCCAGGAAGCCGCTAAGCATGAATGGAATGAGGTCCGGTACGGACTCGCGTCGGCCGTAGGCCGCCTCATAGGCCTCGGCGTAGTCGTTCAGCGCTTCGATGAGATCCGGCATGACGTTGATCGTGATCTTAGCCGGCGTCCGATCGGGCAGCCTTGGCAGCTTCAAATCAGCCATGACGGCCTCCCCAGGGTCCGGGCAATATGATGTCTTTGTGCACGACCACCCGTAGCGGCCAGCCGGGACGCACGCGCAAGGTCGGCTGGATATTGAGATTGCGCGTGACGAGCTGATCGCCGGCGCGCGCGCCGCTCTGCTGCGCTGACTCGCGGATCGCCCGGACAAGGTCGCTTTCGGTGCTGCCGAAGCTCAATTCAGTGCCGACGCCCAGCAGTGTCGACAGGGCGACGCCCTTCAGAAGTTGCCAAGTATGCCGGTCGATCCGGTCGGACAGACCCGCATAGCCCTGCGTATCGGTCGCCGGCACATTGTCGATACGAATCGACGAGCCGTCGGGCAGGATAATCCGCTGCCAGACGACCAGCGCACGGCTCTGCCCAAACGCTACAACGCTGTCGTAGCTGCCGATCAGCCGCGATCCTTGCGGAATGAGCAGACCGCGCCCGGTCACACTGTCATAGACGTTCTCCGTGATCTGCGCGGTGACGAGCCCGGGAAGATCCGAGTTGAGCCCGGTTATGAGGCTCGCGGCAATGATGCTGCCGGCCTGCAAGGTCCAAGGCGATACGGACTGCGCCAGCGCGTGCGGATTGATGTCGTCGTCGCGATTGGCGTGGCCGACCAATTCGTTCTTGCGCCCCTGGGCGTTAGGATCTCGGTCAGGGTCGAGGAGCGGCTTGGCAGTCTCGGCCGATGCTGGCGGAACACTTGCATCGGTAGTCACCGGTGCAGGGGCGGCGGCGCGACCGCCGCCCGCCAATTGCAGCATGACGCCAGACTCGCGTGCGGCCTTCTGCTCAGCGGCGATGCGCTGGCGCTCGGCTTCGGCTTCCTGCGCGGCCCGGCTCACCGCATCGGCAGCGGGGTCAGGGGGAACCATCCCGCCAAGCTGCCGCTGGCGCTCGAGGATCGGCCGCCCGAGATCACCGGGAAGCGGTAGCCCGAGCTTCGGCACGTCGCCATAGCTCGTCGGCGCGCCCGCGAGCGCATCAGGCGGCGCCTTCGCGCCAACCAGCTTTTCATCGCTTCGTGCGATCAGGCTCAGGGTCGCGGGCTTGAGCGCCAGCCAGGCGACGCCGATGATCGCGGTCGAGCCGGCGGCAGCGATGGCGACGATCGCACCGCGGCGAAAACGGGTGACGCGGCCCGGCGCCGCGCGCAGAACGAGCGTTTCGGGGTCGGCTTTGGGCGCCGCGATCGGCGCGGAAGAAGCGGTTGGATCGGTCACGCGCCCCTCCCGGCCTTGCGCTGCCGGCTCTTCGGCTGGGCGGCGGTGATACGGACAATCTGCTGTTTCTTGCCGCCAAGGCGCAGCTCGGCGACACCGAACAGGCGGTCGACCACATAATAGCGGCCGGCGACGCGATAGTTGACGAGCTGGGCCTCGCCATCCTCGCCAATCACGAACAGCGGGGGCGCCTCACCCACGGCGATCGCAGGCGAGAACTCGATGTAGGTCTGCCGCCCATCGTCGAACGCGCGCAGCGGCCGCCAGGCCGGCTTGTCGCCCGAGATCGCATAGTTGAAGTTGAGGCTTTCGACCGAGAGGCCCGACGCGATCGGCGTCGCCGCCACGGCTGCATCGCGCTGACGCCGGAGCGCGATCAGCTCGTCATGTGGATAGGTCCAGGAGATCGCCGCCATCGCGGTCGCGGGCGTGCTTTCGAGCTGGAGATGGTAGGTCCGGCGATCGGTAGCAATGACAAGGTTTGTGCGTAGGCCCGCCGAAAACGGCTTGACGAGGATGTGCACGCGCTTGCTTTCGCCGATGCCGCTGGTGGTATCGCCGACAGTCCAGCGCACGGTGTCGCCGGCGGCGACGGACACAATCGTTTCGCCCGGCTGCAAGGCAATGTCGGTGATGCGCTCGGGCGCGGCATAGAGCCGGTAGAGCACGCCTTCCGCCCAGGGATAGACCTGGACGGCATATATATATCCCGCGCTCGACGGCTCGCGCAGTGCCGCCCGGTTGGCGGCAGTGACGCGCGCGGTGGGTGACGCGGGTTCGCGGCTCTGCGCAGCGACGCCCATGGCAAGCGCCATCGCGCTCGCCGCCAGGATGAGGGCACGGATCATTGGTCGGTCCTTTCGGGGGATGGTGCGGCTGCGGGTTGAGCAAGGGTCGGATCGAGCGGCGAGCCCAGCGGAATGTCGGTGGGCGGCGCGACCGGGAGTGATTGTGCGGGATCGGGCACGGCCGATGGTTGCGGCGAAGGCGGCCGGTCCTGAGGCGTTTCCAGTTCGCGGCTCCAGTCGATCGCGTCAACATAGAGACCGAGCGGGTTTTTTCGGAGCACATCGGCCAAGCGCGGCGGCTTGATCTTCACCGTGAGCATCGCCGTCCAGCGTGACGTGCTGGCGAGGCTTCCCCGCTCATATTGCTGCTCGGTCCATTTGACCTGGAAGCTCGTATCCGACGCGCGGACGACGCTCGTCACCTGCACCGAAACCGTCTTGCGCCCGACATCGGCGAACGGATTGGAGGTGCGGGCATATTCGCCGAGGAACAGTGACGCACGTTCGGTCGCGAAATCATAGGCTGATAGCCAGTTTTCACGCATCAATACCGGATCGAGCGAGCGCGCTCGAACGCCGGTGATGAACCGGCCGAGGAACCATGCGATCTGCGGATCGGTCGGCCGATAGTCCTTGGCGGCAGGCGCGACGGCCTGTGCTTGCCCGAGTGCATCGACCTCGACCACATAGGGCACGACGCGGCTTTGCATCGATTGCCAGACCAGCGCGCCCGACAGACCAGTGGTCAGGAACAGGCCGCCGAAGGCCATCAGCCGCCAGTTCTTCGCC
This sequence comes from Sphingopyxis sp., assembly GCA_041939405.1. GTDB lineage: Bacteria > Pseudomonadota > Alphaproteobacteria > Sphingomonadales > Sphingomonadaceae > Sphingopyxis. Next base: position 5,113 of record JBGTUD010000077.1, on the reverse strand, counting down.
TGTGCGCGAGCCGAGCCGATACGCTCATCCCAAAGCTGGCCCGCTCGTTGGTAGGGTGTCTCGGGTTCGGGCGTTCGCCCATAGCGCTGCAATGCGCGTCGAAATTTCATCGCTCAGTCCCTTTCCTTGATGTCTGGAGTGGCGCCAGCGCCGCCGCGGTCGCCGCCCTGGATTGCGTGGATCGCCATCTGGCGGCGGTGGCGAGCATTCTGGCTGGCATGAAGCTTCTGCGCCCAGGCGGGTGTTCCTTCAGCTGCGCCTATCGGCGCGGCTGCGGGGGCGGCGCCGCCGGCACGGGTGCTTCCTGCTTCCCATGCGGCGCGCTGCCCACGATCGGCGGCAGCGCTAACGCCGAGACCGCCGCTCATCCGGTTGGCAGCCGCGCCGCGCATGGCGGTCGCAACGCCGCCGAGGCCCGCGCCGACGCTGGTCGAGCCCGAGGTTTCCTGCCCGAGCTTGTAGGCAGTGGATGCGGCAGACCCCATCGATGTACCGGCGCGGATCGCGCCGAGACCGGCCCCCGCGAGACCGCGTGCCGCGCCGACGGCGCCAGCGCCTGCCATCGCAAGACCTCCGCCGGCAAGCACGGTAGTGGCGATCACCGATCCGGCGCCGAGCTGCGGCGCGCCGGCGACGAGGCCGGATGCGATTCCCGGGCCGAAGATGGAGAGGCCAAAGATCGCGAGGCTCGCGAGCATCAGCGACACGGCCTGTTCGATCGACACCTCGTCGCCGGTGATCGCACTGGTGAAGTCGGCGAAATAGTTAGAGCCGATGCCGACGATGACCGCGAGCACCATGACCTTGATGCCCGAACTGACGACGTTCCCGAGCACCCGTTCGGCGAGGAACGACGTGCGGTTCCACAGCGCAAAGGGCACGAGCACGAAGCCGGCGAGCGAAGTAAGCTTGAATTCGAGGATTGTGATGAAAAGCTGGATCGCGAGGATGAAAAAGGCGGCGATGACGACGACCCAGGCGATCACCAGCACGGCGATCTCGATGAAATTGTCGAAGAAGGCGATCGGGCCAACCAACTCCTTCGCCTGCTCGAGGAGCGGCCATGCTGCCTCGAAGCCGGTCCCGGCCAGCTTGCCGGGTCGCAATAAATCGTCAGCCGTAATCGCGCTGCCCCCTGCGGTGAGGCCGAGGCCGGCGAAGCTGCGAAAGATGATATCGGACAGTGTCGAGAAGCTGTTGAGGATCAGGGCGAAGACGCCGACATAGAGGATCTTTTTGAGGAACTTGGCGATGACGTCGTCTTCGCCGCCGAGCGCCCAGAACAGCCCGGCGAGCGTGATGTCGATGCCGATCAGGATCGTGGTCAGGAAACCGACGTCACCGCCCAACAGGCCGAACCCGCTGTCGATGTAGGAGGCGAAGGCCTCCATGAACTGATCGATGACATTCAGGTCATCCATATGGGCGGGTTCCTGCTTGAAGTTGAAAGGTGTCGCGGGGACCGGCGGCCATGAGAGGGGCAAGCCCTACGGCCCCCGCGACGAGACAGGTTCGGACCCGGGGGGAGCTGGGGGCGCGGTCCTCGCCTGCCTCAGCTCATTGGCGTGGCGTGTAAGCCTTGCCGTCGCCGAGGAAGCGGCGCGTCGACTCGCGTGCCTCGCGCGCGATCTGGCCCCGCTGCGCCTGCTCGACCGATTCCGCCCGGAACTGCGCCGCCATCATTTGCTGAAGCTGGAGCTGCTGCTTGGCGGTGAGCGCGAGAAGCTGGTTCGTGGCCTGCTGCGCCTGAAGCGAGCCTTCCGCGCCCTGGCTGCGCGCGACGATGTCGGCGAGCGCCTGCGTGTCGCTCCGTACGTTGTCGACGATGCGGTTCTGGACCCCCATCGTCTGGCGAAACGCGGACATCGCGGTATCGAGTTGATCGCGTGCGCGAGCCACACGCTGATCGCGGCGGAACACCTGATCGAACTCCTGCGGGTAGAGCTGGCGGAAGCGCTCGTCGAGCTGATCGATGCGGAAGTCGACGCCCTGCGCCTGGCCCATGAGCTGGTCGATCTGCTGGAGGCGCTGGCGAAGCTCCTGAAGTTGCGGGAAATCGATCCGGGACAGGTTCTTGCCCTGGTTGATCAGCATCTGCGCTTCGTTCTGGAGACTCTGGATCTGGTTGTTGATCTGGGCAAGCGTGCGCGCGGCGGTGAGCAGGTTTTGCGAATAGTTCGATGGATCGAACACACTGAGCTGGGCCGCGACGGGCGTCGAGGTCAACGCGATGCCGATACCGAGCGAGCCGACGGCGCCGAGCGCGAGAGCGGAGAGGCACGCATATTTGCGGATAGGGATACGGGGCACGGGAAATTACTCCTTGTCTTCTGGGGGGCGGGCGGCAGGGTGACGCCCAAGCAGGTCGGCCGCCCAATCGAGGCCGGCTTGGGAGAGAAAGGTCGCGGCGAAGTCGGCCTGGCCCTTTTCGGCCAGCACCGCGTCTATGCGCTTCTGGCTGTCGGGATCGGACGCGCCGCACAACGCCAGCGCGATCGGGCCTAGCCCAAGCTCGAACAGCCGGTTGCCGCGCGCTGATTGCAGATAATATTGCCGCTTGGGCGTCGCGCGGCTGACCAGTTCGATCTGGCGCGCGTTGAGACCGAAGCGGACGTAGACCGTCTGGCCCTGCGGCTCGATCGCCCGATCATTGGGCAGCAAGATGCGCTGCGGACAGCTTTCGATGATGGCCGGCGCGATCGTGCTGTCGGCGATATCGGCTAGGCTCTGTGTCGCGAACACGACGCTGACGTTCTTCTTGCGCAGCACCTTCAGCCACTCACGGATGCGCGCGGCGAACAGCGGGTGGTCGAGGAACACCCAGGCTTCATCCAGTACGAGAAGCGTCGGCCGCCCGGTGAAGCGCTCCTCGAGACGATGGAACAGGTAGGTCAGCACGGGCGCAACGACGCCCGCCTGCCCCATCAGCGCTTCAGTCTCGAAGCACTGCACGTCGGCGATCGCTAGATCGTCTTCGGCGGCGTCGAGCAGGCGGCCGAACGATCCTTCGAGCGTATAGGGCGCGAGCGCCGATCGCAGCGGTGCCGATTGCAGCAGCAGCGACAGGCCGGTGAGCGTGCGTTCCTCGATCGGGGCGGTCGCGAGATTGGTGAGCGCCGACCAGACGGCCTCCTTGATCTCGGGTGTGACCAGTACTTTCTCATGGGCGAGCAGCGCGCCGATCCATTCGGTCGCCCAGGCGCGTGCGTTGGAGCGATCGATGTGGCGCAGCGGCTGGAAGGCGATCGTTCGCCCGCCCACGTCATCGGCATGACCGCTCTCACCGCCAAGCCCGAGCGCGTGATGCGCGCCGCCCATCGCCAGCACGGCCGCGCGCGCCGAAAATCCCTTGTCGAAGACATAGACCTGGGAGTCTGGATATCGCCGGAACTGAAGCGCGAGCATTGCGAGCAGCACCGACTTTCCGGCCCCGGTGGGTCCGACGATCAGCATATGACCGACGTCGCCGACATGCGTGCTGAGACGGAACGGCGTCGAGCCGCTGGTTTCCGCATAAAGCAGCGGCGGACCGTCGAGGTGCGGATTACGCGCCGGTCCTGCCCATACCGAGGACAGCGGCATGAGATGCGCGAGATTCAGGGTGTGGACGATCGGTTGCCGGACGTTCGCATAGACATGGCCCGGCAGGCTCGACAGCCACGCCTCGACCACATTCATGCCCTCGCGGATGCAGGTGAAGCCGAGCCCGTTGACGATGCGCTCGACCGCGCGGACCTTTTCCTCGACGCGGGCGCGGTCGATATCGGCAACGGTGATCGTCGTCGTCAGATAGCCGAACGCGACATGATCGCCGCCGAGCGCCTGCAAGGCGAGGTCGGCATCGACCACCTTGTTGTCGGCATCGCTGTCGAGAAGCTGGACCGGCTGGTTGTAGATGACTTCGCGCAGCAGCGCGGTGATCGACTTGCGCTTGTTGAACCACTGCCGCCGCAGGCGAGTGAGCGCTTTGGTTGCGTCGGTCTTGTCGAGCGCAATGAAGCGCGTCACCCAGCGATAGCCAAAATCCTCATGGTTGAGTCCGTCGAGGATGCCGGGACGGCTCGCGTTCGGAAATCCGAGGATGGTGAGCGTCCGCAGATGCTCGTCGCCGAGCATCGGTTCGAGCCCGCCGGTCAGCGGCGTGTCGGCGAGCAGCCCGTCCAGATAGATGGGCGTTTCGGGCACGGCGACGACATGGCGGCGCGCGGAGATCGCACCGTGGAGAAAGGTCAGCATTTCGCTGTCGCCGAGCGCGCGCACCTCGGGCATGAAGCCTCTGAACAGGTCAAGCGCACGATCCGTCTCGGCGATGAAGCCGGCAAGCGCTTGTCGCCAGTCGCGGCCCTTCGCGTCGTCGCTGCGCTCGATCAGCGCTCGGCCCGCCGTGTCCGCCTGATCGGGCGGAGGCAGGAGGGTGAGCGTCAGATAATAGCGGCTCTCGAAATGCGCGCCCGCGCTTTCGAACGCCGCGCGCCGTTCCTCATCGACCAGCCACGACGCCGCATCGGGAAAGCTGCTGTCGGGATAACCCAGCGCTTCGCGCCGCTCGGCCTCGAAATGGAGTGCCCAGCCCGAGCCGAAGCGCTTCAGGACATTGTTCGCCCGCGCGCAGGCGGCGACAAGCTCGGCTTCGGTGGCGGATTCTAGATCGGGGCCGCGGAACCTGAGGACGCGCAAAAAGCTGCCGTCCTTGTTGAGCACCACGCCGGGCGCGACAAGCGCCGCCCATGGAAGATGATCGGCGAGCCGGTCGGCCTTCTGACGGTATTCGCGCAGATTCAGCATGACAGATGCCCCTTCTGGCGAAGGTGGCGGACAAGGACCGGGGCGAAGTCGGGATCGCGCTTGGCGGCGAACACCGCGAGAGTGTGCCCGAACGCCCACATGGCCAGCCCGGCGATCCACTGCTGGAGACCGAGTCCGAGCGCGGCCGCGATCGTACCATTGACGATCGCGATCGCTCGCGGCGCCCCGCCAAGCAGGATCGGCTCGGCAAGCGCGCGGTGCATCGGCGCCTCGAACCCCTCGATATGGCTGGCGCCATAGGAATTTGGCGCGTTCACGAGATGAGCGCCCCGCCGCCGAAGCTGAAGAAGCTGAGGAAGAAGCTCGA
>JBGTUD010000076.1:0-11012 GCA_041939405.1 Sphingopyxis sp. | reverse complement strand
CATGATCCCGACCGCGCTGTCGCTCACCGGAGACGGCGCATGGCGCGCGCCGATGGCGGTCACGGTGATCGGCGGGCTCATCCTGTCGACGATGCTGACGCTGCTGATCGTGCCGGCGTCCTTCAGCCTCGCGGCGGGCTTCGAACGCCGGATGGCCCCGCGCCTGCGCCGCTGGTTCACGACGGGCGGCGCGCACGCCGACCCATCGCCTGCGGGCGTCACCGTCATCGGCGCGGGGCAAAGCCCGGCGGCCGATCGATAGAGGAGTGAAGTTGATGGAGTTCGAGCTGGAGCATGACCTCCCCTATAGTCCGGAACAGATATGGGCGGTCCTCGGCGATTTCGAGAATCACCGGATCTGGAACCCCTATGTCCGGATCGAGCGGCTTGCCGAGGACCCGATCGCGATCCGCTATGCGATGCGTATGGATCCGCACAAACCCAAATTTCTCGAAGTCTCCGCGACGGTGATCTCCGCGCGCCCCGGCGAGGAGCTGATATTCGACGTCAAGCCGAGCTTCATCCTCCAGTTCGAGGAGAGTTATATCCTGACCCCGACGGCAAGCGGGACGAAGTTCGTTCACCGCTATCGTTGCCGCGGGCCCTTTGCCTGGCTCCGGCTTCCCGGCATCAAGACCAGCTTCCAGCGAATGATCGCGTCGATCGACGGCATCCTGCTCAGCTACCTCAAGTCCAAATACAGCAAGCCGCAACCGCCGCCGCGACGGCCCAAGTCCAAGTTCAAAGGTGGCCGGCGATGACGAGCTTTCCGCTGCTCGCGCCGCACAAATGGCGTCCGCTCGGCGCGGCCTGGGCCATCGCCCTCCTGTCGAGCCTCGCCGTCCTCTTCGTCGGCGAGGTCATGGGCCAGGCGCCGTGCGACCTTTGCTGGTTCCAGCGCGCCTTCATGTTCCCGCTCGCGATCATTCTCGGCATCGCGGCGTTCAGGTCGGACCGCGCCGTCGTTCCTTATGGACTGGCGCTGGCCTTCGGCGGCGGTCTCGTCGCGCTCTATCATAGCCTGCTCTACGTCGGCGTCATTCCGGCCCCGATCGTCCCCTGCACCGGCGGTCCCTCATGCTCGGGAGAGAGCATGGCCATCGGAGGCGCGCCGCTGCCCCTCCTGTCGCTGGCCGCATTCGCGCTCATCCTGACCCTCTTGCTCAACTTCCAAAGGAGACTGAAATCATGAACAGACGTATCGGAGTCGTGGCCACGCTTGTCCTCTCGGCACTCGCCTTCACCGGCGGCGCTATGCTCTACAGCGGAACCGCCGAGGGCGAACCCACGAAGAAGGTAGTGGCGGGGCCCGTCGACAGCCTCATTCGCCCGCACTCGCCGATCATCGGCCCCAAGAATGCGCCGGTCACGATCGTCGAATTCTTCGACCCGTCGTGCGAGGCCTGCCGCGCCTTCTATCCGACGGTGAAGGGCATCGTCGCCAAATATCCCAAGGATGTGCGTCTCGTGATGCGCTACCTGCCACTGCACCCCGGTTCGGCCGAGGCGATCGTGATCCTCGAAGCCGCGCGCGTCCAGGGCAAGCTCGAGCCGGTGACGGCGGCGCTGCTCGAGGCGCAGCCCGACTGGCACGACGGCAAGATGGACGGCGCCTGGGCCGCGGCCGAGAAGGCCGGCCTCAATGTCGCGAAGGCGCGCGCGATGCCGACCGCCGATGCGATGGCGTGGATGGAGCAGGACATTGCCGATGCGCGTGCGGTCGGCGTCAAGGGCACCCCGACCTTCTTCGTCAATGGCGAGATGCTCGTCCAGCCCAGCCCCGAACAGGTCGAGGCCCGAGTCCAGGCCGCGGTAGCGGCCAAGGGCAAATAAGGGCCCGCACCCGTCCCGCTTCGTCCACGCGGGACGGGTGCCTAGCATCCGTCGCGATGCTGTCTCACCCGCCATCGGCCTGTCGCATGGAGACGCCGGGTCACCGTCGAATCGAGTGTGAAAGAGCCAATATTCACAGCGCATTCAACGATGAAAGGGACTTTGAACGCCACGAAAAGGAGAGACTGACATGCGAAAACTGATGACGATCGCGGCCGCGATGCTCGCCTTCGCGCTCCCCGGAACGGCGCTTGCCCAGCACCATGGCGATCGCGGCGGATATAGCCGCGGCCATGATGCGCCGCGGGGCCACGACCGCGACTATCGTTCCAACCGGCACGGCATGCCCCATTATGGCAATGACCGCGGCTATCGCGGTTACGACCCCTATTATCAGGGATATGACCGCCGCTACGAACGCCGCGACCGCTACGAGCGGCGCTATCAGAAGCGCCGGATGCACCACCATCATCGCGGTCGCCACTGGCGCGGGTGAGCGGGCGGGGACCGTTGGCGCCGGGGTCGCGCTCGTCTAGGATGAGCCGCTTCTATGGGGGGATAGATGATGCGGCACCAATCCGAGACATGGCTTGCCTGGTTTTCGCTTTTCGCGATGACGGTCCATTTCACCCTCGAAACCTGGTATCATATGGTCTGGGGGCAGACGCTTCAGGCGTTGCTCGTCGACTATATCAGCGTGGCGCTGATGATTTTCGGGGCCGTGACATCGCTCCGCATCAGGCCGCGTAGTGCGGCCGGCCTGCTGGCCGCCGCCTGGACCTACAATCTCGGCTTCGGGTGGCGGAGCGCCTTTGGCAGACTGGAGGGGCTGGAGCGCGGCGCATCGCCGGTCAACGGCGAGGCGTCGTTCGTCCTCCCGATCGTCGCGGTCTCCCTCATGATCGTGGCGATCGTGATGGTCTGGGCGCTCTTTCTCGCCTGGAGGCAGGCGGTGAGCCCTTCACCGGCGAACGGCTGACGGCGGGCGCGGCACCCGGCTGATCGCTATCGCCGCGCGCGGTAGATCGAAATCGAGCCGGTCGGCGTGGGAATGATCCTTACCTCTTCGACCGCCTCGAAGCCCGCGTCCGTGAGGATTTCCGGGACGCAGCCCTTGGCGTTGGGCTCGGTATATTCGAACCCGTCGAGCAGCTGAATCTGGCGAAACAGCATGCGCATCAGGAGCGAGCGCTGCTCGCCATAGTCGGCGATGAAGAGGGTGCCGCCGGGCTTCAGGAGCCTGAACATCTGCGCGGCGATCGCTTGCTTGACGTCCATCGGACACTGGTGGAGGACGAGGCTTGAGACGATCTTGTCGCAGTGCTGGAGCGCGTCGATGGCGTCGAGTTCATCGCCCATCGCCTCGAACCATCGGATATCAGCGCTCGCTGCATCGGCCTTGGCGCGCGCGATCTCGAGGACCGCCGGGTCGGGATCGACCGCAAGCAGGTTACTCGCCGGCGCTGCGGCCTTGAGCGCGATGGCGAGCGTGCCGGTCCCGCAGCCGATGTCGACGATCCGCTCACCTGGCTTCGGATCGACAAATCGGACGAGGTCGCTGCGCCAGCGCTTTTCGCGGGTCATCAGGGCGATCGCGGCATCATAGCGATCGAGCGATCCGCTCTTCCCGAGCGCCGGCACGAAGTCTCTGTTTGTTTCGGTCATGCCCCTTCCTAGCAGGGCTGGGAGGCGACCGGCTTGAACGCAGCGGCTACGCCGTGAAATAGAGGTCGCTTGCTCGGATGCCGAACATAGCCTTGATCGTGCGGGCAAGGTGGGCACTGTCGCTGAACCCGGCAGCGTGGGCGGCCTCCGTAACATTGCGGCCCGCATGAAGGGCCTCGAAGGCCACGAGCAGCCGGCGTCACAAGACATAGCGCTGGAACGGCATTCCGACTTCGGCGGTAAAGAGGTGTCGGAAGCGGCCGAGTGACAGGCCGCTCTCCTGGGCCGCATCGGCGAGGCGGACGGATCCCGTCGCGAGCGCCCGATCGATCGTCTTCGCCGCCGCTACGATCCGCCTGTCGAGTGCCGCGCGGGGTTCTCGCGCCAGCCAGGTGGGCCAAAATCTGCCTGACCCGTCTCCGACGACATGGACTGGCCCTGCATGGCGCAGCCTTGTTTCGAGGTCATTCGGGGGACCGAAGCGGACGGTCGGCTCGATATACCAGAGCTCCACATCGTGCGCCGGATGCAGGCAGTGGACCGCGTCGGGCTCAATGAGCAGGCATCGGCTCGCGGATTGCCGGCCCGCGCCATCGGTCACAATGATGGGTTCATTGGCGATAACCGCTTGGGCGGCGAAGTGCCGGTGCGGAACAGCGTCGCCGACCGAACCCGACCAGCGGGCAATATAGTCGGCGACCTGAAGTCGGCCTTTCCAGTCGGGCGTGACAGTCATGGGCGTTCGATAGCATTGCCGAAGCGGAAGTCCGACCCTCTTCCCCGCGCTTCGGGGACCGCTTCACGCGCTTCCGGAAGCGGCTGGGCGAGCCCAGCCGAGAGGGAGAGGGGCCAGGTGCCGGGCGGCGAGTCAAGGGCCGAGAGAGTGTCTCGCGGCGACCCGCCACGGAGAAAAGCCATGGCTTCCAAGCAAAAGATCATACTCAGCCAGCCTCAGGCCATCCCCCTCGATCGGCTGCGCCTCTCGAAGGCGAATGTCCGGCGGGTGAAACCCGACGCGTCGGTTGCCCAACTGGCCGACAGCATCGCGCGGCGGGGGTTGCTGCACAATCTGAACGTGCGGCCGATCCTCGACAGCGAGGGCAATGTCACGGGCGACTATGAAGTCCCCGCTGGCGGGCGACGCATACGCGCGCTCGAACTGCTGGTGAAGCAGAAGCGGCTCGCCAAGGACGCGCCGATTCCGTGCAATGTGCGCCCCGCGAACGACGACATCCTCGCTGAAGAGGACAGTCTCGCGGAGAATGCGGAGCGCGTGAACCTGCATCCGCTCGATCAGTTTCGCGGCATGCAGTCGCTCGCGGAAAAGGGAAATGCCGTCGAGGACATCGCTGCGCATTTCTTCGTCACGCCCGCGGTGGTCAGGCAGCGCCTCAAGCTGGCGGGTGTCTCGCCGAAGCTTCTCGACATCTATGCCGAAGACGGCATGTCGCTCGAAGTCCTGATGGCCTTCACGGTTTCGGACGACGAGGAGCGGCAAATCCAGGTCTGGGAGATGGTGGCGAACGCCTATCAGCCGTCCCCCTCCTTCATTCGCCAGAAGCTGACCGAGAACAGCGTGCGCGCCGCTGACAAGCGCGTCCGCTTTGTCGGGATGGAGGCCTATGTCGAGGCCGGCGGCAGCGTCGTGCGCGACCTGTTCGAGGCCGATCGCGGCGGCTGGCTGACCGATCCCGCCTTGATCGACAGGCTGGTCGCAGCGAAGCTCGAGGCCGAGGGGCTGCGGATCGGCGCGGAAGGCTGGAAGTGGATCGAGGTCGCCGAGGAGCATCCCTGGAACCCGGGGCGCGGCCTCCGCACGATCGCTGGCGATGAAGTGCCGATGAGCGACGAGGAGGCGAAGCGTGCGGCCGAACTCGAGGCCGAAGGCGAAGCGCTCAGCGCCGAATGGAGCGATGTCGAGGATGTCCCCGACGAGGTGCATGCTCGCCTCGAAGCGATCGATGCCGAGATCAGCCGGATCAACGAGCGGCCGATCAATTTCGATCCCGCCGATGTCGCGATCGCCGGCGCCTTCGTGTCCATCGACAACGACGGGACGCTGCGGGTCGAACGCGGCTTCGTGAAACCGGAAGACGAAGCGCCGCCTGCGGAACAGGACGGCGGGACCGGCGGCGGCGAAGGGGCGGAGGCAGCCCCGAGCGCTGACGGCGCCGCTGGGCCGGGCGGCGGCGATGCTGCCCGCGAAGCCGAGGAAGACGAGAGTGGGCTGAAGCCGCTCTCCGAGCGCCTCGTCTCCGATCTCACCGCCTGGCGCACGCTCGCCTTGCAGGATGCGTTCGCGCAAAGCCCGGCGACTGCTTATATCGCGGTGCTGCACGCCTTCGTGCTGTCCTGCTTTTATGGCTACAGCCGGGAAAGCTGTCTTCAGACGTCGATCAATTCGGTCGGATTTTCCAATGCCCCGGCAGGTCTGCGCGACTGTGCGCCGGGTCAGGCGATCGCAGCGCGGATCGACGAATGGCGGGGCCGCCTGCCGAAGACCGACAAGGAGGTCTGGGACTGGCTGCTCGAGCTCGGTGACGACGATCGGGCGAACCTCCTGGCGCATTGCGCGTCGCTCGGCGTCAATGCGCAGGCCGAGATCGTGAAGGGCTACGACGGCCGCGTGTCGGCCCACGGCATCGCGCGCCGGCTTGCGCACAGCCACATCCTCGCACGGGCGGTTGGCCTCGATGTCGTCGAGGCGGGGTGGCGCCCGACCGCCGACGGCTATCTGAACAGCGTCCCGAAGCCGCGGATACTCGCCGACGTCACAGAGGCGCGGGGCGAGAATTTCGCGGGGATGATCGATCATCTGAAAAAGGGCGACATGGCCCGCGAAGCCGAACGCCTGCTCGAAGACGCCGGGTGGCTTCCCGAGCCTATGCGCACGCCCGAACTCGAAAGCGCGGAGCAGCCGGACGCCGGCTCGGTCGGTCCGGCAAATGACGATGCAGATGGCGAGCTTCCCGCCTTTCTCGCCGGGGAAGGAGGTGACGATGTCGGCGATCCCGACGCGATCGCCGCCGAATGATCTTCCGCCGCGCATGGCGGCGACCTGAACTTCACCTCGAAAGCCCGGTCATCGCGCCGGGCTTTCGCTTTTTACGGAGAATGAAAATGCGAAACGACTTTCTTGGCGGTGCGTCGGCGATGCTGGCGCTGGCGGCGGGAGGCAATCATGGCTGACCGCGTTTCTGTATCGTTCACGCTCGGCGGCACCTTGTCGCCCGACGCCTGGCTTGAACTTGCGGCGGTGATCGCGGCCGAAGGCCTGTCGATCGAATGGGATGGACCTTCGTTCGAACCTTCGCACCGCAGGCCGGGCGACGCGCTCGAACTGTTCGCGAATGAAGTCGCGTGGGGGAAGGTCGAACCCCTCGAGACCTTCTGTCAGGAGCATGGTCTGCCTTATCGCTTCTGGGCCGGCGGCTTCTTCGCGGAGTGGAGCGCCGAGCGGATCGTCTACCGCGGCGGCGGGACGCCCGACAGCTTCATTGCCGACGAATCCGACCGGGTGCTGATCGATCGGCACGAGATCGTCCGCCGCGGCAACATCGGGGCGATCCTTGGTTACTTCGACGAGGCCGAATTCACGGTGCCGCCCTTGGCCGTTGCGGGCGATCCTGACCTTGCCATCAGGGTTGGCGAGCAGGAGGCGGCGCATGGCTGATTATCATTCGCCGACGATCGTGCGCCCGGACATCCCGCGCGGCGCGATGACCCTGCTCGAGCACCGGCTACTGATCGGGATGTTCAGCCATGAGGGAGGAGAGGACGCGGTCTATTTCTTCGCGGAGGACTATGTGAACGACCTGCTTCACCTCGACCTTCCCGAGGTGCATCGCCTTCTCGAGGCCGATCCCTTCCCGGAGAGTTACGCTGCGAAGGTGATCCGCGAAGAACTCGCCAAACTCGACCCGGCAGAGGGAGAGCTCGCGCTCGACATGTCGGTGATCGGCTATGAGGAGATCTTTCGGGACATCGTGAAGCGCTGCGATGCGATCGACGATATCGAAGTCGTGGCCGCCTGGACCTGCACCAAGATGCGGCCTGACGGGTTCGGCGGGATGGCGACGCTGATCACCGCGGACGCGATCGAGACGATGTCGACCGGCTCGTTCCTCGACGAGGCGCGGCACCGCCTGCAGTCGGCCGGGCAGGCCGAAGCCTGACCGCTCGAACCGCTCACTCTGGCCCGGCCGCAGCGCCGGGCCATTTTCGTTTCAGGAGATTGTCATGGCCGAGATTATCGAGACGACGGTCTATCAAATGGAGGAATTGTCCGACGACGCGAAGGAAAAGGCGAGGGACTGGTATCGCGAGGGCGCTTTCGATCACGACTGGTATTGGGCCGTCTATGCGGACTTCGAACGGATATGCGAAATTCTCGGGATCGAGCTCGCCAGCGTGCCGGTTCGCCTCCACGGTGGCGGCACAAGGCGAAAGCCGTGCATCTGGTTCTCGGGCTTCGCAAGCCAAGGCGACGGCGCCTGCTTCGAAGGCGACTATAGTTATGCGCGCGGATGCGCATCAGCCATCCGCCGTTATTCGCCGAAGGACCAAGAGCTGCACAGGATCGCCGACGCGCTCTTGGCGATCCAGTGGAGCAATTTCTTTCAGCTCAGCGCGCGGGTCAGCCACCGCGGCCGCTACTACCACGAACATAGCATGGATATCGGGGTCGAGCGCGACAGCCATGTCTATCAGGCGATGACGACGACCGCGGAGGACGAAGTGGCCGAGGCGCTACGCGATCTTGCTCGCTGGCTTTACGGTAAACTCGAAGACGAATTTGATTATCTGAACTCGGACGAGGTCGTCGACGAAGCGATCGCTGCCAATGGCTACAGCTTCACCGAGGACGGAGAAAGGTTCGGATAGAGGAGAGGGTGGCCGGAAAGGGATGAGCCACCCGGTCCCAGAGAGAGCGGCCGGCGGCTTGTCCCCTTCCCGCTCTCCCAAGGATCTTCCGAAATGCAGCTTCTTCCCTCTCGCGCGGCGCCTGGTGGCGCCGCGCTTCCTGTCTCGACACCTGCCGCCGCCCTCGGCGCTGCTCGCCTGCTCGCGGCAGCGAAGGCCATTCTCCCGCTGCTTGAGGCCGGGCGGCCCTTCGACACGGCCGCGCTCCGCGCGGCGATGACCGGCGCTTTCGGCGCGAGCGATGCCGAGGGCGCGTGGGACTGGAAGGCCGCTTATGACGCTTGCGAGGTCGCACAGATCCTGTTGCTGCGCCGCTACGGCGTCACCCCGGCCGTCCGCAAGCTGACGCCGATCGCTCAGCTCGCGATGTGGCAGCGTCTCGCCAGCCGCATTCCAACGCATACGCGGCGCTCGCTCGAGAGCCAGTCGATGCAGCAATATTCGACGCCCTTGCCGCTCGCGTTCGTCGCGGCCCACGCCGCCTCGATCCAGCCCGGCGACGCGGTTCTCGAACCCTCGGCCGGCACAGGCATGCTCGCAATCCACGCCGAACTCGCTGGCGCCCGCATTGCGCTCAACGAACTTGCCGAAGCACGCGCAGACCTGCTCGATCTGCTGTTCGCAAAGGGCGCGGTCACGCGTCATGACGCCGCGTCGATCGACGATCGTCTCGATCCCGGCGTCCGCCCGACGGTCATCCTGATGAACCCGCCCTTTTCGGCGGTGGCGAAAGTCGAGCGCACTATGCGCGACACGGCCCTTCGGCATATTGCATCGGCGCTGGCTCGGCTGGAGGATGAGGGAAGGCTGGTTGCTATCGTCGGGGCGAACTATTCGCCGGATGCTCCCGCCTGGCACGATGCCTTCGTGCGCCTGCAGGCGCAAGCTACGCTGATCTTCTCGGCGGCGATCGACGGAAAAGTCTACGCCAAACATGGCACGACGACGAGCACGCGGCTTATCGTGATCGACAAGCGGCCCGCTGCCGATCCGTCGGCGATTGCGCCTTCACACGGCGAGGCAGCCGATCTTGCCACTTTGCTTCACTGGGTTCGGAGCGCCGTGCCGACCCGCACGGCACCACAGCCGCCCACAGCGCCGGCCCGGCCCGTTACTGCCCTTACCTCGCCCGAACTTTCTGGGCGCCCGACGGTTGCGGCGCGGCAGAACATTCTGTCGGCGAGCCCCGCTCTTGCTCCCGAACTGGCCTATGAAACCTGCGACTGGCAATCGCCCGAGGGGCAGCTCGCCGAGACGATCTACGAGCCCTACGCGCTGCAGTCTCTCGTTATTCCGTCGTCGAAGCCCCATCCGACTGCACTCGTGCAGTCCGCCGCCATGGCGTCGGTTGCACCGCCGCAGCCCTCCTATCGGCCGAACCTTCCCGAAAGGCTGATCGACGACGGCATTTTGTCGGACGCGCAGCTGGAAGCGATCATTTATGCCGGTGAGGCCCATGCCGGGCATCTGTCGGGTGCATGGACCGTCGACGAGACGTGGGACATGGTGACCGCGGCGAGCGACGACAATGACAATGCCGTTCGTTTTCGCCGCGGCTGGTTTCTCGGCGACGGCACCGGCGCCGGCAAGGGCCGACAGGTCGCCGGCATCATCCTCGACAATATGCTGAAGGGCCGGAAGCGTGCGGTCTGGCTGTCGATTTCGGACCGGCTGCTCGAGGATGCGCAGCGCGACTGGTCGGCGCTTGGGCAGGAACGATTGCTCGTCACGCCGCTGTCGCGCTACCGGCAGGGAAGTCCGATCAAGCTGGCCGAGGGCATCTTGTTTACGACCTACGCGACCCTGCGCAGCCAGGGACGCGAGGGCAAGGCGAGCCGGGTCGACCAGATCGTCGAGTGGCTCGGCGCCGACTTCGACGGGGTCATCATCTTCGACGAGGCGCATGCGATGGCGAACGCCGCCGGCGGCAAGGGCGATCGCGGCGAGCAAAAGCCGTCGCAGCAAGGGCGCGCGGGACTCCGGCTGCAGCACGCGCTGCCCGATGCCCGCATCGTCTATGTGTCGGCAACCGGCGCGACGACCGTACAGAACCTCGCTTATGCGCAGCGGCTCGGTCTCTGGGGCGGCAGTGATTTCCCTTTCGCGACGCGGAGCGAATTTGTCGCCGCGATCGAGGACGGCGGCGTCGCGGCGATGGCGGTGCTCGCGCGCGATCTGACGGCGCTCGGGCTCTACGCCGCGCGATCGCTGTCGTTCGATGGCGTCGAATATGAGCTGCTCGAACATGCGCTTACGCAAGAGCAGCGGCGAATCTACGACAGCTATGCCGGTGCTTTTCAGGTCATCCACAACAATCTCGACGCGGCGATGGAAGCGGCCGGGGTCACCAGCTCGCTCCACGGCACCCTCAATGCGCAGGCGAAGTCCGCGGCGCGCTCGGCGTTCGAGAGCACCAAGCAGCGTTTCTTCAATCATCTGATCACGGCGATGCAGACGCCGGCGACGATCGCGAGCATCGGTAAGGATCTTGAAGCGGGGCATGCGGCGGTGGTGCAGATCGTCTCGACCGGTGAGGCGCTGCAGGAGCGGCGGCTCGCAGAAATTCCGACCGAGGAATGGGGCGACGTGTC
>JBGTUD010000075.1:0-11053 GCA_041939405.1 Sphingopyxis sp. | reverse complement strand
CGAGCGAAGTCGAGATGCCCATCGGAATGGCGCAAGGCCGCGGGGTGTCTCGACTTCGCTCGACACGAACGGGAAAATGAGGTCAGCTTAACCTTGTCGGTCCAAGGGCGTAAGTTTCGTAATCCCGCCCATATAGGGGTGGAGCACCGCGGGAATATCGACGCTGCCGTCCGCCTGCTGGTAATTTTCGAGGATCGCGACGAGCGTACGCCCGACCGCGAGGCCCGAACCGTTCAGCGTGTGGACGAACTCGTTGCCCTTGGCGCCCTCGCGCCGGAAGCGCGTGTTCATGCGGCGCGCCTGAAAGTCGCCGCAGTTCGAGCAGCTCGAAATCTCGCGATAGGCATTCTGGCCGGGCAGCCAGACTTCGAGGTCATAGGTCTTGCGCGCGGCAAAACCCATGTCGCCCGCGCACAGCAGCATCTTGCGATAGGGAAGCTCGAGCGCCTCCAAAATGCTTTCCGCGGCGCGCGTCTTGCGCTCGAGTTCGGCGTCGCTGTCCTCCGGCCGGGTGATCGAGACGAGTTCGACCTTCCAGAATTGATGCTGGCGGATATAGCCGCGCGTGTCGCGCCCCGCCGACCCGGCCTCCGACCGGAAGCAGGGGGTGAGCGCGGTCATGCGGACCGGCAGTTCGGCCTCGGCAAGTATCTCCTCGCGCACGGCGTTCGTAAGGCTCATTTCGGAGGTCGAGATCAGCCACATGCCGTCGGTCGTCTGAAACAGATCTTCGCGGAACTTGGGGAGCTGCGTCGTCCCGAAAGCGGCGTCGTCGCGGACCAGCAACGGCGTCGCGCATTCGCTATAGCCCGCCTCGACCGTCTGCTTGTCGAGCATGAACTGACCGAGCGCGCGTTCGAGGCGCGCCATCGGGCCTTTGAGGAAGGCAAAGCGCGCGCCCGACATTTTCGCCGCGGTTTCGAAATCGAGCCCGAGCGCCGGGGCGAAATCGGCATGTTCCTGCGGTTCAAAGTCGAATGTTCGGGGCGTACCCCAGCGCGATATTTCGACATTGCCCTCCTCGTCCGCGCCGTCGGGCACATCGTCGGCGGGCAGGTTGGGGAGCGCGGCCAGCCTGTCCTGAAGCGCCGCGAGCTGTTCGCGTTCTTCCTCTTCCTTGGCGGGAAGGGTGGCTTTCAGCTCGGCAACCTCGGCCTTCAAGGCTTCGGCGGTGTCCCTGTCGCCCTGCGCCATCGCCTGTCCGATCAGCTTCGAGGCTTCGTTGCGGCGGGCGAGCGCGGCCTGGATTTCGGTCTGCAGCGCGCGGAGCGCGGCGTCGGCAGCGAGGATGTCCTCCGACAGCGGGGTGAGACCGCGGCGCGCGAGGCCGGCGTCGAAGGCTTGCGGATTGTCGCGGATCAGGCGGATGTCATGCATGGCCACGCGCTATGACGTCCCCGCCCGGCGCGCGCAACCCCGTTGCACGGGCCCGGCGCGCGCAAAAAGGGCCGCTCCGAAGAGCGGCCCTCAGTTCGGTGGCGCGGGTTGGCACACCCGGCCCCCAGTGGATTCGGATCAGGCCGCGTCGGCGTCCTTGTCGTTGCGGTTCGCCGCGCGGCGACGCGCGACCAGCGCGGCGGCGGCGGCACCGAACAGGAGCAGCATCGGCGGAGCGGGAACCGGCGTCGGGTCGCCCGACGAACTGCTGGTGCTGCCGCCCGAACTCGACGAGGAGGAACTCGAAGACGAAGAGCTGGATGAACTCGACGACGAGCTGCTGCTCGACGAAGAGGATGTGCTGCCGGTCGAGCCCCAGCTGCTGCTGCCGCCCGTCGCACCCGACGAGGTTGCGCCGCTCGACGTGCTGCTCGACGACGAGGAGGACGAAGAAGAACTGCTGCTTGACGATGAACTGCCCGATCCGCCCGAAGAACTGCTGCTCGATCCGCCCGAGCTGCCGCTCGAACCGGTGGACCCGCCCCAGCTCGAACTTCCGTGCGACGATCCGCCTTTCGACGAACTGCCGCCCGATGAGGAAGAGCTGGAAGAGGAAGAGGACGAGGAGGAACTCGACGACGAACTGCTGCTCGAAGAGGAGGTGCTGACGCCGCCGGTCGAGGTCGAAACCCCGCCCGTCGAAGTGCTCACCCCGCCGGTGGATGTGCTCACGCCGCCCGTGGACGTCGAAACACCCCCCGTCGAGGTCGAGACACCGCCCGTCGAGGTCGTCGAGCTGATGCCACCGGTGGAGGTTGAGGTGGATACGCCGCCGGTCGAGGTCGATACGCCACCCGTCGATGTCGAGGTGCTGACGCCGCCCGTTGAGGTCGAAACGCCGCCCGAGGTGGAACTGCTGGTCGTGCTGAGCCCGCCGGTGGTCGTCGAGGTCACGACGATGCTGCCGCTGCTGCCGCCCGAGCTGCCGCCGAAGAAGCCGCCGAAAAACCCGCCGCCGAAACCGCCGCCAAAGCCGCCGCCGATCACGGTCACGCCACCCCCGCTACCGCCGCCGCCTTCCCAGCCGGCCTGCGGGAACGGTGCATAGGGGATCGGAGGCAGGGGGACCGTCTGCGTCACCACCTGCTGCTGCGGGGTCGCGGTGCGGATCACCTTCTTGGTGGTCACGACGCGGCGCACGCGCTTTACGGGCTTGCGTGCGGCATGGCGCTTGCGCACCACCTTCTTGCCCGCGCAGGGCGAGCATTTGGCCGTCTGCGCACGCGCCGCCGGAACGTCGGCGACTTGCATCGCGCCGCTGCCGATAATCGCGCCGCCGCAGGTGCAGGCGCAAAGTTTGGCGAGGGCCATCCGGACAGACATAGATTTCTCTCTTTCCCGTTGCAGGTGCGAAGCGCCAACGACCCGGCACCCCCCTTCACCTTTCGCTATGCAGCAGAAAGGCCAAAGCTTTGTGAACGCCGCAATCGCGTTAACCGCGTTTGCCTGTCCGACAGTGGGAAACCGGGCGTGAAATCAATCAAAATCGCCATATATGTCCCAAAATGAAACGTAAAATGCAATGATTCTATGCAATTGGTTAAAATTCGGCCTCATACGGCCGCGGCAGGCACCGTTGCGGTGGATGCGCAAAGGGGCCGGGAATCGCCGCCGGTTCATCGCCGCTTCACGCCATTTCATTATCTGCGGCTTCGGCGCTTGTATCGTCGTAAGCGGCTGGTTATAGGCGCGCCACTCCCTCGGTCGCTTTGCGGCAAACGGGTGACAGGAAAGGACACGAGAGCTCCTCATGCCGACCAAGATTGCCGATGTTGGCGCTGACGCGCTTCGCGAAGCCAGATCCAATCTCGATTCGGACTATGTCCCCAGCGACGACGAAGAGTTTATGAATGAGCGGCAGCAGGAATATTTCCGCGGCCTGCTCATCGCGTGGAAAAAGTCGATCCTGTCCGAAGCCGAATCGACGCTCGCGCACCTTCAGGACGGTCCGCTGCGCGAACCCGACCTCGCCGACCGCGCGTCGAGCGAGACCGACTGGGCGATCGAACTGAGAACCCGTGACCGCCAGCGCAAGCTGATCGCCAAGATCGATTCGGCGATTCGCCGGATCGACGAAGGCGAATATGGTTATTGCGCCGTGACGGGCGAGCCGATTTCGCTCGCGCGGCTCCAGGCCCGGCCGATTGCGACGATGACGCTGGAGGCGCAAGAGCGCCACGAGCGTAACGAGCGAATTTCGCGCGAGGATTGATCGCGCTTCGCGCGCGCGTCATTTACGATTCGGCAACTACGCCCCCCTAGATTCCGTGCCGCAAAGACACGGAAATGGGGCGCAATATGGATTCGCAACGGCCGGCAACGGTGGACGAGGAGGTCGCGGCGCTGTCGCGTAGCGCCGATCGCGACAGCCTGTTCATGCAGGCTGCACTGACGCTCGGCGGGCGGCCCGAAGCGGTAACGGTGCGTGTGCGCAACCTGTCGCCCGGCGGGATGCTCGCCGAGGCCAAGCTCGCTGTCGAGCAGGGCGCGGCCGTCGAGGTCGAACTACGCAACATCGGCACCGTCGCCGGTCGCGTGATATGGGTTGGCGAGGACAAGTTCGGCATCGCGTTCGAGCGGTCGATCGATCCGCAGGCGGTCCGCCGTCAGGTGGCCGCGCCGTCCGATCTGCCGCCGCATCTGCGGCGCACGGGCGCGATAGGGGCCCCCGTCTATCGCCGGCGCTGATGCGTCCTTCTGAGAGGGGGCATCGGCCGGCGACAGGGCTGGCGATCATCCGATCGCGAGCATTTCTTCCTTAAGTTTCAGCTTCTGCTTCTTGAGCTGCGCCAGCATACCCGTATCGGGCGCGGGCCGGCGTTCTTCGTTCGCAATTTTCGCATCGAGTTCCGCATGGCGGGACTTCAGGGTGGAAAGGTGCGACGTGCTCATTGGCATTCTCCTTTTCGACTCGATGGGCAAGACCAAGTAAATCACGAATCGGGCGCCATGTCGTGACGATTCGGTCAGTCGGTCCCCGTTGCGGACCAATGGTGAACGTGGCAGGGATGCGGGGGTGAGCCCGGAAGAGATCAGCCAGCGCCTCGAACTGCTCCGTATCGAGCATCGCGACCTCGATACGGCGATCATCGCGCTCGCGAGCGCGGCGGTCGCCGACCAGCTGCAGCTCGCGCGGCTCAAGAAACGCAAGCTCAAATTGCGCGACGAAATCGCGTGGTGCGAGGACCAGTTGCTGCCCGATATCATCGCCTGACCACCCGACTCAAAGCGGGACAGCCGCCGCGCCAGATTTCATGGTTAGCGCCATTGCCCGATGGGCGTGCCGCGTGGCATCTCCCGGACATGGCGGGTGAACGAGCAGATATGGCGGCGCTGGGCAGGCCCGTGCAGCGCGCGCAGGTCGAAAATCTCTATGTCGAGGCGATGCTGCTCGCCGACGAAGCGCACGCGGCCTTTGCGGCGCAGCGCGACCTGGGCTGTGCCGCGGGAAGCGCGCTGCACGGCGACGCGCTGGCGCAGGTGTCGCTGGCGTGCGAATCGCTGAAAACGACGACGCGGCTGATGCATATCATCGCCTGGCTGCTCCACCGCCGCGCGATGCTGGCGGGCGATCCGGGCGCGGGGCCGGACGACAGCGCGGCGCGGATCGGCGATCCGGTGGCGGCGGACTGGAGCATTTGCGCCGCGTTCGACGCCTCGCTCTGCCGCGTCATCGCCGCGAGCGAACGGCTGTTCGAACGGGTCGCGCTGCTGGAAGCGGGGTGGGACGCGCCCGCGGTGACGCCGGTGCAACATTTGCTGGCGCGGCTCGAAGCGCGGCTTTGACGCGCGCCGGTGCGGCGCAAACTTGTCATTTTGCCTATTTTATGAACTATGGGTGCCGGGTCGCGCCTGTTTTCGGTAAAATGGGGGCGAAGCGCATGGCAGATGATGACAATGAGCGGGTGAAGTCGGACCGGCGGACAGGCGATCGCCGCGTCGCCGACGATCCCGATTTCAAGGGGCCGGAGCGCCGCAAGGGCGACCGGCGAACGGGCAAGGGTCGCCGATCGGGCGATTGAACGCGGTGGCCGGCCGCCACCGGCGCCGGCAGGAGCAATATGGTGAGCGAACCCGGCGTGCCGCGCCTCAGCGTCGATATCGTATCCGACGTGATGTGCCCGTGGTGCATCATCGGCTGGCTGAAGTTCCAGCAGGTGATCGAGCATTTTTCAGGACGGCTGGACTTTCGCGTCCAGTGGCATCCGTTCGAACTCAACCCCGACATGCCGCGCGAGGGTGAGGATGCCGCCGCGCATGTCATGCGCAAATATGGCATCAGCGCCGAGCAGAGCCGCGCGAATAGCGCGCGGCTCGCCAGCGTCGCGGGCGAGTTGGGCTTTATCTTCAACCGCGGGCCCGATTTCAGGATGCGCAACAGCTTCGACGCGCACCGGCTGCTGACCTGGGCCGGGGCGAGCGAGGCACCCGACCAGGCGGCGGCGACGGGGGTGCAGACCGCGCTCAAGCTGGCGTTGTTCGCGGCGCATTTCACCGACAATCGCGATGTGAGCGACGCAGAGGTGCTCGTCGATGTCGCGGGCTCGGTCGGGCTCGACCGCGATCGCGCCGCGGCGATCCTGGCGTCGGACGAGTTCGCCGAGATGGTCCGTGCCGAAGAGGCCTGGTGGGTCGACCGCAACATCACCGGGGTGCCGGCGTTCGTCCTGGGCGGACAGATGCTGGTTCCGGGCGCGCAGGACCCCGACGTCTTCATCCGCGTGATCGAAAAGAAACTGCTCGCCGCCGCAGCCTGAGCCGCCGGACGGCGCGCCGGGCAACGGCCATGATTTTCGGGCGCTTCGCCGCCTGTCATGGAGCCGACTCGGGTGTTCGGCTATTCTCCATAGGCTCGCTTCCAGGCAACAAGGAGACGAAGGATGGCAGAACACGACCATAGCGCAGTCAAGGAGCATATGACCGTCATCGGCGCCGATGGCGTCCATGTCGGAACGGTCGATCATCTTGACGGCGAACGCATTAAATTGACCAGGGCCGACAGCGTCGACGGCACGCATCATTATCTGCCCGCGGGGCTGGTCGCCGCGGTCGAGGGCGATACGGTGCGCC
Source organism: Sphingopyxis sp. (assembly GCA_041939405.1). Taxonomy (GTDB): domain Bacteria; phylum Pseudomonadota; class Alphaproteobacteria; order Sphingomonadales; family Sphingomonadaceae; genus Sphingopyxis. The sequence goes on along the minus strand of JBGTUD010000075.1, from coordinate 4,546 downwards.
TGTCGGCCACCGCCGCGAACGCGATCGAGCTGTTCGAGGAAGCCGAATAGGCCACCCCTTCGGCGCCGCTGCGCGCGTCAGTGCGGGCGCGGCGCCGATGCGCCGGTGATCAGCTTGTTGAGCGTGGCGATGCGGCGCCGCGCCGCGGTCCAGTCGCGTTCGGGATGCGCCTGAATCTGGCTCAAGAGTATGCGAACCTCCTTGCGGCGGTCGCCTTCGGTTACGGCCTGCATGGGCTTTCTCCTTTCGCCGCGCAGCATAGCATGGCCGCGCGAGTCGGTGCCAACCGCCCGTCGCGGCCGCGCCCCGCTTCGGACGGTTTCGCCCAAGTCAAAGCGCCGGGTCGGCACGACGCGGGGGGTGTTGCGGGGTGGCGCGGGCGTGCGCGCCGCCCTATCTAGGCACCGATGACGAACGGGGAGCGGACAATGGTGGTGGTCGGCCGGCTGCGCGCGGCGCCGCTGGTGGGGTGGCAATTTGCGTGCGCGGTGCTGCTGGGCGTGCTCGCGGCGCGGCTCGACTGGGGCGGCGACCTGGGCACCGCAATGTGGAACATGATGTTCGCGCAGCCGCTGGAGTTGATGGGAATCGCCGCGGTGCTGGGCCTATGGGCCTATATGATCGGGCTGTGGCGGCGGCGGCACGATTACCTCCGCCACGACGGCGCGACGCTGTACCGCGGCGCGAGCGCGCGCTGGCCGCTGACGCTGGTGCGCGGCGTCGTCGTGGCGCGCGGCAATCTGGGGCTGCATTCGGTGCGGCTGGTCGTCGACGACGACAGCGAGGTCACGCGCGAGCTTGCGAAGCTCTATATGCTGGACGATGCGCCCGAGGCGGTGCGCGACGGGGTGATGTTCGCAGTGGCAGGGGTGCGCGGGTTTCCGGCGGGGTCGGCGCTTAACTGAGCCGGCGGCGGCGAAAGTTGTCAAACTTGTCACCGCATCGACACCGGAAACAAGCGGTTGGCAACCGGGCATGGGCGCAAAGATCGCCAAGGTCGTCCATTGCGAGAGCCGCGCGAAACGTCGCAAAGATCGCGCGCGGCCGCGATGTTCGGCGCGCGGTGGGGCAGAAGGTTCGGACGGGTCAAAGAGCCAGGCCGTGAGGGTGGCATGGCAAAAGAAGGTAGGAAAGCGGTTTTTGGGGCGGAGGGCTTGAAAGAGGATTTGGGCGGGAGCAGGCTGGTCGTTCCGCGTTATCGCGGGGTCGGGTGCTGGCCGATTTTATTTCACGCAAAGGCGCAAAGGCGCGAAGGCCACCCCGCGTCGTCATGCCGGACTTGATCCGGCATCCATGCGGCGCCGCTGGAATGGATGCCGGATCAAGTCCGGCATGACGAGGGAGGGGACCGTGTAAAGGTTCGGTGCTACGCCCCCAACGGCGGCAATCCCAATTCCTCCGCCAGATCGCGCCAGTCGGGGTTCGACGCGGCGATCAGGTCGATCTTCCACTGGCGCTGCCAGTTCTTGAGCTGCTTTTCGCGCGCGATGGTATGCTCCATCGTCCCGGCGAGTTCGAACCAGACGAGCAGTTTGACGCCGTGGCGCTTGGTGAAGCCGTCGAAGCAACCTTCGCGATGCTGGACGATCCGCTGGATCAGGTGCGAGGTGAAGCCGGTGTAAAGCGTCCCGTTCCGCGTGCTCGCCATGATATAGGTGCATGGCTGAAAGTCGCGGTGCATGTGGTGGAGGCTAGGGCGGCGATGGACCCCGGATCAAGGCGAACCAGTCAACGGGCCTCGTTCGCGGGTGACAAAGATTGGTGCGGAACGGAAACTTCTCTTTGCATCGCCATGCCGGACTTGATCCGGGGTCCAGCGTCGTCGGGCGACTAGGGGGTTAAGTAAACTGTCACCGTAACTCCTCAAAGTGCGTGTCTGGCTGGAGCCCTAAAGGCTTGTCCGGCTAGATCAAGATAGACCGCATCAGGCGGTGTGGCAGTTGGGCGAACAATAGTAGCAACCGTTCACTTGAGTGTAATGCTTTCGCGCAGCATCGACTGCACCGTAGCAGGAAACGAATTCGCCCAAATAGATACGGTTCTCCGGATAGGGAAGCCACGTACAGTCGGACTTGTGGACTTCGTGATCGCCGTTCGATTGAGCGTTCATATTGACATAGTAGGACGCCATTTTCTCACTCCTTAGCGCTTGCTGTCGGGCGTACGGCGAACCTGCGTCCATCCGCGTCCGGGCGTGGTTGTCGGCGGAAGGCGGGTATTGTCCGGAACGGTGGAATAGTTGTCGTACCGTCCGCCTCGCGGGCCGACCTCCTGATAGATACCGCCGTTTTTGCCGCTGTTGCTTCCAGGATTCTTCATTCTTCAACCCTTTCGATTTGTGCCCCGAATCGAGACAAGCCAATCCTATATTGCTCTGGTCAAATGTCAATAATGCAATCATTAGTTTGTAATACAAACATTAATGGGTCAGGTTGACATGCTCCCTCTGGGCGCTCTATTCCCAGATTCCGTGGAACAGGCAGATCTTTATTCCGTATTCGGAAAACGTGTGGCGGACGAAAGGTTGGCGCGTAAAATTAGCCAGCAAGAATTGGCTGATCTGGTTGGCCTTAGCCGAGCATCAATCGCGAATATTGAGGCCGGGCGGCAGCGTGTGCTGTTGCATCAGGCGATCGGGCTCGTCCAAGCGCTCAAGATGCAAACGATATCAGATATCCTCCCTTTGAACGTCGCGCTCGCTGGTGATCTGAAGGGGAAGGCCAAGGCGGTGAAAATTTCTGGGTCGACTGTGTCTCGCCATGAGGCAGCGACGATCGCTCAGATCGTTGAAAATTCTTGATATGACATTTGCGCAAATTTCTAAGGCGCGCCGATCGGGGGAGGCTGCCGCGCACAAAGTTATGGACAGGTGGCCCAGTCTGACACTGCCGGTACCGATTAAGGAAATTGCTGTGGCAGAGGGATGCCGTCTGCAAGCGATGGTATTAGAAGACGACTTATCAGGGATGGCATTCATTAAAGATGGCCAAAAGAATATCGTCTATAATGTTCTTCATCACAATAATAGGCAGAGATTTACTATAGCTCATGAGCTCGGTCATCATATTATGCACGAGAGAATGTTAAAGAACACCGTGCACGTAGATAAGGGTGTTCTCAGACGAGATAATATTTCGTCTGGAGGTTTTGACGATATCGAGATATCGGCAAATGCATTTGCTGCTAGTGTGTTAATGCCAGAACACTTCGTGAGAAAAGTGTGTCCTGCTAGTTTGGATCTTGAAGACGACGCATTGGTTCAGAAATTTGCTAAGATGTTTGGTGTAAGCGGAGCCGCCTTCACTAATAGAATTCTGAACCTGTCGATCATTTAGATCGGAAAACTCAATCCTCAAACCGAAAACCCGCCCGCGTTCCGCCGGTTCGAGCTGGCCGCCAGCACCTTCTTGCCCGTCGGGGTCAGTGCCCATTTGGCGCCCTGCTTGACGACGAGGCCCAGCGTGACGAGTTCGTCGCGGATCGCGTCGGTGGGGAGTTGGGGGCGGCGGTTGGCGAGGCCCTCCAGCGTCGCGCGCTGCGGCTGGCTGAGGATCAGGAGTTTGTGTTTTTTCTTTTCGGTCATGTCGGCTGTAGAAATCCTGTTGGCGGGAAGGGGGGCGTGGGCTGCGTTACCATTTGCCGCCGGCGGCTTCGATGGCTTTCAGCAGCGCCTTTTTGCTGGCCGAGCGCCGGCCTCCCGCATTGCGAGGCAGTTCGGGGTTGCCGAGCGCGGTCCGGCGCGCGGCCAGTTCGGCAGCGAAGAGGGTGAAGTTCATCCGTGGCCCGGTCCAATCGGGTGCCAAGTCAGGCTTTGAGCGCTGCGATGCCATAATCTCCGGCCGTTTCCTGTCTTATCCGCCTTTCGAGATAGTCGAGATCGGCGGCCGGGTGAAGCGCAAACAATATTCGGGCCTGGTCGAGCCTGTCCTTCGCAGTCCCCGACGCATATTGTCCCATTCGATCGGCGATGAGGTCTTCGACCGAAATGATCGCAAAGCTCGACCCGTCGCCTATATCCTCGACAAGCAGGATATGATCGCGATCTATATGGCCGTCCATCGGTACGGCTGCCACAATTTCGAAGCCGAGTTTGAGTTTCGGATGGATCCAGCCGCGCGTCAATTGGCCGGGACCCGACGGACGAATGAAGCCGGCGCGCTGCAACTCCTCGTCCAGGGCATCTTGCCAAGGCGAGCAGATGTCGAAATCGCCCGTCATCAGCGCGCTGCCGGAATAATATTCGACCGCCGCCCCGCCGACCAATACCGGCCGCGACAAGCCCCGCGCCGCCATCGACTCGCTCACCCGTGCGAAGAGGCGCAACGCCGCTTCGAACTCCGGGCGATAAGGGGAGGGCATTATTCCGCGGCGATGCCGGCTTGTTTGAACATGTCTTCGCCTTCGTCGCCCGCTTCGCCGACCGCGGCGGCCGTGTCGTCGTTCGCCTTCGCCTTTTTGCGGTTGTCGAAGCTGGTCCACACGCTGTTCCAGTCGCCGCGCGTCGCGCCCTTCGAATATTCGGTCGCGCGCGTTTCGAAGAAGTTGG
>JBGTUD010000074.1:0-11099 GCA_041939405.1 Sphingopyxis sp. | reverse complement strand
GCGCAGGAACATGCGCGTACGCATTTCCCAACGCACGACATTGGCCCACTGGTTGACCTTCAGCGGCAGGTCGCGCCAGCTCTGCACCCAGCGGCTCATCGCCGATCCGATCACCGTTTCCGATGTCGGGCGCACGATCAGCGGTTCTTCCAGCTTCGCCTCCGGGTCGGGAACCAGCTTGCCCTTGCCGTCGGCGATCAGCCGGTGGTGGGTGACGACCGCCATTTCCTTTGCAAAGCCATCGACATGGTCGGCTTCCTTTTCAAAGAAGCTCAAGGGAATGAAGAGCGGGAAATAGGCGTTCTGAACCCCGGCATCCTTGATCGCCGCGTCCATCACCGTCTGTATACGTTCCCAGATGCCATAGCCCCACGGTTTGATCACCATGCAGCCGCGCACGCCCGATTCCTCCGCCAGATCGGCTTCGGCAATGACATCTTGATACCAGGCCGCAAAATCGGCCTGACGGGTTACGCTGAGCGCATGCTTGATCATCGATCCTGTTTTCTGTGCTGGGGGAGCGGAATACGCCCCGCATTATTTCTTCTTCGCGAGCTCGGCCTTGAGTTCGTCGATTTCGGCCTTGAGCGCGGCGATCTCCGCATCCTTGGCCTTGCCGCCGACGCCGCCTGGCATGAAGGCCCCCGCCGCCTGCTGAAACATTTCCATGTTCCGCCGCGTCAGCTCGGCGAGCGGGTTCGCGCCCAGCGCACCTTCGAATGCGGCGCGCACGTCCTGCTGGTTCTTGCGGAACGCCGCCATCGACGCTTCCAGATATTGCGGGACCATCGCCTGCATCTTGTCGCCATACATGCCGATCAGCTGGCGGAGGAACGACACGGGCAGCAGGGTTTCGCCGCGCGTTTCGGTATCCATGATGATCTGGGTCAGGACGTTATGCGTGATGTCCTCGCCGCTCTTGGCATCGACGACGCGGAACTCGCGCCCGTCGCGCACCATCGTTCCGAGGTCGTCGAGCGTGATGTAACAGCTGCGTTCGGTATCGTAGAGCCGCCGGTTGGCGTATTTCTTGATCGTGACGACACCGTCGTCGGCCGTCCCCCTGGACTTTGCCATGATGGCCTCTGCTCCTGCGCATCCCGGTTTCGTGGCATTGGCGCCGCTCCGGACAAGCTGCGGCATTAGCATCAAATATTGATGCGTCGCAACATGCCGCGCGCGATTCGCCTGAAACGATTCACTGCGATTCAACCGCCAGGCGCGCGGATATTCACGTGCAACTATCCTTCAACCCTGGTGAGGAGCCTTCCACTCCGGACGATTTGCATCATGGCAATTTAGTTACAAGGGAAACGATCAACACGACATTATGAACCTCATTGCCCGACATTAACGCTCGTTCATGTCGCGCTCAGCTTAGCTTATTGCTCGAGCGATCGAGCATGGAGCTTCCGCGCATTGTTGCAAGAATGCCACACCATCTTTCGCGCGCAAGGAATGTGACACAAAAACGCCACGAGGGGCTTGTGCACACGGGTTTTTGCCGCTTCTTAAAGAGTAATCCGTTCATCTCCGATTTCGAACGGGCCAACCGGGGAGTTACATAATGAACAAGTCGCACCTGCTTATGGGTGCTGCTGCCTTTGCAGTAGCCATATCTGTCAGCCAGCCCGTTCTGGCGCAGGATACGTCCGCATCCGACGACGCTGCGGAAACGGTCGAAGAAGCTTCGGATCGCTCGATCGTTGTGACGGGATCGCGTATCACGCGGCCGACACTGGAATCGCCGGTTCCGTTGACCTCGGTGAGCGTCGATGAACTGACCGACACCGGCGACGTTTCGCTTGGCGACGCATTGAACGATCTGCCGTCGCTCCGCTCGACCTTCAGCCAGGGTAACTCGACGCGCTTTATCGGCACCGCGGGCCTGAACATTCTCGATCTGCGTGGCCTCGGAACCGCGCGCACGCTGGTGCTCGTCAACGGCAAGCGCCACATCACGGCATCGCCGGGCGACTATCTGGTCGACGTCAACACCATCCCGGTCGATCTTCTGGAGCGCGTCGACATCGTTACGGGGGGCAATTCGGCCATTTACGGTTCGGACGCGGTCGCCGGCGTCGTCAACTTCATCACCAAGCGCGACTTCGAAGGCATCAGTCTGCGAGCGCAGGGCGGCCTGTCGTCGCGCGGTGATCGCGGCTCGATGTTCATCAGCGGCACCTATGGCAAGAACTTTGCCGACGGCCGCGGCAATATCGCGGTTTCGGCCGAATATGCCGAACAAACCCCACTCTATTTCAGCGACCGCGACGGACTGACCGGCGCCTTCTCGGGCCGTTGTCAGTACCAGCTCACCGACCTCCAGGGCACAGCGGGCGGCGAAGTTCCGCCGAGCGCCAGCGACGGCATTCCCGACAACACATTCCTGTGCGGCATCAAAAATGCGTCGATCAGCGATGGCGGCACACTCGGCGCCATCGACCCCGCATCCAGCGCGGCGCGCCGCTATCTGCGCTTCGGTCCCGATGGCAATATCTTCGTCGATACGCCCGACCGCGGCTTCTCATCGGTGGGTTCAGGCAACCAGCAGGGCGGTGAGGGGTCGACCCTGCGCAATACCGGCCAGCTCGCGGCTGGCCTGAAACGCTATGCGATCAACTTGCTCGCACACTATGACATCAGCGACGCATTCCGTCCGTTCGTCGAAGCGAAATATGTTCACGTCGATGCGGTTCAGGAAGGTCAGCCGAGCTTTTTCCAGGGCAGCATTCCGGGGTTCTTCGGCGGCGGTTCCAACCTTCGCTGCGACAACCCGTTCCTGACATCGCAGGCATTTGCGACGCTGAGGTCCTACGGTATCTGCGGCGCGACACCCGACGCGACGCCGTTCGCCATCTCGCGCTTCAATACCGACTTCGGTGGTCGCGGCGAACTGCACGACCGCGACACCTTCCGCATCGTCGGCGGCGTCGAGGGCACGTTCAACGACGACTGGACTTACGAGGTCTCGCTGAACTACGGTCGCCTAAAGACCAAGATGCGCTCGCTCAACAACCTTGTGTTGTTCGACGAGGATGGCAACGATGACGGCTTCCTGCTGGCGCTCGATGCGACGCGTAATGCGGCGGGCCAAATCGTCTGCCGCGTCAACGCGGACGCGGACACCACGAACGATCGTCCCGACTGCGTTCCGATCAACGTATTCGGCACCGGAGCGCCGAGCCAGGCCGCACTCGACTTCGTCAACACGACCGCCATCCGCAAGGAAAAGGCAGAAGAGTTTGTCGCTCTGGCCAGCATCGGCGGTGACCTGTCGCAGCTGTTCGAACTTCCTGGGGGCCCGGTCGGTTTTGCGCTTGGCGCCGAATATCGCGAGGAAAAGGCCTATTCCTTCTATGACGATCTGACCGCCAGCGGAGGCACCTTCCTGAATGCAATCCAGCCCTTCTTCCCGCCCAAGCTGTCGGTGAAAGAAGCGTTCGGCGAAATCAGCATCCCTCTGCTCGCCAACATGCCGCTTGCCGAGGAGCTGACGGTTGGTGCGGCAGCTCGAGTCTCCGACTATAACACGTCGGCGGGGACGGTCTGGGCCTACAACGTCCAGGGCCTCTATGCGCCGATTCCGGACATCCGGCTCCGCGCCGCCTATGCCCGTTCGGTTCGCACGCCGACCCAGTCGGACCTGTTCTCGCCGCTCAGTCAGAACTTCAACCAGCTGACCGACCCGTGCGACAGCCAGAACATCGGCAACAACCCGAATCGGGCTGCCAATTGCGCCGCAGCGGGCGTTCCGACCACGGTGAACGCGGCGACTGCCGCGGCATGCGCCGGTACCGCGTTCAATGGTCCGGTGGGCAGTCCGTGGGTCAATTGTACCGCGCGTACCTCGTCGACGAGCTTCCGGTCGGGCGGTAACCCGACGCTTCAGAACGAAATCGGCAAGAGCTTGACGCTCGGAGCGGTGTTCGAACCCCGCTTCCTGCCGGGTTTCAACTTCACGGTCGACTATTACAAGATCAAAGTCGAAAGCCTGATTGCGACGCTGGGTGCACAGACGATTATCAATCTGTGCTACGATAGCCCCACCGGGATCAACAATCAGTTCTGCGCCACGGTCAATCGTGACGGAGCGACTGGACTCTTCGATCAGAACGCCGGTGCGGTGATCTCGGGCGGCGTGAACTTCGCGGCCCAGAAGACCGAGGGCATCGACTTCGACGTCGCCTACCGCCGGACCTTCGACAATGGCCACCGCCTGTCGTTTCGCGCGATTGCAACCTATCTGATCCGCCTCGACAATTTCACCGATCCGCTGAATCCGGCGGCTCCGAACCGTCAGATGAGCGAATTGGGTGATCCCCGTTGGGCCGCCAATGCCAATATCAATTATGACTTTGGCGCCCTCGATCTCAGCTGGTCGATGCGGTATATCGGCAAGCAGACGATTGCGACGTGGGAAGAGCAGAACTCCTACAAGGGGCCCTGCCCGTCGAACGGAACGAACCCCGGCGGCGGCACCTGCACTCCGGGCGCTATCGTCACGCTACCGCCGACGAACGTCGACCGGTTCCCGCGGATCTACTATCCCGACGCCCTGTACCATAATTTCCGGGCGAACCTGGAAGTCGACAAGAAGTTCAACTTCTACTTCGGCATCGACAATGTGTTCGACAAGCTGCCGCCGCTCGGCTTGCTGGGCACCGCTGGCGGTGATCCGTTCGATAGCTTCGGTCGTTATTTCTACGCCGGCATCAAGGCCAGCTGGTAATCCTGCGGGATTGATATGAAAATTGGGCCGCCTTCTTTCGGGAAGGCGGCCTTTTTTTCATTTTCGACTTTTCGTATACGAGGATTTACGATCGAACGTCGCGGCGGATCGCCATACTCAACGCCAAGCCCGTCCGAACCGCCCGCCCAGCCCCGTCAGCAATTCATACTGCGACAGTCCGCACGCCGCCGACTGCTCGGGCAAATCATAATCGAACGTCAGCCACTCGCCGTCATCGAGTCCAACAATGTCGCCCGCATCGAACGCCGTCAGGTCCATCGAAACCCGTCCGATCAGCGGCAAGCGCCTGCCATGCCAGGTCGCACCGCCCGATCCGGCGTGGCAGCGCAGATAGCCGTCGGCGTAGCCCATGTTGGTTACAGCCACGCGTGTGTCGTGCGCCGCGCGCCACCTTGCGCCATAGCCGACGCTTTCCCCGGCACGAACGGTGCGCAATTGGAGCACGCGCGCCTCTGGAAAGACGACCTGCCGGATATGTCCCTTCGCCTCGTGACGCGGGGTGCCGCCGTATAGCGCGATACCGGGGCGTGTCAGGTCAAAGGCATAGTTGCTGCCCAGGCAGATGCCCGCACTGTTCGCGAGGCTGTAGCGCCGCGCGTCAACCCGCGCGCGCAGCGATTGGAAAGCCGCCAGTTGCGCCGCATTCTGATCGCTGTCTTCGTCGGCCGACGCCAGGTGGCTGAGCAAGGTTTCGATGGTCAGTCCATCGAGCGCGCCCGCCATCGCCTCCTCGACGCGCAGGCCGAGCCGATTCATTCCGGTATCGACCATCACGTCGCAGGGCCGCCTCTCCCCCGCCGCGCGCCACCGCGCAACCTGTTCGACGCTGTTGAGGACGGGCCGCGCGGGAAGCGTTCGCGCCGTGACCATGTCGCTTTCGCCGACGCCGTGGAGCACCGAGAGCGCGACGCCTTCGGGCAGCGGCATCAACGCCGCGGCCTCCGTCCAGGTGGCGACGAAAAAGTCGCGGCATCCGGCGGCGGCGAGCCGGTGCATGACATCCCGCGCGCCCAGGCCATAGCCGTCGGCCTTGATCGCCGCGCCGCACGCGGCGGCCCCGCTCTGCGCGGCGAGCCAGCGCCAATTGGCAATGAGCGCGGCAGAATCGAGACGAAGGCGGAGCGGCGGGATAATTTCGATCATCGCCGTGCCCCTATACGGCTTCGCAGGCCGCGCCAATGGGCCGCGCGAATGGGGGCGTCAGGACGCGGCGCGCGCCCCCTCCCCCGGCCTGTCCCACTGCCCTTCGACCGGGTCTTTCAGCATGAAGGCCGTGATCAGGAAAGCCGCGAGCACGACGACCCATGTATACCATAGGCCCGCATAGGCATTGCCCGTCTTGGCGATGATGAAGCTGGCGATCAGCGGCAGGAAACCGCCGAAATAGCCGGTACCCAGATGATAGGGGATCGACAGCGACGAATAGCGCACATGCGGCGGGAACATTTCGGACAGCAAGGCCGCGACGGGCCCATAGGTAAAGCCCGATAGCGCGCTGAGCCCCAGCAGCGCGAGGAAGATCATCGCGATCCCGCCCACGCCTGGCACCTGTTTCGCAAAATCATAACCCATCGCCTCGAGCGCAGGCTGGAGCAAAGCCGGGTCTTCGCCGGCAACCTCGCGATCACCGACGCGGATCGTCACGGAGTCGAAGCGGCTATCCGTCTCGGCAATCGTGTAGGGTACGCCAAGCTTGGTCAGCTCGCCCAGCGTTCGCCCGCACGCGGTCGCCTGCTTTTGCGCGAAAGGGTCAAAGCTGCACTGCGATCCCGTCACTGTGACCGGCGCCTTTTCGGCTGCGGCGGTCAGCGCGGGATTGCCGACGCTGCCCATCCACCAGAAGAGCGGAAAGAGAAGCAGCAGCGTCGCGCCATAGCCCCAGACGATCGGCTTCTTGCGCCCGATGCGGTCGGACAGGCGCCCCGCCCAGATGAAAAAGCCCATGCCCACGGCCGCTGCTGTGCCGACGATGATTTCGGCGGCTGTGTCCTCGACCTTCATCGGCCCCTTCAGGAAGGAAAGGCCCGAAAACATCGCGGTATACCAGATAACCGTCAGACCCGCAGCGATGCCGAACAGCGCGATAAAGATACGCCGCGGATTGCCCGGATAGGTAAAGCTTTCCTTGAGCGGGTTCTTCGCCAGCTCGCCTTCCTTTTTCATCGCCTGGAACACCGGGCTTTCGGACAGCTTGAGCCGCATCCAGAGCGAAATGCCGAGCAGGATGAGCGACAGCAGGAACGGCACGCGCCAGCCCCAGCTTTCCCACACCGCGTCGGGCATCAGCGCCTTGCAGCCGAGTACGACGATCAGGCTGAGCACGAAACCGCCGACGACGCTCGCCTGGATGAAGCTGGTATAAAAGCCGCGCTTTCCGGGCGGCGAATGTTCGGCGACATAGACGGCAGCGCCGCCATATTCGCCGCCGAGCGCCAGTCCTTGCAGGATGCGCAGCAGGATCACGATGATCGGCGCGGCGATGCCGATCGTCGCCGCCGACGGAATCATGCCCACGCCCGCGGTCGCGATGCCCATCAAGGTGACGGTGACGAGAAAGGTATATTTGCGCCCCAGCCGGTCGCCGAGAAAGCCGAACAGGACCGCGCCCAGCGGCCGGAAACCGAAACCGACCGCAAAACCTGCCCACACCAGCAAGATCTCGAGCGTCGCATTGTCGCTGGGGAAAAAGGCCTTGCCGATGATCGCGGCCAAAGTGCCGTAGATGAAGAAATCATACCATTCGAACACCGTGCCAGCCGACGAAGCGGCGATAACCATGCGAATATCTTTCGCGGTCGGCTGATAAACCGCGCCATGGTCGGCGACGGCGGCTGCGTCGGTCATATACTCTCCCTGAACCCCTTGGGCATTCCCCTTCCCGTTCGCATCGAGCGAAGTCGAGATGCTGCGCAGGCAAACCCGACCGATGGGTGTCTCGACTTCGCTCGACACGAACAGGATTGGGCCGGTGTAGCTGTCTCATATCTCCGCGCAACCCTTCTTGGCGTAGCGTCATTTCGGTGGCACGCTGCAACCCATGCAGTTCATCGACCTATCGATTCCGATCACCAATGACGTCGTTTCCGACCCGCCGGTGATGCGCCCCCAGATCAGCTACATGACCCACGAGAATACGTGGGAACAGATTGCGATGTTCTTTCCCGGGCTGGCGAAGGAGGATTTGCCCGACGGCGAAGGCTGGGCGGTCGAGATGCTGTCGCTGAGTACGCACAATGGTACGCATATGGATGCGCCCTGGCATTATCACTCGACCACCGACAACGGCGCCTCTCCTGCGCCCTCGATCGACGAAGCACCGCTCGACCTCTTCTTCCGTCCGGGCGTGAAGCTCGATTTCTCCGACCGCCCGCACGGCCATGTTGTCAGCGCGGCCGAGGTAGAGGCCGAACTGGCGCGGATCGGATACGATCTTCAGCCGCTCGACATCGTCCTCGTCCAGTCGGGCGCCATCTATGGCACCGACAATTTCACCGATCAGGGCTGCGGCATGGGGGCCGAGGCGACGCTATATCTGACCGAACGCGGTGTGCAGGTCGTCGGCACCGACGCCTGGAGCTGGGACGCGCCCTTCAGCCATACCGCCAGGCGCTGGGCCGAAACGCGCGACCCCTCGATCATCTGGGAAGGGCACAAGGCGGGCCGTATCCGCCCCTATTACCAGATCGAAAAGCTCACGAACCTGAAGGCCCTTCCGGCCTTTGGCTTCACCTTCAGCTGTTTTCCGGTCAAGATCGAACGCGCGAGTGCCGGGTGGATCCGGGCGGTGGCGATCGTGGGCGATTGAACCCCGCCTTCATCGCCAACGAGCCGCCCTAACGCCCCCTGATTCCATAATCGATCCGGATGCGAACCCACGCGCCGACCATCGGCTTTCCGCCGAGCCGTGGCGGGCGCACCCGGAACTGCCACGCCGCGGCGAGCGTCGCGCGCGCGATCTGCGATCCGTTAGGATATTCGTCGAGGCCGACACAATCCTCGACGCGATAGTCGGGCGCGGTGCGGCAGGCGATCAGCCCCCAGCCGGGGCCCGCGGCGGTGGACAGATAGCCGCGCAGCTCGCCGTCGGTCGGCTCGCGGTACCAGGCGGCGGCATAGAGCGGCTCGCCATTCGGGGCTGTCCCCACCCGTTCGGTATCGCGATACGCAGAAGATGATCCCCCGGCGTTGGGCGGGCCGTAAACCTGCCCGCCCTGCGTCCGCACGCCGATCCGGGGCACCGTGGCGGGCGGCGACGGGGGCGGGGTTGGCGCCGGCGGCAACGGCGCAGCGGCGGGTGGAGCCGGGTCGGGCAACACCGGCTCCTCCGGCGGCTGGGGCAGCGGTTCGACCGCCGCCGGCTCGTTAGCGCGCGGGCTTGCCTCGGTGGCACCGTCCGCCGCCTGCGGCGCAGCGATGCTGACGACGCTGATCGGCGGCTCCTCGGCGCGCGGCGGCCTGACCCCTCCGAAGCGCAGGAGCATCAGCAGCAGCGCCGGTATCAAAACCGCCAGCCCGATGGCAACCGCGCGGCGCCCGGGCCCGATGCTGAGCCGGTCGACACGGGAAATGGCGGGAACTGGAGTCAGGGGGAGGCGATCTTTTGAAACGGTGCCGCCGGAAGGACGGGCCGCGGTATGCGTTCCGCGGAAATAGGGGGGCAGCGATTCTTTGGCAAGGCCGCGCGCCGCGCGGTGCGGGCGAACAGCGGCATTTCCGCTATCGACTCTGGCGCTGTCCAGGAACGGCGTTCCGTGTTTCTGGTCATTGTCATTCCCGCGAAAGCGGGAACCCAGTGATGGGTCAGCCGACGCCCGCTCCGAGTTCCCGCTTTCGCGGGAATGACGAATGTTTGGTGACGAGCACTCCTCTGCTCGGAACCGCCGATGCCGTCAAAACAGCCGCGACCCGTTCGGCACTTTCCGATCCGGCGCAAACAGGATCACTGCACCTTCGGCGTCGGCAAAACCCAGCGTCAGCACCTCGGACATGAATTTGCCGATTTGGCGCGGCCGAAAGTTGACGACCGCGGCGACCTGCCGCCCCCGCAGATCTTCAAGCGCGTAACGATCGACGATCTGCGCGCTGCTTTTCTTCACGCCGATGGCGGGGCCAAAGTCGATCTTGAGCTTGAACGCGGGCTTGCGGGCTTGGGGGAAAGGCTCCGCCTCGACGATCGTGCCGATGCGGATGTCGACCCTCAGAAAATCGTCGAAGCTGATCAGGTCGGCAGCGGGCGTGTCGGTATCGTGATTGAGATGCATCCATTGGGTCCGTCATTGCGAGCGTAGCGAAGCAATCCAGAGCTGTTTACGCGACTCTGGATTGCTTCGCTACGCTCGCAATGACGAAATGGACGCGGCCTTATTCCATCTCCAGAATCACCGCGTCGACCGCCAGGCTGTCACCCTGCGCCGCATTTACCGTTTTCACCGTCCCCGCCTTCTCGGCGCGGAGGATATTTTCCATCTTCATCGCCTCGACCGTCGCGAGCGGCTGACCGGCCTCGACCGCATCGCCCTCGCCGACATGGAGCGCGACGAGCAGGCCCGGCATGGGGCAAATGAGAAATTTCGACAGATCGGGCGGGATTTTCTCGATCATGTGCGACGCGAGCGGCGCGACGTGCCACGGCAGCACGCGCACGTCGTGGATGCGCCCGCGCGTGGTCATCCGCCAGCCGGTGCGCGTCTTCGCGACCTTCACCGCGAGTTCGCGCTCGTCGATCTCGGCGACGACCAGCCGGTCGCCCGGCGTATATTCGAGCGCCATGTCGATCGCCTCGCCGTCGACCTTGATATGTTTGGTCCCGACCTTGACCTTGTGGCTCGCGCCGCCGACCGTCACCTGCCATTTGGCGGGCGGGTCGAGCCGTTCGCCGAGCTGGCCGTCGACGCGCCGCGCGCGGTCGGCCTCGGCGCTCGCCATGAAGCCCGCGATGGCCGCCAGCGCGCGCGTCACCTCGTCGGCAGCGGGCGCCCCCGCGAATCCTTCGGGATATTCCTCGGCGATAAAGCCCGTCGTGAGTTCGCCCGAGCGGAAGCGCGGGTGCTGCATGATTGCCGACAGGAAGTCGATATTATGGCCGAGCCCCTCGATCTCGAAGCGGTCGAGCGCCGCGACCTGCAAGTCAGCCGCCGTGTCACGCGTCTCGCCCCATGTCACCAGCTTGGCGATCATCGGGTCATAGAAAATCGACACCTCACCGCCCTCGGCAACGCCCGCATCGACGCGCACGCCGTCGACGCCGCGTTCCTCGCCCTCCCACGCCGGGACCGGGGTGCGATAGCGCACCAGCCGCCCGGTCGAGGGCAGGAAGCCGCGATAAGGGTCCTCGGCATAGACGCGG
>JBGTUD010000073.1:0-11162 GCA_041939405.1 Sphingopyxis sp. | reverse complement strand
CGTGATGGAAGTCGATCCCAACGGCCGTTCGGCCGAAGAGGTCCGGCAGCTCTGGACCTATATGAACGACCGGCTCGAAAAGAATTTCCGCCGCACCGTTTTCGCCGCGCCGATGCCTCAGCAGGGCAGTTACGGCACGGTTCGCCCGATGGGCGGTGGTTTCGGCCGCCGCATTGCCGGCCAGTGACGGGAGGGACAGGAACCATGGGCGAACCGAAACCCCTCGCATCGCTGAGCGCCGGCCTCTTGGCTCGCAAGGGCGGCGCACGACCCGCCATGCGGCGCCAACCGCTTGGCAGCGGCCCCGCGCCCTTGGGCGGCATGGGCTATGACGACCTTGGCTGGAACGACATGGGCTATGATGTCGACCCCGACCAGTCGGATGCGCCCGATCGAATGGTCGATCTGAAGCCGCTGCTCACCGGATCGGTGCTGGCGCACAATGCCGAGGCCGAACATGCCGTCGACGAAAGCGAAGGCCACGACCTCGTCGCCGGATCGCTCGACGTCGATCGGGGCGTCGACCAATTTGTCGCCGAAGCGCCGGAGACGGGGCTGGAAATGGCTCCGGAGATGGCCGACGTTCCCGAAGTCGTCCGCCAGCAGGAATCGCTCATCGAGCGCGTCGCCGCGGTGGCGCGCAAGGTCGAGGCGCGCCCCGCACCGGCCGCAAAGCGGGAAAAGGCGCCAAGCGCGCTGCGGGCCCGCGAAAAGGCCGCCTTTACCTTGCGTCTCGACGCCGAACGGCACCTTCGCCTGCGGCTCGCCAGCGCAGTCACCAACCGCTCGTCGCAGGTGATCCTCACCGAATTGCTCGACGATTATCTCGCCACGCTACCCGAAATCGACGCGATGGCGAGCCGCCTGCCCGCCGCACGCCCGGCCCGCGGGCAACGCTGAACGCCATCAAGGGGGAACCCGACATGAACCGCAAGATGTTGAAGAACCTGGCCGTTTCGGGCTTCGTGCTCGGCGTAGCAACGGGTTGCAGCGGCATGGGCAAGATGGCCGATGCGCCATCGCGCGCCGCCGGCGCGCCGATTATGGCCAGCAAATCCGCCGACAAGGCGCGCGACGCGCTCGAAGCGGGCAAGCCGAGCAAAGCCGTCAGCCTTGCCGAGGCCGCGGTCGCGGCAAGCCCGCGCGACGCCGGTTTTCGCGCGCTTCTGGGGCAGGCTTATCTGAACCACGGCCGCTTCGCATCGGCCGCCTCCGCCCTTTCTGAAGCGATGGAGCTCGGGGCCAACGACAGCAGCACGATCCTCTCGCTCGCGCTCGCCGAAATTGGGCGGGGGCGCAACGACGACGCGGTCGCGCTGCTCACGCGGCATCGCGACACCGTGCCCGCATCGGACCTTGGCCTCGCGCTTGCACTGGCCGGCGACCGCGAAGGTTCGCTCTATGTGCTGGGCGAAGCCGCCCGAACCGAGGGCGCCGATGCCCGGACGCGGCAGAATTTTGCGCTCGCGCTCGCGCTGTCGGGCCGCTGGGCGCAGGCGCGCATCGTCGCGTCGCAGGATCTGTCGCTCGCCAAGCTCGAAGGGCGGATGGCCGAATGGTCGAAGCTGGCCGAACAGCCGAACGCCGCGGTGCGCGTCGCCAGCCTGATCGGCACCAGTGCGCAGCAGGATGCGGGAATGCCGGTCCGCCTCGCACTCAGCAACTTTTCCGACACGCAGATGGCCGGCGCAGCGCCCGCCAGCAACGCCGCGGTCGAACTGGCGAGCGCCGACCCGGCGCCGGTCGCCGATTACGCGCCGCCGCCGGCTTTCGCCGACGCGGCGAGCGCGATCCGCAGCGTCGAGCTGCCGATGCCCGAACGCACGACCGAAGGCGTCGTGCCCGTCACCGAATTGCCGCAACCGAAGCCGGCCGGCGAAATCATTCTGGCCGATGCGGCCCCCTACCGTGCCGCGCCCCGCGTCGCGGGCGAAGGGCGTATCCGCCCGGCGCAAAAACAGGCGCTCGAACTGGCAACGGTCATGGTGCCCAAAGCGATGGGCTTCGACGCCCAAAACCCCGACGGCTGGGCCGTGCAACTCGGCGCCTATGACAGCCTGGCGATCGCCAAGGAAAAATGGGGTACGCTGAAAAAGCGCAACGCCATGCTCGGCAGCTTTCCCGCGTCCAGCCACGCTGCGACGGTTGGCGGGCGCACCTTCTATCGCCTGACGGTCAACGGGCTCGCTTCGCGCGCCGACGCGTCGAGCCTTTGCAATCAGTTGAAAGCGCAGGGCCAGGCCTGTTTCATCCGCGCGATGGGCGGCCGCGAAACGATCCAATGGGCAGCAAAGGCCAACCCGATGCGGCTCGCCTCGCGCTGATTTCAATTTTCCGTTTATTGGGAGCGGCGTGGCCGCAAGGCCGCGCCTCGCCGTCTTCGAGCATCTGTGATTTGCGACCGGACGGCTCATCGCTCGCACTGTCAAAGCTGGCCAACCCGTGTCCACTTTCCTATGGCAAGTGCGATGGGCGCACTCTCCCTTTCTGAACGCTTCGCCGCCGACGCAAGCCTGTTCCCCCATATGGCGGATCTCACAAACGACCGGGTGCTGGTCGCACAGATCGCCGAAAGCGATTATCGCAGCGCAAGTTTTCTCGACCAGCGCCTGATCACCGACCGGGTCCGGCGCGAATGGGTGCCGTGGACGACGCTACCGGACCTCGGGGCGGCCGCACCGCATCCGCATTTCATCTTTCACATCGGGCATGTCGGGTCCACGCTCGTCTCGCGCCTGCTGGCCGAAATTGGCGATGTATTACCGCTCCGCGAACCGATGCTGCTGCGCACGCTCGCACAAGTCGCCGAACGGATCGACCGCCCTGAATCGCTGTGGCCGCCCGCACTTTATGAAAAGCGGCTTGGTGAGGTGCGCGGCTGGCTGGGCCGCGGGTTCGGCCCCGACCAACGAGGGATGGTAAAAGCGTCGAGCGTCATCACTGCAATCGCCGACGACTTGATGGCGTCGGATTCGCGCGCGCTGTTCCTCTATGTCCCACTCCCCCGCTATATCGAGACGATCTTGGCCGGCGAGGCGTCGACGTCGGAAACACTGGTCCAGGCCCCGGCACGTATGGCGCGGCTTGCCGCGCTGCTTCCCGACTTTCCTTTTGCCCTGTGGCAGCTCGCGCCCGTCACGCGCGTGGCCATGAGCTGGCTTTGCGAGATGGCGAGCGCACGCCGCACACTGCCGCCGACCAACCCGCGCGTCCAATGGATCGATTTTGAGGGCTTTCTGCGCGACCCGCCCGCCGCGCTTGCGGCCCAGGGGGCGCATTTCGGCCTGCCTGTCGACAGCGCGCGGATCGAAGCCACGCTCGCCGGCCCGATCATGGGTCAATATTCAAAAGCGCCCGAGCACGGCTATAGCCCCGACCTGCGCCGTCAGCTTCAGGCCGAAGCCGCCGCCAACCACGCCTCCGCCATCGCCGAGGCGATCGCATGGGTTGAAGCGATGGCGGCCCGCTATAATAGCCTCGCCGACCTGCCGATCCACGGCCGATAGGAAGATTTCCGATGTTCAAGCTTGTTCAACTCCTCGACGACAACGCGCTACGCGCGCTGCGCGAGATCGCTGCCCGCGGAACCTTCGTCGATGGCAAGATCAGCAACCCGCATTCAAAGGTGAAGAACAACCTGCAACTACACGACGCCGCTGCCTATGAACGATCGTCGAAAATCCTGCTTGATGCGATGGTCCAGAATGCAGACTTCATGGAGTTTTCCTTCCCGGCGCGTATCGCCCCCCCGCTGCTCACGCGCTACACGCCTGGCATGCACTATGGGCTGCACCCCGATGCCGCCTTTATCCCGCTACCCGATGGCCAGCTTCGCACCGACGTAAGCTGTACGGTCTTCCTGAATGACCCCGCCGATTATGAGGGGGGCGCGCTGCACGTAAAGCTTGGCAATGCCGATCTACGTTTCAAGGAGGCACCGGGCGTCGCGATCGTCTATCCATCGCACACGTTGCACGAGGTCGAGCCGGTAACGCGCGGGGAACGGCTGGTCGCCATTACCTTTATCCAGAGCCTGATTCCCGATGTCCAGCAACGGAACCTGATGCATGAGCTGAACGACGTCGCCGCGCTCGAGGGCGGCAAGATGGAGCCCGCGAATTTCACACGGTTACAAGCGGTCCAGTACCAACTCTTACGAATGTGGCGACGCTGATCGCAGTCGTCCCGCAACTCTCGAACCGATGGATCAATAGCCCATCAGGCTCAGCACTTCCTTGCGGCTGCGCTCGTCATCGAGAAAACCGCCCAGCAGGCGGCTCGTCACCATGCCAACGCCGGGGGTGCGGACGCCGCGGCCGGTCATGCAGCCATGCTGCGCGTCGATCACCACCGCAACGCCGTGCGGTTGAAGATTGTCCCAGATGCATTGCGCGACTTCGGCGGTCAGCCGTTCCTGTACCTGCAGCCGCCGCGCATAGCCATTGAGCACACGCGCCAGTTTTGAAATGCCGACGACGCGGTTCTTCGGCAGATAGGCGATCGACGCCTTGCCGGTGATGGGCGCCATATGATGTTCGCAATGCGACTGGAACGGGATGTCGCGCAACAGTACGATCTCGTCATAGCCACCGACCTCTTCGAAGGTGCGCGACAGATGGACCGAGGGATCCTCGTCATACCCCGAACAATATTCCTTCCACGCGCGCGCGACACGGCGCGGCGTATCGAGCAGGCCTTCGCGCGCCGGATCGTCGCCCGCCCATTCGATCAGTGTGCGCACGGCGTCCGCAACATGATCCGGCACGACCAGCTTGCCGTCGGGTCCCAATTCCACTCCCATATCGCTCATCGCCCCGCTTTCACTGTTGCTATCATGTCGCACATTTCGGTGTCCCAGAGCCGATAAGCAAGGCCGCGACAAGAAGAAATTGTCCCCACCCATCAACTTTACGTTGCGGAATCTTGACTTTTTTCTCGATCCAAGAGGCGCGGTTTCGCGTCCTTTTTCGGGCTGAACAAGTGGCTTGACGCTTTCGTCAACTCGGCGCACCCTTAGGGAATACAGAACTCGCTCAAGCGGGTCGTATTCCGGAGAGGCCGTGCGTGTTCCCCGACGCCGGTGGGAGAGGACGATGACCAGCACAGCTGGCAAGTGGGACACACTTCAGCGCCATGCCGTTCGAGCAGCGGCGCCACTGCCATGTCTGGTCGTTTCCCCTCCCCTTACCACAAATTGACTTTTGGGCGGCCCCGCACAGCGCGGGGCTGAAAAAGGGAGGCTGTAGATGAAGTTCAAGGCACTGATCGGAACGTCCATCCTTGCGATGACGGTGGCGACGCCGACACTCGCGCAGGACGCAGCGGATGAAACAGCGCGCGATGCATTCGGCGGCGAAATCGTCGTGACGGCACAGCGCCAGTCGGAACGACTGCAGGACGTCCCCATCGCGGTCAGCGCCTTCTCGGCCGAATCGCTGGAGGCGCAGCAGATCGAGAACCCGTCCGATCTGCAGCTGACGCTGCCCAACGTCACCTTCACCAAGACGAACTTCACCTCGTCCAGCTTTACCATCCGCGGCATCGGCGACCTTTGCGTGGGCGTGAGCTGTGACAGCGCGACCGCGATCCACCAGAATGAATCGCCGCTCATCGGCACCCGCCTCTTTGAAACCGAATTTTTCGACCTCGAACGCATCGAGGTGCTGCGCGGCCCGCAGGGCACGCTGTTCGGCCGCAACGCGACATCGGGCGTGGTCAACGTCGTGACGGCCAAGCCCGACCTCGACGCTTTTGGTGCGGCGGGCGAGTTCGAATATGGCAATTACAACAGCATCAAGGCGAAGGGCATGGTCAACCTGCCCATCGGCGACACTTTGGGCGTACGCATCGCCGGCTTTTACCTCAACCGCGACGGCTTCACGAAGAATGTCTTCGACGACAGCCGCATCGACGACCGCGACATGTATGCGATCCGCGGGTCGATCCGCTGGCAGCCGACGCCCGACACGACGCTCGACCTCATGGGTTATTATTTCCGCGAGGACGACAATCGCCTGCGCATCCAGAAACAATATTGCCAGCGCGATCCAACCGGCGTCCTCGGCTGTCTGAACAACCGCCGCGATCCGGGCGTGACCAACGCCAATTCGACTTTCGTAGGTGTGCTGACGAGCCGCGAGTTCCTGACGATCCGCGGCATCCCTGCCGCTTTCGGGCTCGGCAGTTTATACGGCCCCGACGCGCTGTCGACCTTTCAGCCGATTGCCGATCCGCGTATCGTAAACACCGACTATACGCCGACCTATTTCTCGGACGAACTCCAGGTTCAGGGGCGTCTTGAGCATAGCTTCGGCGCGATCAACGTGTCGCTCGCCGGTGTCTATCAGGAAGCGCGCGTCGACAGCAGCCAGGATTACAACCTGTCGATCCAGGACCGCAGCTTCTTTGCCCCGGCGCTCAATACGCTCGCTGCGGCCGCTGCGGGCGGAATTCCGGGCCTTCCGGCATCCTATTTCCGGCCGATTGCGCAGGCGCTGATCCCCAATGGTCCCAATGGCGTGCTGTGCACATCGCTGGCAGAAGAATCGGGACTTGGCGCCTATGGCGGCTTTTCGACCTGCAGCATGACGCCGCAGGATTTCGACCGGTCAAATCAGAAGAGCAACGCCTGGTCGGGCGAAATGATCGTCAGCTCGGACTTCGACGGCCCGTTCAACTTCCTGCTCGGTGGCATTTATGGCAAATCGCATCTCACCGAGAACAGCTATTATGTGAACTCGTTCGGTATCGATTATCTGACGGGTATTCTCGGCACCTTCACCGCGTTGGGATCGGGCGGCACCATTCCGCCCTCCTTCCTCGGCACGCCCTTCTTCCGGAACAACACCGACGATCTGAAGGTCAAATCCTACGGCTTTTTCGGTGAGGGCTATTATGAGTTCAACGACGCGATCAAGCTGACCGTCGGGCTGCGCTACAATAATGACAAGAAGCAGGTGCGAGCGCGTTCGACGCTGGCGAGCTTCCTTGTTCCGTTCGGCCAGACCGGCAGCGCCTTCGATTCGCCGTTCGTTCCTTCCTTCGACGCCGATCCTGGGCTGCCGGGCAACCAGCTGTTCCAGGTCCGCAAGGTCGGCTTCGACGAGATCACAGGCCGCGCGGTCCTCGACTGGAAGATCACGCCCGACAACCTGATCTACGCCAGCTATTCGCGGGGCTACAAATCGGGCGGCATCAATCCGCCGCTCCAGCCGATCTTTGCGGTCGACGAGTCCTTCTCGCCCGAAATCGTCAACGCCTTCGAAATCGGGTCGAAGAACCGCTTTGGCGCATTGCAGCTCAACGTCACAGGCTTCTACTATAAATATAAGGCCCTGCAGCTCAGCCGCATCGTCGCGCGCACGTCGGTCAACGACAATGTCGATGCGAACATCTGGGGCCTCGAAGCGGAAGCGGTGATCACGCCGACGCCCGATTTTGTCGTCAACATCGGCGCAAGCTACCTCAATACAAAGGTTTCGAGCGACAAGCTCCTCGGCAATCCACGCGATCCGTCGGGCGGTCGGTCGGATACTGTGATCATCAAGGACATCACCAACGGGTCGAACTGCGCGGTCGTTCCTACTACGGCTGGCAATGCTGCCGGCACCGCCGGCTATGTGACGGCAGTAAACAGCAGCTTGGGTCTTCGGGGGCCAACGGGCTTCGGTCCGAACAGTGGCATCAACTCGCCGGGTGCTTTCGGGATCTGTTCGGTGCTGCAATCGACAGCTGCCAATCCACCGGCGCCGCTTCGTGCGCTGTTCGGGGTGCCGACCGGACCCCTGCCCTTCACTGTCGAAAACGCCGGGGTTCCGGTCAACATCCGCGGCAACAAGCTGCCGCAGGCGCCGAATGTGAAGTTCAGCGCGGGTGTCCAATACACGCATAATTTCGACAACGACATGTCCCTGACGCCGCGCGTCGACGTCACGTACACCGGCGACAGCTATGGCAATATCTTCAACGGCCGGGTGAACGAGATCAACGGCTATGCGCAGGTCAATGCCCAGATCCAGCTGAACGGTCCCGACAAGAAATGGTTTGTCAAAGCGTTCGTGTCGAACCTCTTCGACAGCCAGCCCGTTACCGGCCTTTATGTCACCGACCAGTCGTCGGGTCTGTTCACGAACGTGTTCACGCTCGATCCGCGCCGCTACGGCATCTCCGCCGGATTCAAATTCTGATCCCGCGGTTGCGCTAGCGAAAAACCCCGACCTCTCACGCGAGAGGCCGGGGTTTCTTTTACCGTCACGGAAAGAAAAGGGCCGGGCCATCATCCGATGGCCCGGCCCTTTCGCCGACCCCGAGGGATCTGCGCTCGATCAGAATTTCGCGCGCAGCTTCACCCCATAAAGCCGCGGGGGCGCCGGATAGACGGCAAAGCTCGCGCTCTGTTCGGGGATCGGGAAGGCGGTGATGTGGTAATATTTGTTGAACAGATTTTCGACGTAGAATTCGACCGCATAATTCTGGTCGGGGCCGAAGTTCAGCCCCGCCCGCGCGTTGACGATGGTATAGCCATCGTTGGTGGTGAACGGCACCGCGACCGGATCGTTCATCGTGTTCGCATCGCTGTTCGTGCGCCAGTCGACATGCAGCAGGCCGCCGACATTGCTGCTGATCTGCGGCGTCCAGGTGACCGCGCCGGTGACCACATGCTTGGGTGAATTGGTCAGCGGCAGGCCATTATCGTCGCCAGCGACCGGATCCTTCACCTCGGTATCCACATAGGAATAGCCGAGCACGATGTTGAGGTTCGGGGCCGGACGGATCACCGACTCCAGCTCGACACCCTTTGACACCACCTTGTCGAAATTCTGGACGACGAAGTTGTTCCCCTCGAACACGAGGTTCTGATAGCCCTTGAGCTCGGTGTAGAAGGCATTGGCGTTGAACTGGAACGCATTGCTGAAATCGGTCTTCACTCCGAATTCGAACGAATCGACGTCTTCATTCCCGAATTCAAGGTCGGACGCCTGCGCGCCGTTGCCGCCCAGGAAGGCAGTGTCGAACGACCCGCGGTCGAGGTTGTAGCCGCCCGATTTATAGCCGCGATCATAGCCGCCATAGACCATGACACGATCGTCGAGTTTGACCGACAGCTTCGCGGTTCCCGTGAGTTTGCTCTCGCTGCGCTTGTCGCGATAGACCCCATTGAATTCGGGGTTCACCACCGGGTTGCAGACGAGGTTGAAGATCGCATTGCCAAGGCCCGAAGGCAGACCCTGCAGCGCCTGGCGATAAAGGCCGTAGCGGGTGCTCTGCAACGTCGCGCAGCCCGGCAGGTTCGATTGCAGGTCGGCGTTCAGCTTCTTCGATTCATGGTTGTAGCGCAAACCCAGGGTCAGCGACACATTGTCGGAGAAGTCGATGATATTGTGCGTGAACAGCGCAAAGGCTTCGGTGTTCACGCGGTAGCTGTCGGCAATCTGGCCCTGCCCCGCCTGCGGCGCGGGAAGCGGCGTCAGGAAGGTGTCGAGTACGCCCGCCTGTGCCGCCGCTGCCGCGAGCTGCGGGTTCGACGCCAGCAACACCTGGCCGACCAGCGGCGCATTCGGGATCGACTGGAAAATCTGGAAGCCCGTCGGACCCGGCACCGACGCATCGGTCAGCGCGTTGATAAAGGCATCGACATATTGCGCACCCTGCGTGCCGAAGCGCGTGCGTTCGGTATATTTCAGCTTTTCGTTGAGATAAAAGCCGCCGATCAGCCAGTCGACATGGTCGTCGAACGCCGTCCCCTTCAGGCGGATTTCCTGCGTGAAATCGCGCATACCGATCGGCATATTTTCACGATAGGCGCGGTCGATGCCCGAAAAGTCGACATCCATGCCGCGCGTCGCCTTCCAGTCGCGCCACGCGGTGATCGACGTGAGCTCGACGCCGCCCAGATCCCAGTCGAGCTGGCCCGAGATGCCCCATTCGCGCATCTTTTCGGTGAGGTCGCGATTCGGCGAATAAGCGACTTCGCGGTCCTTGGGGTTGAAGGGGGTCACAATGCCCGTCAGGCCGTTGGCCGCGGCAAGGCCCTGAATGACCGCGCTCGCGGCAAAGGCCGGCGTTCCCGGCTGCGCAAAGCCCGAATTGGTGTTGAGCGCGCCGCAGCATTGCTCGTCGGTCTTGGCATAGTCGGCGATCAGGCGGAAGGACACGTCGTCCTTTTCGAACAAGGCCTGGCCGCGGACCGACCAGCGGTCGAGGTCGTTGAACCGGCGATCGCTGTTGACGTCTTTGATATAGCCGTCGCGCTTGTGATAACCGCCGTCAAGCCGCAGCGCGAGTGTTTCGGAAACCGGTCCGGTGACGCCAGCCTTGAGTTCGATCTCGTCCAGATTGCCATAGCTTGCCTC
Organism: Sphingopyxis sp.; assembly: GCA_041939405.1. GTDB lineage: Bacteria > Pseudomonadota > Alphaproteobacteria > Sphingomonadales > Sphingomonadaceae > Sphingopyxis. The sequence goes on along the minus strand of JBGTUD010000073.1, from coordinate 810 downwards.
GGCATAGCCGCCGAGGTTGAAGCTCGGTTTCTGCGTCACGATGTTCAGCGCGCCGGCCGAGGTGTTGCGGCCGAACAGCGTTCCCTGCGGCCCGCGCAGCACCTCGACGCGGTCGATCGGCGGAAGGTCGGCCAGCGCAAGGCCCGCGCGCGCGCGGAACACGCCGTCGACGAAAACGCCGACCGACGGTTCGAAACCGGGGTTGTCACCCGCGGTGCCGATCCCGCGAATGCGCAGCACCACGCCGGTCGCCGACGACTGGCCGGTCGTCGCCTGAAAGCTCGGCGCGATCTGGCGAAGTCCGCGAATATCGCTGATGCCGGAATTTTCGAGCTGCTCGCCGCCGACCACATTGACCGCGATCGGAATATCCTGCGAACGCTGCGCGCGGCCCGTCGCGGTGACGATGATGTCGTTGCCATAGTCGGTGTCGTCGAACGTCTCGGCGCCATCGCCGGCGGGTGCCGTATCCTGGGCAAAGGCGATGGCGGGGGTGGTCGCGGCGCACAGCATGGTGGCGCCCAACAAGATGTTGCGCAAAGTCATGGCTAAGATACCTCTCTCCAAAACCGCCGCGGCGCAGCCAAAGGCTTATCGGGAGATGCCCGGCGGTAGCCATCAGATCTAACGCGCGTCGCCCCCGCGTCAACGCGCGCGCTCCTAAACCGCCGGAATTTCTGGCGATTAGTGATACAAAAGCAACAGTTTACGCTACGGAAGCGTCACCGCCCCGTCACAAAGGCAATCATGCGACCATTAGGAAAAGTGGTGCCTGGGGACGGGATCGAACCGCCGACACTGCGATTTTCA
>JBGTUD010000072.1:0-11263 GCA_041939405.1 Sphingopyxis sp. | reverse complement strand
GCGCCCTTGGTGATGACGATCAGGTTAATGATCATCAGCACGACAAAGACGAACAGGCCGACGACATAATCGCCGCCGATCAGCACCTGACCGAACGCCTCGATCACATGGCCGGCGGCCGCGGTGCCCTCGTGCCCGTTGACGAGCACGACGCGCGTAGAGGCGACATTGAGCGCGAGGCGGAACAGCGTCGCGAGCAGGAGCACGGTCGGAAAGGCCGAAAAATCGAGCGGCTTCGACGCCTGCAGCGCGACCATCAGGATCAGCAGGCTGATCATGATATTCGCGACAAAGCTGATGTCGAGGATCAGCGGCGAAACCGGGATCACCATCAGTGCGACAAGGATCAGCATCGCGGCGGGTAGCGCTGCGATGCCGGCGAGGCGCCCGGCTTTCCCGAGGTCAAAGGCGGCGGTCACGCCGCGCCTCCGGACAAAGAGGCGAGCCGCCGATAGGCGTCGGCGGCAAAGCCCATCGAGAGCTTTTTGGGCATAGGTTGAATATCCATCATCTGCAGCGGCGGGCGTCCCCCGCCATGGGCCCCGCCATTTGCCATGCCGGTCGAAAGCGACGCCTGCGCGCGCCAGCCGAACGGGGCATGGGGCTTCATATTTTCGGTCTTGCCGCCTTCCTCGAGCTTCGCGCGAAAGCGGTCGCGAATCTCGGCGAGGCTGCGCATGCGGCCGTCGCCCGCGTAAAAGACTGGACGGTTTGCGGCGGCGGCCTCGGGCATCATCGTCGCGCCGGGTTGGTCGGGGTCGGCGGCAAGCGCCGTCAGAAATTTGGCGGCCCCGCCTGATCCCAGGAAATGCGCAAGATAAAGATCGACCGGTTCGGCGGCGCGGCCGATCCGACTTTCCAGATAGGCGCGGTTGTCGCCGGTGAGCGCCGCCGCCATGGTCGACGCGGCGGCGGGGTCGTCGCGCAGCGCGAAAATCTGCTCGCGCAGCAACGGATCAGCGACCGACAGGCGCCCCGACGCATCGCGGCCGATCGCGTCGGCTGCCCAGGCAAGGCCATGGTTCGCGCCATGGCGATCGAGCGTCGCGAGCCACGTCTGCTTGGTGAACTGATACAGGCCGCGCGCCGACGAGGTTGCCGCCTTGGCGTTCGGATTATAGCCGCTTTCGACCCGCGCGACGTCGAACAGATAATCGAAATCGATCCCCGTGCGCGCCGCCGCACGCTGCACCGCGTCCAGCACGGGAGCGGCGATGCGGGTGGAGCCCTGGGGGGTGTTGATTGCGTTCATCGTTCTGGTTCCGCTGGTTCAGCAGATCCAAAGCAATCATCGTGCCACTTCCCAGAAGTTACAGAAAAATATTGTTATATCAGTAGTGTAAGGCCGTTCCACCGGGCCGCGTTCCCCGGATTTCATGGCTTCTGTCAATCCGCTGACGCGTCCAGTCCCTCAGGATGTTGACGCGCATCGCTGCGGTTTCGAGCTGACCGAGCGTCTGGCCGATCAGCGCGCGGGCGCGATGTTCGCTGCCCGGCGGGATCGGTGCCCCGCGCATCAGGATCACCGCGGTCGCCAGCTCTTCGGTCGCCGCGATGATTGCGCCGGCATCCTGCCCGTCGAGCGCGCCGACAAGTGTGTCGAGGCGCGATTGTACATCCTCCATCGCGGCAAACATCATTCGCCCCCGCGCCCGTGGAAATCGAGCATGGCGCTGGCGATAAGCGCCGGGTGGACGCCATAATTGCCCCCCGCGATCGCGGTGCGCAGCGCGGCGACGCGCGCCACGTCGACTGGCGGCGGCTGGTCGGCAAGCGTGGCCGAGAGGCGCGTCAGCTTTGCCGCGGGCAGCGTATCCGCCGCGAGCGCCGGTGCGGGCGTCTGCGCCGGCGCGGCGGTTTCGCTGGCGACCCGGCGGGGCGGGCCGGCGCGGACGATGCCGCCGACGGGTCCGATCTTGCTGTCACCCGACATAAAAGCCTCCATCGGGCGCCGTCAGAAAAGTGACGACGCGCTTCACCAAGGCTTTAACGGTTCGTAACCTGGACGATTAAGCGAGCGGGCCTGGAAAAAAGAAAAAGAAAGGCCCGGCCCCGTCGGAACGCCGACAACGGCCGGGCCGATCGGAATCGGACGGGGCGCGCGTCAGTTGTCGATCTGCGCGCGTCCGGGGCCGGTCACGGTGGCGCTCAGCGTCGACTTGCGGTCGCTGCCGTGCAGCGCGATCGTTTCGCCGACGCGTCCATCCTCGGCCGCCACGGCGGCGTAGCTGATCGAATAGCTCGGCGTGTCGATCATCACGCGCACATTGTCGCCGCGGCGGACGACGGGCGCGGCGGGGGCGGGCCGCGCAAGCGATGCGGCGATTGGCGACGCGTGGCCCTCGCCGCCGGTCATCGCGACGCGCAAGCGCCAGCCGAGCGGTTCGCAGCGTACCGCGAGCGTGTTGGAGTCAATGGCGGTCACCGTCGCCGGTTCGGGGCAGCGCGCCAGCTTGATACGGCGATCGATCGGGACGGCGGTGCGGCCAAGCGCGTTCGCGACCGTCGCGGTCAGCGTGTCGATCGCCTGCCAATCCTGGGTTGCGGGCTGCGCGGCCACGGTCATCGGCGCGGCAAGCGCGCACAAGGCGGGCGCGATGAAAAATCTGCGGGACAAGGGCCGTCTCCTTCGATGCCAAAAAGATTCGCCCGGAACGGTGCACGAAGCGTGCCAGCCGCCGCCCGCTGCGGGGTTCCGGCCCGCCGCGCGGCGCCCGCGTCGGTTTTTTGACGATGGACTGGCCACGGGAACTTAAGCCAACACAACATATTGAAAAATATCTATAAATATCTTTTGGCACGCTGATTGCATGATGCCGGGGGTGTCTTTCCGTGCGTCCGTGCTCACCGGCCGGCGACGGCAAGCGAAGGTCCGCCGCCGGAGGGCGGCAAGCGAAGGAACGGGATGATGGCATCCGAGAAACTTTTTGGGTTGCATGCGACGGCGCTCCAGCTGCGCAGTCAGCGCATGATGATGCTCGCGTCGAACATCGCGAACGCCGCGACGCCGAACTACAAGGCGCGCGACCTCGACTTTGCGAAGGCGCTCGACCTCGCGCAGCAGGGCGGCTCGACCGAGGATGCCATTGCCTATCGCGTTCCGGTTCAGGCGTCGCTCGACGGTAACACCGTCGAAATGGCGACCGAGCAGACGGCCTATGCCGAAAACGCGCTCGCCTATCGGTCGAGCCTCGCCTTTCTGAGCGGCCGCATCAACACGCTGTCGCGCGCGCTGAAGGGCGAATGACGATGAACGGCAACTTTTCCGTCTTCGACATCAGCGGCCGCGCCATGTCGGCGCAGCTGGTGCGGCTCAACGCCACCGCCTCGAACCTCGCCAATGCGGGGACGGTCGCGGGCAGCGAGGCGGGCGCCTTTCGTTCGCTGAAGCCCGTCTTTCGCACCGTGATGGACGATCATGGCCGCGCGACGGTGCAGATCGACCAGGTCACGACCTCGAAAATGGCGCCCTCGAAACGCCACGACCCATCGAACCCGCTCGCCGATGCCGACGGCAATGTCTGGGAAGCCGCCGTCGATAGCGCCGCCGAGCTGGTCGAGATGGTCGAGACCGCGCGCCAGTATCAGAACAATGTCCAGGTCCTCGAAACCGCGAAGGGCCTGATCAACGAAACCTTGAGGATGGGACAATAAGATGGGCGTCAACAGCATCACCAACAACAATCCCGTGTTCCACCCGCCCGGCACCAGCCAGCAGATGGGCCAGAGCGACTTTCTGCGCCTGATGACGGCGCAGCTGTCGCAGCAGGATCCGTTCAACCCGGTCGATAACACTGAGATGGTCGCGCAGATGGCGCAATTTTCGAGCCTCGCCGGGATCAGCGAGACGAACAACGCACTCGCGCAGATTTCGGAGCAGCTCGCCGCGCAGACGCAGCTGCTCAAGGACATCAAGGCCGCCACCCCGGCGCCCGCCCCCACCACGCAGGAAGGATAAGCCCATGTCATTCTATACTTCGCTTTCGGGCCTCAAAGGTGCCCAGACCGACATGTCGGTCATCTCGAACAATATCGCCAACGCCGGCTCGGTCGGTTTCAAGCGCAGCAAGGCGCAGTTCGGCGACATTTTTGCCTCGTCGCCGACGCAGTCGACCAAGATGATCGCCGGACAGGGCACGCGGCTTAATGGCATCACCCAGCAGTTCACGCAGGGGTCGTACGAATCGAGCGAAAAGACGCTCGACCTCGCGATCGTCGGCGAGGGCATGTTCATCGTGAAGGGCGAACCGCCGCGCGAGCAGGTAACCTATACGCGCAACGGCTCGTTCGAACCGACCCCCGACGGCTATGTCGTCGACACGACGGGGTCGCGGCTGCAGTTGCTGCCGGTCGACGCGGCCGGCAATGTCACCGACAACACGCTTGCCGGTGCGTTCGATTTCGCGCTGCCCGCCGGTGCGCCCTCGGATCCGACCTCGGCGCTCATCAACGTCACCATCGGCCTCGACGGCCTTGTCACCGCGACCTTTGCCAATGGCGAGGACCAGATGCTCGGCAAGGTCGCGATGGCGACCTTTCCCACCATGTCGGGCCTGCGCCCGACGGGCGATGCGCACTGGCAATCGACGGGCGAAAGCGGCCCGCCGACGATCGACGCCGCGACCAACGGGCCGATGGGCGCGATCCGTTCGGGCGCGCTCGAACGATCGAATGTCGACATCACCGAAGAGCTGGTGATGCTGATGGCGGCGCAGCGCAATTTCCAGGCGAACGCCAAGGCGATCGAGGGCGCGTCGCAAGTGGCCCAGACCATTATCAGCATGCGCTGATACGCCGCTGAACGCCGCCTGCCGGGAGCAAGACTATGGACCGCCTTATCTACACCAGCCTGTCCGCGATGCGCGGCAGCATGGCGCGGCAGACGGCGATCGCCAACAATCTGGCGAACGCCCAGACGCCGGGCTTTCGCGCCGACATGGCGAATGCGCAGTCGCTGTGGCTCGACGGCAGCGGTTTCGATGCGCGCGCCATGGCGTCCGAAGAGGTGCTTGGCGCCGATATGAAGGCGGGCACAGTCACCGCGACAGGGCGCGACCTAGACATCGCGATGCAGGGCGACGCGCTGCTCGTGGTCCAGGCGACCAATGGCGAAGAGGCCTATACGCGGCGCGGCGACCTGCAAGTGTCGCCCAGCGGGCTCTTGACCACCGGCGATGGGCATCCGGTGCAGGGCGGGCAGGGCCCGGTGACGATCCCGCCGGCCGACGCGATCAGCATCGACCAGCAGGGCCGGGTGTGGATCGTGCCGCAGGGCGGCGACCCCGAAAACCCGCAGGAGGTCGACCGGCTGCGGCTCGCGACCCCTGCGGGGTCCGAGGTCGCGAAGGGGCTCGACGGCCTGTTCCGCGTAAAGGGTGGCGGCATCCTGCCCGACGATCCCGAAGCGCGGCTGCTCACCCGCTCGATCGAAGGATCGAACGTCACTGCCACCACCGCGCTCGTCGAGATGATCGAGGCGAGCCGCAGCTGGGACACCCAATTGAAGATGATCGGCGACGTGCGCGACATGGACAGCGCGACCGCCAATCTGATGCAGCTTCCCCGTTAAGGAGATTATGAGATGAGCCTCGGCGCCTTGCACGTCGCACGAACCGGCCTGGATGCGCAAAGCTTCCGGATGCAGGTGATCGCGAACAACCTCGCCAACGTCAACACCACGGGCTTCAAGCGCGACCGCGCGAGCTTCGAGACACTGAGCTATCAATTGATGACGCAGGCCGGCGCGCCCTCGACCGCGGAAAACCGCTATGCGACGGGGCTCAATCTCGGCACGGGCGTTGCCTTGAATGGCACCGCGCGCATCGACACGCAGGGGAGCTTCCAGACGACGGGCAACGGGCTCGACGTCGCGATCGACGGCGCCGGATATTTCCAGGTCGAACTGCCCGACGGACGCATTGGCTACACCCGCGCGGGCAATTTCGGCCGTGCGCCCGACGGCACGATCGTCACCCCCGACGGCAAACCGCTGACCCCCGCGATCCAGGTTCCCGAGGATGCGAGCAATGTCTCGATCGGGCTCGATGGCACTGTGTCGGCGACCGCCGCAGATGGTACCGCGCTCGAACTCGGCCGCATCGAGATCGCGCGCTTTGCCAACCCGGCGGGGCTCCAGGCGATCGGCGGCAACATGCTCGTCGAGACGCAGGCCTCGGGCGCGCCGCTTGTCGGCGGCGCGGGCGAGGAAGGGCGCGGCACGCTGCGCGGCGGGATGCTCGAAGGATCGAACGTCAATGTCGTCGAGGAACTCGTCGACATGATCGAGACGCAGCGCGCCTATGAGGTCAATTCGAAAATGATCTCGGCCACCGACGAGATGATGAAAAATGCGTCGCAAACCCTCTAGGCTGGCGCTTCTTGTTCTGATGCTGACGCCGGTTTCGGCGCTGGCAAAGGACAAGCTGCCGCCCGACGCATTTTCGGCGACGATGCCGCTGCCGCCGCCGCCGGCGGCGGCGAACGGCTCGATCTTTCAGGGCGCCTATGTGCCGCTGACTTCGGGCGGGCGCGCGGGGCAGGTCGGCGACATTCTGACCATCCAGCTCGTCGAACGCACCGCGGCGACCAAAAGCAATGCCGCGGGGACGCAGCGCGACGGCAATATCGGGCTGACCCCGCCGACCACCGGCCCCCTGTCGCTGTTCAACCCCAGCGACATCGCGATGGGCGGCGGCCAGCAGTTCAAGGGCAAGGGCGACGCATCGCAGTCGAACGCGCTGTCGGGAGAGGTCAGCGTGACCGTCGCTGCCGTCTATCCCAACGGCACGATGCTGGTGAAGGGCGAAAAATTCCTGACGCTCAACCGCGGCGACGAGCGCGTCCAGATTTCGGGCATCGTCCGCGCGATCGACATCAGCCCCGACAATCGCATCCTGTCGACGCGCGTGGCCAATGCGACGATCCGCTATGTCGGCAAGGGCGAGATCGCCCGCGCCAGCCGCCAGGGCTGGCTGCAACGCTTCTTCTCGATGATCAGCCCCTTTTGAATAGAGGAATGTGAAGTGACCCAGCGTCCGACCCTGTTCATGCTTGTCGCGCTCCTGTTCGCGGGGCTTGGCTTTGCGCCGCCCGTTCAGGCGGAGCGCATCAAGGATATGGGCCAGTTCCAGGGCCTGCGCGCCAACCAGCTCACCGGCTATGGCATTGTGGTGGGGCTCGCGGGCACGGGTGACGACAGCCTCGACTATTCGACGCTCGGCATGAAAGGGGCGGTGTCGCGCTTTGGCCTGACCTTGCCGCCGGGGGTGAACCCGGCGCTCAAAAATGCCGCGGCCGTGATGATCACCGCCGAACTGCCCCCCTTTGCCAAGCCGGGCCAGCGGCTCGACATCACCGTATCGGCGATCGGCAAGGCGAAGAGCCTGCGCGGCGACACGCTGGTGCTCGCGCCGCTCTATGGCGCCGATGGACAGATTTACGCGATGGCGCAGGGCAATCTGGTGATCGGCGGGCTTGGCGTCGATGCGGCCGATGGGTCGAAGCTGACGGTCAATGTCCCGTCGAGCGGCCGGATTGCGGCCGGCGCGACGGTCGAGCGCGCGGTCGACACCGGCTTTGCGACGAGCGACTGGCTGACCTTCAACCTCCACCAGTTCGACGCGACCAATGCGAAACGCGTCACCGACGCGATCAACGCCGCACTTCCGGCCACCGCCTCGATGATCGACGGCGCGAGCATCGCGATCCGCGCGAGCGGAAATGGCGACGAGCGGATGCGGCTTATGTCGCGGATCGAAAATCTGAACGTCACGCGCGCCGAGCCGCCGGCAAAGGTCATCGTCAACGCGCGCACCGGCACTGTCGTCATCAACGGCGCGGTGCGCGTCGGCACCGCGGCGGTCAGCCATGGCAAGCTCACCGTGTCGATCAAGGAATCGCCGATGGTCGTGCAGCCCGCGCCGTTCAGCCGCGGCCAGACCGCGATCGAACCGTCGAGCGAAATCGCGGTGGAGGAGGATTACCGCCCCGCCTTTCTAATGGAGCCCAATGCCTCGCTCTCCCAATTGGTCAATTCGATCAATCGGCTGGGCGTTCCCCCCGGCGACCTGGTCGCCATCCTCGAGGCGCTGAGCCAGGCCGGCGCGCTCACTGCGGAGCTGGTGATCATATGACGAGCCCCATTTCCCCGATCGGTGCCACGCCCACCCCCGCGGCTGCGGGGGGCGGCGACGGCGGGTTGCGCAAGGCGGCCGAAGCGTTCGAAGCCGTGATCCTGCGGCAGTTGATGGCGTCGATGCGGCAGGCAAAGCTCGGCGACGACATCTTCGGATCGAGCGCGACCGACAATTTTCGCGAAATGGCCGACGCGCGCACCGCCGACAGCCTAGCCGCGATGCGGCAGTTCGGCATCGCCGACATGGTCGAACGCCAGTTTCGCGGCCCGCCCGGCGGACTCGCCGCTCGTTCGGGGGGAGGCGTGCAATGAGCGACCTGCTCGGCATCGGCTACAGCGGGCTCAAGGCCTATTCGCGCGCGCTCTCGACGATCGGCGACAATATCGCCAACGCGCAGACGCCCGGCTATGCCCGGCGGCGGCTGGAGCTGATGGAAGCCGTCGGTGGCGGCAATTCGATCTTCTATCGCGGCAACACCAGCCCCGGCGGGGTCGATATCCGCGGTATCGACCGTTCGGTCGATCAATGGCTGATCGCCGATGCGCGCTTGACATCGGGCGACGCCGAACGCGCCGCGACGCGGCTCGACTGGCTGGGCAGGGTCGAAGGTGCGCTCAGCGACGAAACCAACGGGATCAAGACGGGGCTGACCACGCTCTTCACAACCGCCGACCAGCTCACTGCCGACCCCGCGAACCGCACGCTGCGCGCGCAGTTCCTGCAGTCGGCCGACGATATCGCGTCGGGCTTTCGCACCGCGGCGGGACAGCTTGCCGGGATGAGCGACGGGATTTCGGGGGCGGCGGCGAACGCCGTCGGGAATTTCAACGCCAATCTCGACGCGCTCGAACAGATCAACATCGGACTGCGAAAGGCGCGGCCGGGATCGACCAACGAAGCGAGCCTGCTCGACGAGCGCGACCGGTTGCTCGACAAATTGTCGTCGCAGGCGGGGGTCAGCGCGACCTTCGATACGAATGGCGCCGTCACCCTGCGCGCCGCGGGGTCGGGCGACCTGCTCGTCGGCGGCGGCGTGGTTACACCGATCGCTGTTACCGCCGCGCCCGACGGCCGCCTGTCGTACAGCGTGGGCGGCGCGCCGCTTGCCATTTCGACGGGCTCGCTCGCCGGACTGGTCGAGGGTGCGAACCATGTCGCCGACCAGCGCGCCGCGCTCGACACGATGGCGAATGATTTTGCAGCGCAGCTCAATGCTGCGCATCAGGCCGGCACCGACGCCAACGGCAATCCGGGCCAGCCGCTGTTCGTGGGGACCGGCGCCGCGACGCTGGCGGCCGCGCCGCTGACACCCGACCAGGTGGCGGTCGCCGACGCGTCGGGCAGCAACGGCAATATGCTGGCGTTCGGGACGATGCGCGGGGCGGACGATCCCGAAGCACGCTGGTCGAGCCATATGGCATCGCAGGCGCAGACGGTCGCCGCCGCGCGCGCGCAGGATGCCGCCGCAACGACCCGCGCCGATGCCGCGGCGGCGGCGCGCGATGGCGTCGCCCAGGTCGATCTGGATACCGAAGCCGCCGAACTGCTGCGCTTTCAGCAGGCCTATTCGGCAGCGGCGCGGACGATCCAGGTCGCGCGCGAAACGATGCAAACGCTCTTGAACTCGCTGTAAGGAGGCCGGGACGATGATCAACGCCGTGGGCAATCGCATGACGCGCGAAATCGCGCGCCAGCAAAGCCTTGCCGAACAGCTCGAGCGGACGCAGATCCAGATTTCGGGCGGCAAGAAATTGCTGCGCATGTCCGACGATCCCGTCGCGGCGCGGCGGATCGCGACGATCGGCACGACGCAGGCGAGCATGACCGCCTGGTCGGCGAACCTCAATGCGGCCTCCGCGCTCGTATCGCAGGCCGATGGCATCATGAAGTCGGTCAGCGATCTGATGACGCGCGCGCGCGAACTGACGCTGGCTGCGGTCGGCGACAACGCCAATCCCGCTGATCGCGCGGCAATCGCCGCCGAACTCGGCACGATCGCCGACGAGATCGATGCGCTTGCCGCGACGCGCGATTCGAATGGCGAACCCGTGTTTGCCTCCGGCGCGGCGCGCGTGATGCGCTTCGACGCCAGCCTCAGCTTTGCGCCGGTGCAATCGGCCGCCGACGTCTTCGTTTTCGGTGGGAACAGCCTGTCGACGGGGATCCGCGATGCCGCTGCGGCGGTCGGTGCGAATGACAAGGCGGCGATGAACATGTCGCTCGGCACGCTGGAGGGCGCGATCGGCCATGTCGCCGACGAACATGCCAGGATCGGCCTTGCGGGCGGGCGGCTCGACCGGCTTGCCGACGGTCTTGCCGCGCGGGGGATCGCGCTGAAGGACGAACGCTCGACGGTCGAGGATACCGACCTTGCGGTCGCCATCGCCGAACTCAATGCGCAGGAACTGACGCTGAACGCGGCGCAGGCGGCTTTTGCCAAGATCAACCGGCAGACTTTGTTCGATCTTTTACGCTGACCGCGCTCAATGTCGCGGCGCCGCTGCCGTTAAACATCAAGACGTCCCTTGGATTTGCGGGCGACCGGCACTGACCGGTCCCCGATTGGAGTTGCTTGCGCATGTTTCCCGTTGTCGGCATCGTCGTTCTGATCCTGCTGGTGTTCGGGGGCTTTGCGCTGACCGGCGGCAATCTCGGCCCCGTCATGCACGCGCTGCCGCACGAGATGCTGATCATCGGGGGTGCGGCGCTCGGTTCGCTGATCATCGGCAATTCGGGCGCCGACCTGAAAGCGCTCGCGGGCGGGCTCGGCAAGGTGTTCAAGGGACCGCAGTATAAAAAGCAGGATTATCTCGACTGCATCCTGCTCGTTTCGACGCTGATGAAGATGATGCGCACCGAAGGACCGGTGGCGGTCGAACCGCATATCGAAGACCCGAAGAACTCGACGATCTTTCAGCAATATCCCAAGCTTTTGAAGGACGACACGCTCATCCACCTCATCTGTGACACGCTGCGCCTGGTCGTCGTTTCGTCGGGCACGCTCGACCCGCACGCGGTCGAGGAAGTCATGGACAATGCGCTCAAGAGCCACCACCACCACAGTATGAAGCCCGCCGAAGGGTTGCAGAGCCTGGCCGATGCGCTGCCCGCGCTCGGCATCGTCGCGG
>JBGTUD010000071.1:0-11358 GCA_041939405.1 Sphingopyxis sp. | reverse complement strand
AGTTGATCTGCTGACCGTTGGGCAGCACCGCACGCCCACCGATGGTCGAAGCGCTGTTGACGCAGCTCAGCGATCCCGGCGTCGTTTCCGCGAGCGAACAGGGCGCTCGCGAGGCCATGTTGACGGCCTTCGTCTTCTGGTAGGTGACGGCTGCCATGAAGCCGCCACGGTCGTTGCGGATACCCCAGAGGAGATCGGCGGTGAAATCCGACCCATCGCCCTTTTCGGTGATCCCCTGCCGGACGCTGAGGCCGAGGCCTTCATAGTCGGTGCGCGTTACAAGGTTGACGACACCCGCCATCGCATCGGCGCCATAGATCGCCGAGGCGCCGTCCTTCAGCACATCGGTGCGCGCGAGTGCGGCGACCGGGATCATGTTGAGGTCGGGCGACGAGTTCGCCCCGGTGCCACCCGCGACGAGACGGCGGCCGTTGAGCAGCACAAGGGTGCGCTTGATACCGAGGCCGCGCAGGTTCACCTGCGCCGTCCCATAGCCATTGTTCGCCCAATAGGCCGAGGTCTGGTTGCCCGCGAAACCGGCGTTGGCCGGCAGGCGCTGCAGCACCGTCTCGATATTGACGACACCGGTATTTTCTATCTGTTCGGCGGATACCACCGTCGCAGGCCCCACGCCCGCGAGGTCCTGGCGACGAATGCGCGAGCCGGTCACGACGATGTCCGATCCGTTCGGAGCATCCTCCGCAGCGGGTGACTGCGTCGCTGCATCGCTCTGCGCGAGCGCTGGCGTTGCAAAGGTGGCGACCGCTGCGGCGCTCGCGAGCAAAATTGTCCTGGTCATCATAGCGAAACCCCCTGATGGTTAGCTGATTCCCCTCAGAGAGCATCAAATGTATATACAGGTCAATAGGAATTTATTGAATCATATCAATTAGTTATGAAGGAAATTCCGGGCGCATGATACCTATTAGATACGCACCCCAAAGCTCTACCCCTCATCGATTTTGAAATTTTTTTGCTGGCCCGAGCCTATTGGCGCAAGGAGCCGGCTGGTCTCTCCCTCGGCTTGCTCATGAAATGACATGATTAAGTAGGTCGGCACCGCTTGGGGCGACCGACATGAGCCGTTCAATGCGAAATTATCTGTTCGAGAAAGGTCCGTGCGCGCTCGCTTTTCGGCGCCGGGAAAAAATCGGCCGGCCTCGCGTCTTCGATGATCTGGCCCTGATCCATGAAAAGAATGCGATCGGCCGCCTCGCGCGCGAATCCCATTTCGTGCGTCACGCACACCATCGTCCGTCCTTCGCCGGCAAGGGCCGTCATCACATCTAGTACCTCCTTGATCATTTCGGGATCGAGCGCCGATGTCGGCTCGTCGAAGAGAAAAATCCGGGGTTCCATCGTCAGAGCGCGGGCGATCGCGGCCCGCTGTTGCTGCCCTCCCGAGAGCTGCCCCGGATATTTGTCCGCCTGGTCGGCAATCCTCACTTTGTCCAAATAGGATATGGCCCGCGCCTCCGCCTCCGGAAGAGACAAGCCGCCGAGCAGGACAGGCGCGAGGGTGCAATTCTCCAGCACCGTCTTGTGCGGGAACAGATTGAACAGTTGAAAGACCATGCCGACGGCGCGGAGCGCCGCAACGGCCTCCCGCGACGCGTCGGTTATCTTGGTTCCCTCGATCAAAACGGCACCGGAGTCGGGCACTTCGAGCCTGTTCATGCAGCGAATGAGCGTCGATTTGCCGGAGCCTGAAGGGCCGCAAATCACGATCCGCTCGCGCGGGGCGATTTCGAGGTCGATCGAGCGGAGGGCATGATAGGCGCCATAATATTTGTCGACCTGCCGCAAGCTGACGGCCGCGTGGCCCGAGGCGTCGGTCATGACGCCTGCCCCCGGCCGCGTAGCGCCCGTACCCGCGCGAAGGCTGCGGCGAGGTCGGCGATCAGATCCTGCGGCGCTTCGAGGCCGGCGTGAATACGGATCAGCGCCCCATCTGCCTCGCCATTGGGAAAGTCGCGGATCGGAGCGGGCCACGCCGGAACCGCGAGGCTTTCGAAGCCGCCCCAACTCGAACCGAGCTGGAACAGCGAGAATTCGTTGAAAAAGGCGCTGGTTTCCGGAGGGGTAAGACCATCGAGCTGAACACCGAACAATCCGGACGCTCCGGTGAAATCCCGCTTCCAGATCGCATGGCCGGGATCGGCGGGATGGGCCGGATAGCGGACCGCGACCACTTCGGGTTGCTGGGCGAACCATTCGATCAGCGTCGCTGCGGTACGCTGGTGGCGTTCAAGGCGGGCATCGAGCGTCCTGATGCCCCGGTGGACGAGATAACAATTGTCGGGACTCGCGCAGTTGCCCCAGCGCGCCGCCGCATCCTTGAGCTGGCGGTAGACGGCATCGCTGGCGGCGGTCATCGTGCCGAGCAGACAGTCGGAGTGCCCCGAGAGATATTTGGTTGCCGAAGCAAGCGAGATGTCGACCCCATGGGCCAAGGGTTTGAAGAAAAGCGGCGTCGCCCAGGTGTTGTCGAGAGCGGTCAATATGCCCCGGCTGCGTGCAACCGCCGTGATCGCGGGGACGTCGATCATATCGAATGTCTGCGAGCCCGGGGTCTCGATGTAGATGAGCCGGGTGTTGCTGCGGCACAGCCCGGCAATCTCCGCTCCGATATCGGGCCGGAAATACTCCACCTCGACCCCGAAGCGCGCGAGAACGTCGGTCAGAAACTTGCGGGTCGGCCCATAGACGCAATCCGCAACGAGCAGATGATCGCCCCCGGCCACGAAAGCCGTGAGGGCTAGCGCGATCGCGCTGGTTCCAGACGAGGTGATGACGGTGGCGCAGCCGCCTTCGAGTTCGCTGACGGCCTCGGCGAGCGCAAAGGTCGTTCGCGTTCCGTACAGGCCATAGATGACCTCATCGTAGAGACCCTGGTGCCGGTCCATATAGGCCTCGACGCTGCCGTAGATAATGGTGGAGGCTCGATCGACGGGCGGATTGATGAGGCCCCGCTGATCGCGCGGGCGGGGACCGCCGTGAACGGCACGCGTCGGGTCCTGCCAGGCGTGCCCTTTCGGGCTTGCCGGCTCCCCGGGCCATTTTCTGTCGTGATTATCCTGCATAGTTTAGTTTCCGTTCGATCTTCATGCTGAGCCGGGACAGGGAAAAACAGAGGAGGAAGAAGATTGTCCCGGTAAAAAGATAGGCTTCGGCGAAATAGGGTCGCCATTGCGCCTCGACGTAGGAGAGGCGGGTCGTCTGCAACAAATCGAAGACGCCGACGATGAGGACGAGCGTCGTGTTCTTCACCTCGCTGATCGAAGTGTTGACCAGTCCGGGTACGCTGACTTTCAGGGCCTGCGGCAACAGGATGTGGCGCCGCGCCTGCCATTTGGCGAGGCCAAGAGCCTGCGCGGCCTCGGCCTGCCCCGCGGGAACCGCCAGCAGGCCGCCCCGGATGACCTCCGCCATATAGGCGGCGGTGAAGAATATGAGCGCGAGCTGGACGCGCGGCAGGCTGTCGATCGAGAGATAAGAGGGCACGAACAGCGGGAACAGGACCGCGGCGAGGAAGAGCACGCCGATCAGCGGCGTTCCACGAACCAGCTCGATGAAGGCGATGCTCGGCCAGCTAATCCCGCGCCGCGACGACCTGCGGCCGAATGCGAGGAGTATGGCCAGCGGAAACGCGCCGACCACCGCTAGGCTCGCGAGCAGCAATGTGACCGGCAGGCCGCTCCACTTCTCCATCGGCACATAGGAAAGGCCCGCGAACCCGCCGCGCAGCAGAAGTACCGCCACCGCGATCGCGCCGAGCCAGGCTAGGCCGAGGCGGCTACGCCAAAATCGCGGAACGAAGGAGAACGCGAGGCAGGAAAGCAGCGCCGCCGCCGCTGCTGCGGACCGCCACTGCTCGGCTTCGGGATAGGTCCCGAACAATATAAGCCGCACATTTTCGCGGAGGAATGGCCAGCAGGCACCGCTGGCCAAACGGCAATCGGCCGCGCCCCCGGCGAAGGTCGCGTCGAACAGCAGCCACGAGAGTGCCTTGCCGGCAAGAGCCGCGGTCATGGCGAGGATCGCGATGGTCAATATTGACTGGCGCCCTCCCCCGAAGAGATTGCGCCGCATCCACGACGGCCAGGCGACTACCGAGCGCAGCGGAAAGGGTTCGAGGGGCGCCGACGGGATGCTCCGGCCGGGCTGCCCGGCAACGTTCCAGCCCAACCGGCGGGCATAGCGGCCGGTAACGAACGACAAGGACAGCGAGAGCAGGAGGAAAGTCGCGACGATCAGACCAACACCTTCGATCGCCTGCCCTGTCTGGCTGATAACGGTATCGACTACCGAGACAAACTCGGGATAACCGATCGCTACCCCCAGGGAGCTGTTCTTGATCGTGTTGAGATGCCAGCTCGTCATCGGCGGGATGGCAATGCGCAGCGCTTGCGGAATCACGATCCGTCTCATCGTTTGCGCGGTTGACAGGCCGAGCGCTTTGGCGGCCTCGCTCTGCCCTGCAGGAACGGCGAGGATCGCGCCGCGGAATATCTCGGCCAGATAGGCCGAGGCATAGACCGAAAGGCTGGCGACCAGCGTCAGAAACTCTGTGGAGAGCGACAGCCCGCCCACGGTTCCGAAGCGCCCCGCCCGCGGCAGATCGATCCCGCCCCACAGCAGGAGCGGAGCCAGGGAGATGCCGGCGAAGGCCAGCGCGGTGCGTGTGCGAACGGCTCCTCGCCGCACGGCACCCAGCAGGATCGCACAGGCAACGATAGCGATGAGCAGGGCCGCCCTTCCCGGACCGGCCAGGGTGAGCGCGGGGATGTGCAAGCCCCGATTGTCGAGGTCGAACGCACCGATGGCGTCCGGACCGGGGCCGGGTAGACCGAAAAGCAGGACCGCGTACCAGACGAACATCTGGAGCAGCAGCGGAATGTTGCGAACAAGTTCGATGTAAAGGCCGGAGAGCCTCGCAAGCAGCCAGTTGGACGACAGGCGCGCCATGCAGACCGCGAGGCCGAGCAAGGTCGAGAAGATAATACCGAGCGCCGATATCAGAAGCGTGTTGAGAAGACCCACCGCCAGCGCCGCGACATAGGAGTCGCCCGGCGCGTATGCGATCAGCGTTTCGCCGATTGCGAAACCCGCCCGGTCGAACAGGAAACCGAACCCCGTCCGGATGTTTCGGTCCGCGAGATTGTCCGCCAATGTCGCAAAGAGGCCGTAGGCGACCACTAGCCCGCCCGCGATCAGCAGCCAGGGCAACGCAGCGATGGCAAGCCGCCTGTGTTTATGAGTCATCGCATCGGCAACGGGTAGATCAGCCCGCCGTCCCGATAGAGCTTATTTTGCCCGCGCTCGACGCCGAGCGGCGTAATGTGCCGGTCGAAGATTTCGCCATAATTGCCCGTCGCCTCGATCGCCCGATACGCCCAGTCATCGTCGAGGCCGAGCGACTTGCCGAATCCGGGCAGGCCGCCGAGCATCTTGCGCACTTCGGGGTCACGCGAGGCCACGCGCATGCGCGCTGCATTCGCGCGGGTGACCCCCATTTCCTCGGCAGCAAAGAGCGCGTTCAGCACCCATTTGTTGATCTCATACCATTGCTCGTCGTCGCTGCGCACGACGGGACCTACCGGCTCCTTGGTGAGTCGTTCGGGCAGCACAACATAATCGTCCGGATGCGCGGTATCGGCGAGACGGATCACGGTCAGCGTGAAGGCATCGGTGGTCATCGCGTCGCACCGCCCGGCAAAGAAGGCGAGCTTGGCTTCCTCGGGATTCTCGAACACGACCGACTGGAAGCGCAGCCCCTTGCGCTCGAAATATTCGGCGGTGTTGAGTTCAGAAGTCGTTCCCTTGGTGATGCAGATCGACGCGCCGTCAAGATCTGCGGGCAGCCGCACGCCCGACCGACGCGGCACCAGAAAACTCTGCCCGTCATAATACATGGTGCCGACGAAATTCACCCCGAGGTCGGTGTCGCGCGTCAGCGTCCATGTCGTCGTCCGCGACAGGACGTCGGCCTCGCCCGTCTGCACGATCGTGAAGCGCTTGTTCGAGGCGACCGGCATGAACCGGACCTTGCGGGCATCGCCGAGGACCGCGGCGGCGAGCGCCCGGCAATAATCGACGAAGAACCCTTGCCAGCGCCCGCGCTTGTCGAGATAGGACATACCGAGCTGCCCCGTATGAATGGCGCAATTGAGCGTTCCGCGCGCACGAATCCGCGCGAGCGTAGATCCCTTCGCCGCGGCAATCTCATATCCGCCGGTGCCGGCCGGCTCGCGGTCGCAGCCGCCAAGAAGCAGGGCGCCGGCGGCGAGCAGCGCCGGAAGCCAGCGGCGCGGTGCGTGCGACCTATTCATGAACGAGGCTTTCGATGCTAGCGCCATAAGAAATAGCTATAGGGAGCGATGTCCAATGAACCTGCGTCACCTCGAAGCCTTCAGAGCCGTAATGCTCTCCGGATCGGTTACTCAGGCCGCACAGTCGCTCAACCTGTCGCAACCCGCAGTGAGCAAGATGCTTGCCGAGCTCGAGCATCAGCTGGGCTTTCAGCTCTTCCTGCGCTCGCGCGGCAGCGCGCTCACTGTGACGCCCGAAGCCGACGCCTTTTTCTACGAAGTCGAGCGGAGTTTCTCGGGCATTGCGGCCCTGAAGCGGGTAGCGGAAGACATTCGCAACATGGCGACCGGTACGCTCCGGATCGCGGCCCTCCCGGCGCTCGCGGTCAGTTTCCTGCCGCGCGTGATCGCGGCCTTTCGCGAGACACATTCCGGCGTCACCGTTCAGCTCCAGACCCGCAGCTCCTCGACGGTGCGGCAATGGATGGCGAACCAGCAGTTCGACATCGGCCTCGCAACGCCGGCGCGCGAACTGCCAGGCATAAGGATGGAGCGCTTCCTGCGCTGCCCCGGCGCCTGCGTTCTCCCCGCCGGCCACCGGCTGGCTGTCAAGGACGTCATCCGGCCGGCCGATCTCGAGGGCGAGCCCTTCATTTCGCTCGCGCTCGAGGACGGTGTGCGTCACCGCATCGACCGCATTTTCGAAGACGCAGGCGTCCACCGCGAGATGGTCATCGAAACCCAATATGCGATGACCATCTGCGCGCTTGTCATGCAGGGGGTCGGATGTTCGATTCTCAACCCCGTGACCGCAGCGGATTATGCCGAGCGGGGCCTTACGGTCCGTGATTTCGCGCCGGAGGTCCATTTCGAATATATGCTCTTCACGCCGAAGTTGAGGCCGATGTCCCAAGTCGCTGCGGCCTTTATAGCGGTGCTCGAATCCCACCGAGACGCGATGTTCGGCTCCGACGCCAGCTGAAGACACAGGTCGCCGCACGGCCTTCACGGCCACCGATCAGAAGGAGGCGGTCGCACGGACGTACCAGAAGCCTCCGTTGAACCCGGTCGGCGCGAAGCGGAGATATCGGATCCCGTTGTTGATCTGGGATTGCCGCGCCTCGACGTCGGGGTAATTGTCGAAGATATTCTCGCCGCCGACCGCAAGCTTGAGCATGTCGCTGACCTTGTAGGACAGCTCGAGATCGACCAGCAGTTCGGCGGCGCCCGTCTGGTCGGCAGCCGGTGCGGCGCCATAGTCGGTCCATTTGCCGTAATAATTTGCACGCGCGACGAAGCCGAAGCGCTCACCCGCATAGGTGAAGGACGCATTGCCCTTCCACTTCGGAACGAAGCCCTCGAGTTCGAGCAGCCGCTCGCGGTCCGCAGTGATCACCGGCGAGGCCTTGATGACATCGGTTTTGGTATAGTTGCCGTTGAGACCGAGCGTGGCCTTGCCGCCGCCGAGGTCGAAGCCCACGGTGAGCACTGCATCGACGCCCTGGGTGCGGCTGTCGAAGGAGTTGGTGAAGAAGCTCACCTGCTGGAAGGAATCCCCACCGGGAATGCCAAGCGCCGCGAGCTGCGCGCGCTGCGCCGGGGTGAGGTTGAAGTTGCCCGAAACGGCGATCCGGTCTTCGACCTTGATGTTGAAATAGTCGATGGTGAGGGTGACCCGATTAGAAGGTTTCACCACGATGCCACCGGTGAAGTTGAACGAATTCTCGGGCTTGAGCGGCGTCGCGCCGAAGAATTGCGCGACCGGATTGTTGGGCGCGATAATGCCTGCGGTCAGCGGCGCCCCGGTTATCGAGTCGATGTTGGTCTGGACCTGCGAGGCGTTCGACTGGCCCGGCGTCGGCGCACGAAAGCCGGTGTTGACCGATCCGCGCACCGCGAAGACGTCCGAGAAATCATATCGCCCGTTGACCTTCCAGGTGAATTTCGAGCCGAAGTCCGAATAATTCTCGTAGCGGCCGGCAAGGCCGAACTGGAGCGCGTCGGTGAGATTGCCCTCGATCGACGCATAGGCAGCCCAATTGCTGCGCGCGAACTCACCTGCCTGGATGGGACTGAAGCCCGGGAAGCCGTTCGAGCCGACCGGCAGTCCGACGCGGTTCCCGGTATCGGGATCGATAACCGACGCGAAAGGCCCAACCTGCCACGATGCGATGTCGCCAGCCGTGATCTCATATGTCTCGCGCCGATACTCAAGACCGCCGGCAAGCGTCAGCGGATCGGAGGTGCCGATCGCGATGGGGTAAGTGAGATCGAGATTGAAAGCGAGTTCGCGCTGCTTGAGTTGCCCCGGCTTGAACGACGTCGGCGACGTGAGGCCAAGCGACGGATTGACCGTATTGTCGATCCGGTAGGAAGCATGGTTCTGACCATAGGAAGCGCTGAGATCATAGGTCAGGCCCGAGGAGAATTCGCCCTTGAGGCCGGCCGCAAGCGCGGCATCGGTTACCGTCGCGCCGAAATCCGGGGTAAAGCCGCCGGGAAAGAGCTGGCGGAAGCTGAACCGCTGTCCTCCGGGCGTATTGGTGAGCGGAATCGAGGTGGAAATGAAGCTGGCATTGGGGTTGCGGTAGAAGAAGGCCGTCGTGCCGCGGCTCCAGCTATAGTTGCCGAAGGTGTAGAATTCCATCTCGTCCGACAGTTCGATGCCTGCGTTGACGAAGATGCGCGCCGCCTCGGATTCGGGATTTCCCCAGCGCTGCGCCGGGACCGGGACATCCTGAACGCCGGCATCGATGAGCGCCTGCGCGTCGGGACGCTGGATACCGCGCGACGTCGTGCTGGCGTTCACATATTCGCCGCTGATGTTGACGAAACCCGCGTCGGTGAAGGGAAGCCCGACATTGCCCTGAACGAGGAAATCCTCGCCGTCGCCCTTGTAGAATTGGCCATAGCGGGCGATCAGCAATCCGCCCTCGCGGTCGCGGCGCAGACCGAAATTGAGTACGCCCGCGATCGCATCGGATCCATAGAGCGCCGACGCGCCGTCACGCAGAACCTCGAGCTGGCCGATCGCGATCGACGGGATCGCCGAAAGATCGGGTCCCTGCGATCCTCGGATATAGGGAACATTGGTGAACTGGACCGTTGCGCCGCGATGGCGCCGCTTGCCGTTCACGAGCACCAGCGTCTGGTCCGGCGGCAGGCCGCGGAGCGAGAAAGGCCGGGTGAAGACGGCGCCGTCGTTGCTTACGAGGCGCTGGACGTTGAGCGACGGGACCTCGGTGCGGAGGAGATCGTTCATGTCGGCCGTGCCCTTTTCGAGCAGTTCGGCGCCGGAGATGATGTCGATCGGCTGAGCGGAATCGGCCGCCTTGAGATCGTTCCGCCGCGTGCCCGTCACGACGATTTCGCCCTGCGACGCGCCTGACTGCGGCGCCTCTTTGGCGTTATCCTGCGCGAAGGCGGCGGCGGCCGACAATCCTGCCAGGACGGCGATAATCGAGCCACTCGTGCGAAGCAATTTCCTCATGGTCCCCTCCATTTGCGAAAGCTCTCGGCTTCGCCACCGAGCTATCTCTGTGACCGTGGCATGACCAGAAATAATCACGACTCATCGCTAAAAACGAGATGGTTATTCCATATAGTTATATCTCTCGCTCCGTGCCGCACGGCGGCGCGCCGCGCCCAACCCGGCCTCGCCGTTCCATTCTCCCGGACGGGCTTCGGCGCGAACAGCGTGATCTGCGGGGGCCGCCCGCCATTGCGGCGAACAGGCGGCCGGTCCCGCGGGTGATTACCAGTCCCGGCGGGCGCTTCATGCCGGCTGTCCTTGGGTGGCCGGCCGACAAGCCTCATCGGCAAATGATCTCTTACTTTTTATCCATATCGTGCCCGGCGTGCGGATCGGGCTCGGTTTCTACGGGCTTCGGCGCTTCCGGCGCGGCCTTAGCCCGCGGCGGAACAGCAGGTTTTGCGGCAAGTTTGGAATTCTCCGCCGGCCTTGCTGCTTCTGTCGGTGCCGCTTCAGGGGCTGTTGGCGTCTCGTCGGCAGCCGGCGTGGTCTCGACCATTGCCGGGGCCTCACCGGCAGGGACTTCGCTTTGTTCCGGCGCCGTGTCGCTCTTCTGCGCAGACTCCGCGCCGCATCCCGCCAGTGCGACCATCAGCGCTGCGGCGCTCGCGAGGGGAATATATCTCGTCATATCAATCTCCACTTGTCGTTGCGACAGCTCATGCGCGAAATTGCGCAACCTTGCCGTCGCCAGCGAACGCCATCACTTCGAAGGCGTCGGTTCTTCCATCCGGCATTTCCATGCCCGGAGATCCGCGCGGCATGCCAGGCACGGCGATCCCGCGAATGTCGCGCGGCTTGTCGCGAAGCAGCTTCGCGACATGTGGCATCGGCACATGGCCTTCGATGGCATAGCCACCGACGATCGCGGTGTGACACGAAGCTAGCTCGTCGGGCACACCATATCGCGCCTTTACGGCAGGCATGTCGGAACGGTTCTCAACGGTCACCGCATAGCCCGCCGCGCGCGCAATATCCGCCCAGGCTTCACAGCATCCGCATTCGGGATCGCGATAGACGAGCATCTGCCGGATGTTCGCCGCATCGGCGCGAGGCTCGCGAGCCCCGCCGTCTTTGTCGCTGGTTGCCGCCGGTCCCGGGGAAGAATTGCATGCCGCAAGCCCCATCCCCGAGCCGACGGCAATCAGACCGAGAAGGTGACGGCGCGTCATCGGACTTTTCATGTCATTTCCTCGCGAGAATGGATTTCATCTGTTCGATTTCGGCCGCCTGCCCTGCGATGATGCCGCGGCAAAGTTCGCGTATTTCGGCATCCCTGAGGGAAGCCTGTTCGCACATGAGGATCGCGCCCGAATGATGCGGGATCATCGAACGCAAGAAGGCCGTGTCGCCGATGGTCGTCTGAGTCCGAATCAGCGCGAAGCTTCCGAAGAAGGCGACTGCCGATCCCAGCAGCAGGAGCGTGTTAAGGCGTTTCGACGGGAACATGTCAGGCATCGCGACGATCATCAGTACGACCATCGGCGAAACCATCATCAGCGTCATGTAGAGCAT